>NZ_AVHW01000091.1 GCF_000449425.2 Clostridioides difficile CD160
AGCGTTCATCCTGAGCCAGGATCAAACTCTCAAATAAAAGTTTATCAGGCTCAGATACTATTGTTATCAAAATATCTGGCTTTATGGTTTGTTTCTTGTTTTATAAATTAACCTACTGTTTAATTTTCAAAGTTCATTTCATTTAATTAACTTATTTGTGCTTGTTATTTCTTTACTTCTTGTTGAGCACATTTATTATAATAACATCTTATCATAGTATGGTCAACTACTTTTTTCATTTTTTCTTAAATTTATCGATTATTCATCTTTTGTAATACAATTGTGACTTTATTTTCAAAGATGTAACTATTATTAATAACAATTTACAATTATAATAATACTATATACAATTGTTGTTAATTTAGAAAGGAGCTTCAAAATGTTTAGAAAGGTATTATATTTTTTAACACTACTTTCTATATCTGTTTTTTTTATTGTTGGATGTTCAAATTCACAGAACAAACAGAATACAAACCAAAATAAAGAAACACAATCGCAAGAAGATACTAAAAAAGTAGATAGCGATAAGGATACTTCCAATGTTGTCGTTTCAGATGGAACAGATAAACCACCAAAACAAGATACTACTGATAATGATAGTGACAAGCTAGATGTATCCTCTTTAGATAACACCACTCTTGATTGGTTTTACATACCAAACACTAAACACAAGACCCCAGAAGTAAATACTGACATTGACTTTAAATTTTCTGACTATGATGCCCTATACAATGGACCTAAAAAAGATGGTCAGAAAACTTTATACCTTACATTTGATGAGGGTTATGAAAATGGATATACATCAAAGATACTAGACAATTTAAAACAAAATCAGGTTAAAGCAGTTTTTTTTGTTACATCTCCATACATAAAAGAAAATAAAGACTTAGTTAAAAGAATGGTGTCTGAAGGACATATAGTTGGAAATCACAGTAAATCTCATCCATCTATGCCAACAAAAACAAGTAATCTAAAAAGCTTTAATGATGAGTTCTCTGATGTTGAAAGACTTTACAAGGATGTGACTGGAAAGGATATGATTAAATTTTTCAGACCTCCTATGGGCAAATACTCAGAGAAAAGCTTAGCAATGACTAAAAATTTAGGATACAAGACTATATTTTGGAGTTTTGCATACAGAGATTGGGATACTGAAAAACAACCATCACATGAAGAAGCAAGCAAAAAAATAATGGATAATTTACACGATGGTTCTATTTTACTATTACATGCAGTTTCCAAAACTAGTACAGAAATTTTAAATGATTTTATATCAGATGCAAGAAAGCTAGGATATGAGTTTGAGCTTTTAAAGTATTAATACTTTAAATTACATCCAAAGAATGTAAATTACCATAGCGTATTAAGCATTATAAAATATAACATAAAAATATTCTTCTTATTAAATGATTTTAATAGAAGAATATCAATAAAAAATAGATGTATAGCTTAATGTTAGTAAAATCATTATTATAAATTATAGTTATACATCTATTTTTAATTTGTATATAATCAATGTTTGTTTTAATTTGCATATAATTAGCACTTATTTAATTGACTAAATAATAAACATTGCTACTATAGTTGTTACAATCAGTCCTGTTATAACTGGTACAAAATTTCGTTTTGCCAACTCTATTGGACTAACTCCACAAATTGCTGCTGCTGAGATAAGCCCCCAAGGAACTAGACATCCTCCACCTACCCAGATACCACTAATTTGACCTAATGCAGCTAATGCACCAACACTTGCATTGATAGCTGTTCCAAATACAGAAGCAAGTGAACCTACTAATGAAATTCCAGAAAATCCAGAACCATCAAGTCCAGTTATTGCTCCTACTATAGTTTCTATACCCGATACAGCAAATTTATTAAGTGGTATTGTTTGAGAAAGAGCTATCCCTATATCTGATAATAAACCTTGTGAACCTGGTGCTAACACTTTTCCAAATACACCTGTTAAAGGTGCAACTTCACCCATATAAAAGAATGCTGCTATTGGTATAATTGCTCCAAATATTTTTATACCAAATACAAAACCATCTATTATATTCTCGCAGACATTTTCAAGACTGTCTTTGCCAAAATTTATGGTATTTATAATGATTATTAAAAATACTGCTGTCCCACCTAAAAGAGCTGAGGCATCTCCTCCTTTTAGGTCAAATACATACATTGCAATTATATCCGCAAGAAATCCTAAAGCTACTAAAATAGTTGCTATTTTAGATTTCCCATTAAATTCTTCTACTTCTTCACTTTCAAAATCTTTTAATTCTTCTCTAAACATTCCCTTATTAATGTCTCTTTTCAATGTATAAAATGCCATAGATATTGTTACAATTCCCATTACCCAAAATAGAATCATACCATCATTTATTACATATGATACAGCAACTCCTGCTGCACCAGCTGTTATACTTGGAGCCCCTTGAATGACAAAGTCTGTAGATAAAGCAAGACCATGACCAAATAAATTTAATGCCACTGCAACACCAATTGCTGGTAGCCCAGCTCTCATAGCAACAGGTAAAAAAACAGCCCCAACTAAAGCAACAGCTGGAGTCGGCCAGAAAAACCAAGAAAGAATTAACATAACAAATCCAGTTACAAAAAATGCAGTATTAGAATTTTTTATAACTTTTGAAAATGGTCTTACCATATACTGTATAGCATTATTAGCTTCTAATGCTTTAGATAAAGCAACCATAATAGCTATAATTAAAATAATTGGTCCCAACTCATTTAAAGATATAATAAACGAGTTAAACACTGCTGTTATTGCACCAAATATATTTTTTTCAAAGAACAATCCCATGAAAAAAACACCCAATATACATGGTACTATTGTATCCTTTTTCATAATCATAGTAATTAATATAATTACCATAAATATAATGTAAATATAATGTGCTCCTGTCAAAACCATATTATTATGTCCCCTTTTTTTAAGATAATAATATTATATGGTCTTGTAAGTTAACTTGTTACTTGCTCACAGGTATGTAATAACCAATCCTTCAATATGCAATTTAAATTTTTATAATTCTTTTACTGGAATAGATATTTCAATAGAAAACTCTTTATCATCTGAGTTTACACTTATACTTCCATTATGATGAGCAATTATTTTCTCACAATTCTTTATACCTATCCCAAAACTTTCTACATTTTTAGAGAAATTACTCACTCTATTTTTTTGTATGATTAATAATTTAGAATCTTCAACTTTAATGAAAAATACTACTGGTTTATCTCTCCTAGCGTATTTTATTATATTGGAACATAAGTTATCAAATATTCTCCTAAATTGTGTTACATCTACATAAATATGATACTGATTATAAAGTTCATTTTCTATTGTTATATGAAATCCCTTTTCTTCCAATGTATATGAACTATCCAAAAGCAATTGAAAAATAAATTCATTTGCATTTATTTTTTCGTATTCTTTTGAAACTTCCTCTCCAGAATTTACAAAATGGGTAAAAAGGTCATCAGTTAAATCTTTTATTTGATATGCTTTAGACCTTACATTTTTTATGTACTGCTCTAATTGCTCAGGGCTATTATATTTATGGTCTTTAATCAAATCTAGATAACATATTACTGATGTTAATGGAGTTCTGACATCATGTGATATTGAAGTTACTATGTCTTTATTTTTATTCTTCATTTCTCTTTCTTTTATAAGTTGATTCTCTAATGTTTGACTCATCTCATTAATACTAGATGCAAGTGATGATAATTCATCATTCCCTTTGACTGGAATTCTGTATTTTAAACTACCACTCTCCACTATTTTTATACCCATCTCTATTTTTCTTAGGTATTTTATCTTTCTACTCAATAACAGTAAGAATGTTATAATAAATGTAAGTGCCATGAAGGTAATAGAAATTGCATCTATAAAATTTTGAAATCGGAATCTAAATAAAGCTATTACAACTATATCAGCTTTAACATTAGAAAATTGTATCTCATAATGTCTAGCCATAGAATTGCTATAAAATTCATTTTCCTCACTTTTATCAGGCACTTCATTAGGATAGTATAATGTATCATAAAAAACCTTATTTCCTTTGTATATTTTCATAGAAACAAACCAATTATCACCATTCCATTCTGCTATAGCATCTCCATTATTTGAATTTACTCTATTATCATTAACATAAATTTGAAAATCATCCATCAGTTGGTCTACTTCTCTTTTAAAGTATACTTTTCCTTCTGATACATCTTTTACTATAGATTCAACAGCAGAGTAAAATGGTATATTTAAAATAAAAGCCATTGCAGCTGAGATTACTACATATATCAATAGTATAACACCCAACTTTGATGGCTTAATTTTGCTAATCAATATAATACCCCTTTCCCCATGCAGTTTTTATGTATTGTGGATTTTTTTGGTCTTTTTCTAGTTTTTTTCTTAAATTTCTAATATGCACCATTATTGTATTATTTGCTGTATAAAAATATTGTTCATCCCAAATAGTTTCATATATATTCTCAGATGAAAAAACTTTTTTTCTATTTTTCAACATAAGAACCAAAATACTATATTCTATAGTTGTCAAAAACACAGGTTCGCCATTCAATGTAACATCTTGAGTGTCTAAATTGACATATAATTCTTTTGTCTGTAATATGTTTGGCTCTCTTTCCTTTTCCTTTCCTTGATATATATAATAACGTCTAAGTAATGACTTGACTCTTGAAATTAATTCAGAATATGAAAAAGGCTTTGACAAATAGTCATCTCCTCCTGCTGAAAAGCCAATAACTTTATCAGAATCTTGAGTTTTTGCAGTTAAAAATAATATTGGGGCTGTTGTTTTTTCTCTAATTTCATTACATGCAACAAACCCCGTCTTTACAGGCATGACAACATCCAAAATAATCAAATCAATCGTACTATCTACTAAGTTTACAGCTTCTTCTCCGTTTGTTGCCATAACAACCTCATAACCTTCACCAGTTAAAAGTATTTCCACGATTTCTCTAATCTCAGGATTATCGTCAGCTACTAAAATTTTTTTTGGAATCTCTTTATTCATCACTAAACTCCTTTCTTTGCTATATTTCTTAAATATTTCAAACTATATAAAATATTATACTTTATTAGCAAAAGCTTAGCAATGTCACACGTTTTAATACTTTCTACTACTGTAAACACCTTTAAGATTCAATTAACATGTATACATAAATTGACATCTTTATAAAATGCTCTATATAATATTATCTTGCATAAATAACTTTTTTTACTGATTTCACTTTTTCAGAAGATTTTACATGTACTATAATACATATCAAACCACTTATAGCTACAAATGCATAGAAACTTATACCTCTACTAAGTAACATTGCTGGAACTAGTAGATGACCTGGGAAAAATATCTTAAACAATGTCATAAAACTGTTTTCAGAAGCTCCAACAGCCCCTGGTAATGGTAATGATGAAACAGCAATATTCAGTAGTGATTGTATTGCCAATATCTCAAATACAGTATATGTTGATAAATGAAAAGCTTTGTATACAAAGAATGGTACTAAAAACATAGCTGTTATTTGTACAATAGTTACGGCTAAAATTTGTATTACAAGCTTTGGATTCTGTTTGATATACTGAGCACCTTTAACATATTCTTCAATCTGAGAAGTTATAACTTTTCTTGAGCCCTCAACATCTTTTATTATTCTCAGCTTACCTAATAAGTTTGTTATTAATATTATAAAATTGTTGACCAATTTTTTTGAAAATATAATTGCGATTACTCCAACTACAAGGGCTACATTTGTTATTACACCATATATTAGTAAAATATTCATACCACTTACGTTATTTAGTATAAATTCACGTTCCATAATGAACATTATTCCACTATATGCTAATACAACTACTTGATGGATGACAACAATCACTAATAATATAAGTGAAGAATAAGAGATATTTATATCATCTTTCTTCATATAATAAACTTGTGCTGGTTGACCTCCTGATGCTGAAGGTGTAATTGAACTAAAATAAAACCCAATAAAAGCATACCCCATACATTTTAAAAGAGTAGTTTTTTGTTTTAAGGCTTTTATACCTAAATATATATTTATACCTTCACAGGCAACGTATATAATCATCATCATAAATCCAATTAGTATAAACACAGGACTTGCACCTTTTAATGATTTTATTAACGATTCAATTGATTGTCCTCTAAAAACAAAATATCCTGTTATGCCCATTAGTAAAACTAAAAAAGCGACACTACCTAGGCATTTATTTTTCTTTTCAGTTTTACTTATCATAGCTACATCCTTTCTGGTGCTACAAATTTAAAACCACTATCTTTAAGTTTTGGAATGGCTATCTTCAAAGCTTCAATAGTACGTTCAGGTGCACCTACTGCACCACCTGAATTTTCACCTGCATCATGCAAGCAAATTATAGAATTTTCTTTTGTTCTATTCATTAACTTATTTATAATATTCTCTACTGTACTATCTTTACTCCAATCTTCCGCCATTACATCCCATAAGGTCATTTTCAAATTATATTTTTTAACAAATAAATTTGAAAATAGATTAGTATGACCCCATGGTGGACGATAATAGTTTATATCTACACCTAAATTTTTCATTATATTTACACTTTCCATAAAATCTTTTTTAACATAATTATAACTGTAAAGCCATGCATTCTTATGTTCTAGTGAATGTAAACCAACTATGTGATTTTCTCTTAACATCCTTTTTATAATTTCAGGCTCTTTTTCAGCATTCTTTGCAACTACAAAAAACATAGCTTGTATATCATTTTCTTTTAACACATCTAATAATTTTTCTGTATATCTCTTATCTGGGCCATCATCAAATGTCAGCGCAATTTCATTTTCTCCAGTCATATTTTTTAACACATCTTTATTTAATAGTTTGTTATAATATGTAGGTATAATTGAATGGATTAAAAAAATCAATGCTACAACTATAATTAAACCTACTACATACATTCTCTACACGCTCCTTGTTCATCAAATGAAAATAAAATATTTTCTAATGTATTATTATCAAACTGTTTTTTCAATTCTCTCATATTTTTACTCATTTCTTTAAGAGTAGCATCATCATAAATTAAATCTTTTATTTCATCTACATAGTACTTTTTATTTTTATCAAGTATTCTCCCTATTCTATTATTTAGTATAAAGTCAGCATTATTTATCTCTTGTTGTAAAAACGGATTAAATGCTAATATTGGAAGCTCTGAATAAATCGTTTCAAATAATGTTATTCCACCTGGTTTAGAAATAATAAGGTCAGCATTTTTCATATATCTATATACTTCATTAGTATAACCTACTACCTCTATATTTTCATATCTACCAGATAACTTATAGTACATTTTCTTATTATTACCAGTTATTACAGTAGTTTTTACGCCTTCTAAACTATTTAATTCACTATAAAATTGTTCTGATTTAGGTAGTAATCCTAATCCTCCACCCATTATAAGTATATTTTTTTTATTTGAATATTTTATATGTTCTATTTTTTTAAATTCTTTTTTTACTGGAATACCATTAACTTTAACTTTTTCTTCATCTATTCCTTTAAAAATAAGTTCTTCTTTAGTAGATTTACTAGCTACTAAATAACAGTCTGTATTTTTACTAATCCATTCTGAGTGACTACTTATATCTGTTATACATGTTATCAAAGGAAGATTTGAATTATACTTTTCCTTATATCTTGATACTAATTGTGAACAAAATGGAAAAGTTGAGATGACCACTGTTGGTTGTATTTCATTAAGTAACTTGTCTAATTTAGTTAAAAAATAATCTGAAAAAGTAAATTTTATATCTTTCTTTCCATTTTCTGTACATTTGTAAAATAAATTATAGAGACTACTTCCCCGATTTACAAGAATAGAAAATGTCTTGTACATTTTATCTGAATAGTTCGGCATAATGTATTCAAATATATCTTTAATTATTATTTCTGAATTATTAAATTTTGTTTTTATATCTTCACTTAAAGAGTTTGATGCTGAGTAATGACCCATACCAAATTTTCCTGTAAGAATTAATACTTTCATAAGATTCCCTCCTCATTAAAGTCTTTCTTTTCCTCTAATTACTATATTTATAAGTATAGACTTTAAATCTTTAGAAAAACCTAGTATAATTCTTAAGAAATCTTAAAGTTTTAATTAAAAAATACAAAACCCAATTAATATAGAAGATTATCTCCTATACCAATTGGGCTTTATATCTACATATATTCAAATACATACACAATCATTATAATTATTTAAACATACTTTATTTAAACATACTTTATTTAATTATTCTTTATAATTAATCCATAATATTATATTCTTCATATAAAGGATACTTTTCAGTTAATCCAACAACTAATGTTCTAGCCTTAGATTCTTCATCATAAGTTAAACATAAGTCTATGGCCTCAGCGATTACCGCCATATCTTCTTCTTTCATACCTCTAGTAGTTACAGCTGGAGTACCAAGTCTTATTCCACTTGTAACAAGAGCACCATTTGGGTCAAATGGAATTGTATTCTTATTAGCTGTTATATAAGCATCATCCAATCTTTTTTCTGCAGCTTTACCAGTTATATTTTTATTAGTTAAATCTAATAGTATTAAATGATTATCTGTACCTCCAGAAATTAATTTAAAGTTTCTTTTAATAAGTTCTTCAGCTAGAGCTTTTGCGTTTTTAGCAACTTGTACTTGATACTCTTTAAACTCATCACTTAATGCTTCTTTAAAACAAACTGCCTTAGATGCAATTATATGCTCAAGAGGTCCTCCTTGAATTCCAGGGAATATTGCTTTATCTATAGCTTTAGCATACTTTTCTTTACATAAAATAACTCCTCCACGAGGTCCTCTTAAAGTTTTGTGCGTTGTTGTTGTAACAAAGTCAGCCACTTCACATGGATTTTGGTGAAGACCAGCAGCCACAAGACCTGCTATATGAGCCATATCTACCATTAGTAATGCTCCAACTTCATCAGCTATCTCTCTAAACTTTTTAAAATCTATTTCTCTAGGATATGCACTTGCTCCTGCAACTATCATTTTAGGTTTTACTTCATGTGCTATTTTTCTAACTTCGTCAAAATCTATAAGTCCACTATCTTTGTCTATACCATATTCATAAAATTTATAATATTGACCAGAAATATTAACTGGAGCACCATGAGTTAAATGCCCACCTTGAGATAAATTCATTCCCATAACAACATCACCTGGTTTTAACATAGCAAAATATACACCAATATTTGCATTTGCTCCAGAGTGAGGTTGAACATTAGCATGTTCTGCTCCAAATATTTTTTTAATTCTATCTATTGCAAGAGTTTCAACTTCATCTATGTACTCACATCCACCATAATATCTTTTGCCTGAGTAACCTTCTGCATACTTATTTGTAAGATGACTTCCCATAGTCTCCATTACTGGAACTGATACTATGTTTTCAGATGCTATTAATTCAATATTTCTTTGTTGTCTTTTTAACTCTCTTTTCATACTTTCATAAATCTCAGGGTCCGCTTTTTTCAAGTTCTCAAACATATTACTCCTCCTAGTTATTATTTAATTTTTATTTTTACAGACATTTCTTAATTTTCGTTTTTATCAATATGATAATTTATTATTATAGTCCTTTACAAATTAATAGTCAAGTGTTTTGCCATTTTTCCATATTTAACATAGTTACTTTCTTTATTTTTAAGTTAAAATATAATAAATAATATTGTCTAATTTTTTTAATTGGATATAATTTAAATGTGACTATTTTGAAATAAAAAAAGATAATATAATTTATATATATTAAAGAATATTGCTTAAAAATTTGGTATAATTTCAATATTACGGTTTTTAATTTGGAGGTGTATTTATGAATCAAAATGAGGAGCTTGAATATAAGAAAAATATTCTAAAATTAGCTCTATTTGTAGGGGAACTTATGATAAAAAATGGAGCTGAAACATCTAGGGTTGAAGACAGTGTCCTTAGAATATGCAGGTCAAGAGGATTTTATCATGTAAATATTTTTACAACTCCTACAGTAATAATTATTTCTGATGAAAAATTTGATGGCTTTTCATTTATGAAAACGATTCAATCAAGAGGTATAAACTTAAATAAGATTTCTTTATTAAATAGTTTTTCTCGAGAATTTGTAAGCGACAAAGAATATGATATTGATAATGCCATTGCACGACTTTATGAAATCCAAGATGTAAAACCTTATCCTTTATGGTTATTTTACTCTTGTACAGGAATTGCATCTGCTTGTTTTGCTTGTTTGCTTGGAGGGAATTCTGTATTAAATTTTATACTTACGTTTATAATAGCAATATTTGCCGCAATTACTTATGATAAAACTATGAAGATAAGTGCAATATCTGCGTTTTCCTGTTTAGTATCTTCTTTTTTAATTGCACTTTCAGGAGTTCTGCTAGTTGAAATAGGCATTTTAAATGACCCTAAAATGCTTATAGTTGGTGCCATAATGCCACTACTCCCAGGAGTTGCTTTTATAAAAGCTATTAGAGATTTAATATCAGGTAATTTAATATCAGGAATTTCTCGTGCTTTTGATGCAGCTATGATTATTATTGCAATTGCTTCTGGAGTTGGTTTTGTTCTTGATACATGGTATAGAATAGGAGGTCCTTTCTAATGACTGATATGTCAATGATTTTACATTTTTTATTTTCAGGAATTGCAACTGCTGGATTTGCTGTTTTCTTTAATGCACCACCTTATCTACTTCTTCCAGCTGGAATAACTGGTGGAATTGGTTGGATTGTATATGTTTATTTATTTAATTTTACTACAAATGCAGTTTTTGCAGGTTTTATAGCTGCTGCTTTAGTATCAGCATGTAGTGAAACTTTGGCTAGAAAACTAAAGCAACCAGCTATTGTATTTGTAATTCCAGGTATTCTTCCTTTAATACCAGGAATTGGATTGTACAATACAATGTTATCTTTGATTCAAAAAAATTATTCTTTGGCCATGTCAAAAGGTACAGATGCGCTGTTTCTAAGTGCCGCGATAGCACTAGGTGTATTAGTTGTAACTTCTTTTGTAAGAACATTGAATCTTTTAAAAATCAGAAAAAACTTTATTCCTTACAGAAAATCAAAATAAAAACATAAAAATAGCAATGTACTAAAAGTTTACAAATACACATCGAGTATTTATTTAAAAAGTACATTGCTATTTTTAATTATAATTATTTTAAAGGTCAATTAATATTCTTGTTATTACTGGTATAAACTCTCTACTATCTCTGAATTTTTTGTCATTCTTCTTTAAATACAAATAACAAAGTATTGTAAGACAAATTCCAACTAGTCCACTTATGGCTTCAACACCAGATGTTATCCCTACTGCACCTAATATATAATAAGTCCCTATTGTTCCAACAAGAAGTGCTATAAGTGGTATTATATAAGCCATTACAGCTGCTTTTAATACATTCATATTATCCATACTTACTTCTACATGGTCTCCAACTTTTGCACCAATTGTGTTATCTACTTCTACTAATATTTCCTTTGACTCTGCCGAATCTGTAGTAGCACACTTTCCACAAGCAGCACAAGCTGAATGTCTTTGCATTTTTAATTTCGCAGTTCTATCATCAACAATTTCCATAATAAATCCTTGTTGATTCATAACTAACCGCCTCCTTATTTTGTAAATTTATTTATAGTATCCATAAGTTCTTTTATCATCTCTTCAGTTTGCTCACCATCATCATGTTTGATGCTTTCTGCTACACATCCTTTTATATGGTTCTCCAATATAATCGTGCCTACTCTATTTATAGCAGACCTTATAGCAGATATTTGAACCAATATATCAACACAATAACGTTCTTGTTCTACCATTTTTTGTATACCCTTAACTTGACCTTCTATTCTTTTTAATCTTTTTATAAGAGCTTCTCTCTCATTGTTTGGTGCTAATTTTCTTTCTTCCATAAACTCACCTCATACTCTAATGATGTCTTATATAATTATGCTCTACTTACCAACTTGTTTAAAATATAATACCGTTATTACTACTATAAATGCTAAAATTGATATTGCGATAGACCTACTTTGATTCTTAGTTTGTTCCATACTTAACTTTCCATTCATCTTAAACCCTGCTAATGGAAATAAAAATATAACCAATGCATCAATTCCAAGTACAATCTGGGCTGCAATAGTCCATTTACTCAAAAAACAGAATATTCCACCCACACCTAAAAGAACCTCTAATATATTTATAAACTTATACGTAGGTTTTTTTGCTATATATTCTTCAATTTTTTCCTTACATTCTGCACGACATGGATATATATTTGTATTGTCATCATATTGTATAGCTAATTTATTATTTGGCGACTTTATATCCCTATTACAGTAAAGACATTTTTTCATGTTATATTCTCCTCTAGTATTCCTCTTTAAAAATTTTGCCTAAATTATTATATGCTTTAATACTATTATACCAAATAGATACAAAAAACAAAAATAAAAGGAACAATTTTAGCGATTTCTTTTATTTCAATGTGTAATATAATAAATTTATAATAACAATTAAACAAAATTATTTATATCTAGTTTAATTGTTATATAATCTAAAATAAGTCAAATTTGTATGAGAGGTTAAAATGGAACAAATGGAATTAGCTATTGTAAGTTTGAAAAAAGATGCTGGAGAAATTTATGAAGACCAAATAAGACAATTTTTAGGTGACAATATAAAAATAAATTTATACTCATTTGAAGAAGGAAATTTAAAATTTTTCAAAGAAAATTTGATACTTCTATCTGCTTATTTAAAGTATGATGAGATAGTAAAATTGTCTCATTATGATGCTCAAATTATTGTACCTAAGTTAACATTTGAAAAGAACAGTATAGATATGATATCAAAATTAGAAAAAGATAAAACTATTTATGTATATAATCTAAGTAAGGATATGGCAATAGAGACAATATCTTTAATACATAGATTAGGAATAGACAATATCAATGTCCTACCTTGCTATCCAGAGATAGAGTTTACCCCTACAGATGCTATAATTCTAACTCCTGGTGAAAAAATCTTACCTAAAATTAAAAATTGTGAAGTCATAGACTTAAAGTATAGAATAATAGATTTAAGTTGTATTGTTGAAATTGCTACAAAAACTAAGTTAAAACATCTAATAAAAGATGACTTAATAAAAAAATATGTGGAGAAGATAATTCCTACAAGCTATAGTACAGGTGAATTATTATTAGATGCAAATAAATTTGAAAGACAATTTGATTTATTATTATCCATAATTGATGATGGAATCATATGTACTAATAATGATGGGATAATTCAATTCTACAATCATATGGCTAGAAAAATTTTATCTATAAATGCAAATGAAATGATTTATGCATTTGTTGGTGATTGCATAAAAGAAATCAATTTCCAAAATATATTAAGCAATAAAGCTCCATTTTATGAAAAGTTAATTAAAATAAACCATGTCGATATAAATTTAGAAATTAAACATATACAATTAAATGTATTTGATGGATTTATATTAAAAATGACCAAATTCTCACAACTAGAAAAAAAGCAAGCTAAGCTAAGAGCGCAGTTAGTCAATTCTGGCAATATTAGTAAATATACATTTGATGATATATTAGGTTCCAGTATACAAACCATTAATACAAAAAAAATTGCCAATAATATGGCCCAATCAAACTCCTCTATTTTAATAATTGGTGAAAGTGGTACTGGTAAGGAATTATTTGCTCAATCAATTCATAGTGCCTCTCGAAGAAAAGATGGACCTTTTGTAGCGGTAAATTGCAGTACTTTTCAAGAAAATTTATTGCAAAGCGAACTATTTGGCTATGATGAAGGTGCTTTTACTGGTGCTAAAAAAGGTGGGAAAATGGGTTTATTTGAATTGGCTAATAATGGAACAATATTTTTAGATGAAATTGGAGAAATGGATTTAAATTCACAATCCAAATTACTTAGAGTTATACAAGAAAAACAAGTAAGACGTATTGGCTCTAATAATGTCATTGATATTGATGTAAGAATAATTGCAGCTACTAATAGAAATTTAAAAGAACTTGTATCTAAAGATATGTTTAGAAGAGATTTATATTTTAGATTAAACGTTCTTCCTCTTAAAATACACCCTCTTAGAGAAAGACCTGTTGATATATTTGAGATTTTTAACTCTCTAAAATACGATATTCCATGCAATTTTATTCTAAGTGAAGAAGTAAAAGAAATCTTCAAAGTGTATAGGTGGGAAGGAAATGTGAGAGAATTAAGAAACTTAGGAGAATACTTCTGCTACTTAGGAAAAGATGTTATAGAGATATGTGATTTACCTGAATACATATTGGATACTATAGATTCAAATTATAGCAGAAATGTCTGTAATAAAGTAACCGATAAAATAGGAAAGCATCAACTAAACATTAACAAAGATAAAAACTCACTAAAACATGATTATAATTTTAAAAGACCTTTAGATGAATACTTATTTATATTGGATAATTTAAAAAAGGCTTATAATTTAAAAGAAAGAATTGGCAGAAAAAGTCTATACAAAATAGCTTTAGATGAAAATAGATTTTTGACAGAGCAACAGATTAGAAATATACTTTTAGAATTACAAGACTTTGGACTTGTAAACATACTGGTTGGTCGTGGTGGTTCAGTTATAACATCAAAAGGATTTGAATTTCTAAAAAATATAAATGAATAGGTCTAATAAGTTAAACAGTTAAACCACTTAAACCTATTCATTTATATTTTCATACATATGAAACCTTATTAGAAATAACCTTTTCCACAAATCTCTAAATATAATTAATATTTTTAGCTACCTTACACTTTGAAATCACTTAATATCACATATTAACTTATAGTTAAATACTTTTTATTATATATCTTGGCATGTTGTTTGCTTAATATTATTAACATAAATTTAAAAATTACTGGAGGTTTTTACAATGAATTATAATTTTAATGAAATTGTTGATAGGAGCAATAATTTTTCGTCTAAATGGTCAGAGATGGATAAAAAGTATGGAAGCAATGATTTACTTCCTATGTGGGTAGCTGATATGGATTTTAAAGCTGCTCCTTGCATAATTGATGCTTTAAAAAATAGACTAGAACAAGAGATTTATGGTTACACAACAAGACCAGATTCTTACAATGAATCTATAGTAAATTGGCTAGATAAAAGACATAATTGGAAAATAAAAAGTGAATGGTTAGTTTATAGCCCAGGTGTTATACCAGCCATAAGTCTTTTAATAAATGAACTTACAAAAGAAAACGATAAAATAATGATACAGGAGCCAGTTTATAGTCCTTTTAATAGTGTTGTAAAAAATAACAATAGAGAACTAATTATAAGCCCATTACAAAAATTAGAAGATGGAAATTATGTAATGAATTATGAAGACATTGAGAGAAATATTAAAGATGTAAAATTATTCATACTTTGTAATCCTCATAATCCAGTTGGTAGAGTATGGACAAAGAAAGAATTAAAGAAATTAGGAGATATTTGCCTTAAACATAATGTAAAAGTAATATCTGATGAAATACATAGTGATATCATATTAAAAAAACATAAACATATCCCTATGGCATCTATTTCTAAAGAATATGAAAAAAATACGATTACTTGTATGGCTCCAACAAAAACTTTTAATATAGCTGGGCTTCAATCATCTTATGTGATACTACCTGATAAAAAAGACTATAAATCATTAGATGATGCTTTTACTAGAATTGATATAAAAAGAAATAACTGCTTTAGCTTAGTTGCAACAGAGGCTTCATATAATAATGGTGAACCTTGGTTAGAATCATTCTTGGAATATTTAGAATCTAATGTAGATTTTGCTATAAACTATATACATGAAAATATGCCAAAACTTAAAGTTAGAAAACCAGAAGGTACTTATTTATTATGGGTAGACTTTAGTGAACTTGGATTAAGTGATGATGAGCTAGAAAATATACTTGTAAATAAAGGCAAAGTTGCTTTAAATCAAGGAAACAGCTTTGGTATTGGAGGCAGTCAACATCAAAGAATAAACTTAGCATGTCCACAAAGTATGCTTGAAGAAGCTCTTACAAGAATAAAAAATGCAATTAACTAAAAAGATTTAAGGAGAATTTTCACTATGAAAATAGATACAGAAAGAAAAAGACCTTCATTTAGAAATTCCTTGTTAGTAATGCTTGCAATAATAGCTTTAACATCAGTTGGCATAGTTGTATTTAATGCTTCTATAACTACAATGTTTTTACTTTCATGGCTTATAGTAGTTCCTGCAGCTATGAAACTTGGTTATACTAATGATGAAATAGAAGCCTTTGGATTTGAAGTTGGTAAGGATGCATTTCAGTCAAATTTGATTATACTTTCTGTTGGCGTACTAATAGCAGCTTGGATAGCTGCTGGTACGATACCAACAGTAGTGTATAGTGGTCTAACAATAATAACCCCTAAATATTTTTTACTTACAACATTAATAGTCTGCTCACTTACTTCTGTCGCTACTGGTACATCTTGGGGAACTCTTGGAACTTCTGGTATAGCAATGATGAGTATTGGTACTAGCATGGGTATTCCTCTTGGCTTAACAGCTGGTGCAGTGATTTCTGGTGCTTTCTTTGGAGATAAAATGTCTCCCCTATCAGATTCTACAAACTTAGCTGCAGCAGTTTGTAAGACAGATGTGATTACACACATGAAACACATGATTTACACAACAGGACCTGCATATGTAATATGTATAGTTCTATATACAGTAATTGGATTAAAATATTCAAATAACACTATCGACTATGTTCAAATAAACCAAATTAAGGATGTATTAAATTCAAACTTTCATATTGGTTTAGTAGCAATGATTCCAATAATATTTTTATTATTACTTTTATTGTTGCAAAAACCTCCTATTATATCTATACTAAGTTCAGCTGTAATGGGACTTATTATAGCTGTATTTCAAGAAGGAGAAAAAATAGGTGATATTTTAAATTATATGTTATCAGGTTTTACTATAGATACTGGATTTGTTTATGCTGACAAACTATTAAATCGTGGAGGAATAATGAGTATGGCTGAAACCGTTTTACTAGTATTTGTAGTTTTCGTTATTGCTGGTATTCTCCAAAAAACTGGTTTCTTAGAGGTACTACTTCAACCTATGATAACTAAAATAGGAAATTCTAGAACCAAATTAGTTGGGTCTACTTTTATAGTAAGCTACTTTGCAAATGCATTTAGTTCGTCAATGATGTTTACTTCAGTGTTTGTTGGAACTTTAATGTCTCCAATATACAAAGAATTTAGATTAAAGCCACAGAATCTATCTAGAATTATAGAAGATACAGCCACACTTGGTGGACCACTAATACCATGGAATTCAAATGCTGTTTTCTGTGCTCAAACTCTTGGTGTGAGTCCACTGGAATTTATACCATATTGTTTCTTAAGTTGGATTACTCCTATAATTTCATTTATTTATGGTGTAACTGGTTTTACTATGCTTACATATACAGATGATGAAATTGAAGAGTTAGAGATATTTGACACTGTTCAGAGAAGAGTTGATTAAGTATGAAATTTGAATACTACTACTTAATTCAGGACATTACAGGTATATTATTGGCATTTGTAGGACTTAGAATGTCCATCCTAGGATTTAGAATACTTTCTATAAAAGGACTTTCTATAAGTACACTTTTAATTCTAATTAAATATTGCTTATTTGCTATAGCAGGATTGAATTTATTAATATCTAACTTTGGAATTATTCACTGGATTTTGAGTTTTTGTATGATAGTAATATCCATAATAATAAACCCTAGAATTAAGGTATCAAAATAGAAATAACCATCAAACTCAAAGTTTTATAAAAAAGGAAGTGTCTCAAAATGAACTTTTTAGTTCATGAGGCGCTCTTTTTTGTATGAAATCATATATATTTTCATCATTTCAACAATGAAAAGAGGCTCATCTCTATTTTGAGATAGCCCCTTTAATCATTACTTATAATTAAATAACTGGTGTATCAGATAAGTAATCATTACTTACATAACCATATCCACCACTATATTTTATTTTTACCCATCCAGTAGCAAACATTTCTATTGTTTCTACTTTGCTACCATATGGAAGATGTCCTATTTTTTCATCTTCTGTACTTGGCCCTTTTCTAACATTTAGACCATCTTTTTCTTTTACATACTTTATTTTTACATTTTCATTACTACTATCAGGCTTATTATTTGTCAAATAAGACCCACTAACATATCCAATATCTTCATTGTATTTTATTTTTACCCATCCAGTTTTTAACACTTCTAAAACTTCTACTTCATCACCATTATTTAGATATCCTATGACAGAAGCTTCTATTGTAGCATCACTTCTTATATTTACCTTATCCGTGTTAGTTACATACATTACTTTCTTATCAGTATTATTTGCCTGTAAATCTTTTAATTCTTTAAATGCACTTTCATTTCCGCCACTGCCAACTTGAGTTATAGAAGTAGCACTTTTATTAGAAAATACACTCTTTTGTGTTATACTTAATTGTTCTCCTACTATGAGTACAGGAGATCTTCTTTTGATGCTAGTACTCCTACTGCTAGAGCATCTATAAGTTGATTTTGCTTTTTCATTCCATCTTTGGCTACAAATACATTATTTAATTTATTAGACGTATAAAACTTTTCTATTACTTTAGCATTAGTTTCATTTCTATCTGCTCCACCTATTCTTTCTGAATTAGGCAAACTTTGTTTTATTTTATCTGATACAGCATTAGTAGACCCTATTATGTATGATTTACTTATATTCTTAGATTCTATAAAATCTTTAAAGCTAGATATTCCAGATGCATCAGACACTGGAAGTATAACCATTCCATTAGTAGCTGCTACAGAAGCTATACTAACTGCGTCTGCAAGACCTGTATATCCATTTACTACAGCTATTTCTGATATATCTTTTAATCCTTCTATTTTTTTAGCTATACTCAAGGCTGTTTGGTATCTATCACTACCACCAACTCTATCAGTAGTTAAACTATTGGATTCTAACTGTTTTTGTACATCATTTGATACAGAGCTAGATAGTCCAATTATATAAACTTTTTTAACTCCTAATCTTTTTAATTCTTTCTCAGTTTGTGAATTTAGATTATTTTTTTCTGTCAATAATATAGGAGCATTTTTTAATTTAGCAAATGGTGTTACAGCCAATGCATCTACAATAGATTCACTATTTACAATTACAGCCTCATTTGCACTACTCCATCCTTTTTTGCTTACCTCAACAGCAGTTTGGTATCTATCCTGACCTACTAAAGTATTCTCCACTGCTGTTCTGCTTATTTCATTTGCATGTGCTACTGGTGATAGACTTAAAACTAGAGATAAACACAATATTGATGATATTGATTTAGTTAACTTCATCTTAATTCCCCCTAAAATTATAGTATCTAGATTTTTACTATTTAAAATAGTATAACATAATAATTTAGCTAATATCATTACTCTAAGATATTAAATAATATAAATAGAATTTTATTTTTAGTATATCTTAACTTCTGTAATAATTTTTTTACCTTACTTGATATACGATTTATTTCTCAGATATATTTTTATATAATTAAAGTTTTTAGCATTATTTATTTA
This sequence comes from Clostridioides difficile CD160, assembly GCF_000449425.2. GTDB lineage: Bacteria > Bacillota > Clostridia > Peptostreptococcales > Peptostreptococcaceae > Clostridioides > Clostridioides difficile_E. The sequence goes on from NZ_AVHW01000091.1 coordinate 19,782, forward strand.
ATTAATTATATATCGAACTCACTTTTTTTAATTAGATTATGTATAATATATAAATAACTATATGATTAACTTTTTAAGATACTATAGTTTATTATACAAGCTTTATATTATAATGTATAATATATAGTTAATTATCAAACTGATATAACTTAAGTCATATTAAAAGAGGTGTATTTTATATTATGGATTTATTGCATCTTAAGTACTTTCAAACGGTTGCTAGAATGGAGCATATAACAAAAGCATCACAAAAACTAAATATAGCACAACCAGCTTTAAGTAAAACCATATCTTCTTTGGAAAGAGAACTTGGAGTCAAGTTATTCGATAGAAAAGGAAGATATATTGTATTAAATGAATATGGAAAATTATTTCTAAAAAGAGTGGACAGTATTTTAGATTTGGTAGAGATGTCAAAAAAGGAATTACGAGATACTTCTTTAGAGAACTCAGGGGAAGTAAAAATATTAGCCACTGCGGCAGCTAATGTACTGCCTTCACTTTTAAGTAATTTTAGAAAACTATATCCTAACATTACTTTTAATGTCTCACATACTTTACCATCTTCTTACAAGAAAAGTGATTTTGATTTGTATATATCTTCTTCGTTTACAAAAATAAATTCAGAAAATAATATAACTTTAACTTGTGAAGAGATATTATTGGGTATTTCAATTAATCACAACTTATCTTTAAAAGATGAAGTATACTTAAGTGAAGTTTCAGATGAAAACTTCATAGTTATAACTAAAGGTGAAAACTACAGAGAAATAATAGATATACTATGTGAATCTGCTAATTTCAAACCAAAAATAGCCTTTGAATGCGATTCACCATATACAATCTATGCACTAATAAAATCACTCCAAGGTGTTGGATTCATATGTGGAAAGTCATGGGGGTTATCTAAAGACCCCGAGATTAAACTATTACATATAAAAGATATTGAATTTAAAAGATATTTAAATCTATCATGGTTTAATGAAAATTACACATCTAAAGCTGTATTACTATTTAAAGATTTCCTTATTAGCTATTTTAAAAACCTTTAAATAAAAACTGTAAATATAGTCTTTTTATATTAAATAAAAATAAAAGGGGGATATATAAAAATATGGCTAAAAGACCAAAGATAAAGATAACTTTAATAGATAAAAAAGAAAAAGGTGCTTGTCATTATGGACATAAGATTGGAGATTCATTTGATTTTGATACAGAAAGAGGAAGATTGTGCCCAATGGCATTACATGTAGCTTTTCCTTATATTGACATACTACGATATGGTGGAAGCATACCTGGTGAGGAAAATAAAAATGAATGTATATTTTGTTGCCCAGATGCTAAAATTATAAATATATTTAAAATAGAAAAAATAGATTAACATAAAAAGTCTGAATATAAACATGCTTTATATCCAGACTTTTTACATTTTAGTTTCTTATAACTATATATTATTCGTTGTCTTTTATATCAACCTTTATACTTAATTCTTCTAATTGCTCCTCTTCTGCTACTGTTGGAGCATTTGTCATAGGACAAACAGCATTTTGATTTTTAGGGAAAGCAATAACCTCTCTTATATTGTCAGCTCCTGCAAGTAACATAACAAGTCTATCAAGACCAAAAGCTAAACCAGCATGAGGAGGAGTTCCATATTTAAATGCTTCTAATAAGTATCCAAACTTCTCATTAGCTCTTTCTTCTGTGAAACCAAGTGCTTTAAACATTTTTGATTGGACATCAGAATTTGATATTCTAACACTTCCTCCACCTATTTCATAACCATTCAATACAATATCATAAGCTTTTGCTCTTAAAGATGATTTATCACCTTCTTCTAACTTATCTAAATCTTCATCCATAGGTGATGTAAATGGGTGATGCATTGCTGAGAACTTGCCTGTTTCTTCATCTTCTTCAAAAACTGGGAATTCAGTTACCCATAACAGATTATATACATTTTTATCTAACATATTAAGTCTATTAGCTACTTCAAGTCTAACTTGTCCTAAAGCATCAAATACTACTGAGTTTTTATCAGCTACAAATAAAAGTAAATCTCCTGCTTCAGCATTCATTCTTGTAAGTATAGCATTCATTTCTTCTTCATTAAAGAATTTTGCTATTGGAGAAGTTACTCCTTCTTGTCCTACTTTCATCCAAGCAAGACCTTTTGCTCTATATGTCTTAGCATGTTCTTCTAATGATGATATTTGCTTTCTAGTAAAATCATCAGCTTTACCTTTTACATTTATACCTCTAACACTTTTTCCTGGCTGTGTAGCATCCGCAAACACTTTGAACCCACAGTTACAAACAACATCAGATATGTCTGTTAATTCATATCCAAATCTAGTATCTGGCTTATCTGAACCATATCTAGACATAGCTTCTGCATAAGTCATCTTAGGAAGTGGAAGTGTCAACTCTACATTTAAAACTTCTTTAAATATAGCTTCAAGCAATCCTTCAATCATATTCATAACATCTTCTTGCTCAACAAAAGACATTTCACAGTCTATTTGTGTAAACTCTGGTTGTCTATCTGCTCTTAAATCTTCATCTCTAAAACATTTAACTATTTGGAAATATCTATCCATACCACTTACCATTAATAACTGTTTATATAATTGTGGTGATTGTGGTAATGCATAAAATTTCCCTGGATTAACCCTACTTGGTACAAGGTAATCTCTTGCTCCTTCTGGAGTTGGTGCAATTAAAAATGGTGTTTCTATTTCGCAAAATCTATTATTTGATAAGTAATTTCTCGTAATATTCATTACTTTGTGTCTTAATTTTAAGTTTCTCTGCATAGATGCTTTTCTTAAATCTAAGTATCTATATTTTAATCTTAGTGCTTCTGAAACATCATCATCATCTTTTATATAAATAGGTGGAGTTTCTGACTTATTTAAGATTCTAAGTTCAGTGGCAAATATTTCTATATCTCCAGTTGGCATATTAGGATTTTTAGATTGTCTTTCGCATACTTTTCCTTTCGCAGCTATTACAAATTCAGCCCCTAATTTTTCAGCTTTTTCAAAAGCTTCTTTATCTACATCTGTATCAAAAACTATTTGACACAATCCGCTTGTATCTCTTAAATCAACAAATACAAGACCACCTAAGTTTCTTTTTTTCTGTACCCATCCCATAAGTACAACTTCTTCATTTATGTTTTTTTCTCTCAACTCTCCACAGTAGTGAGTTCTCTTTAAACCCTTTAAAGTTTCCAAGATACTACCTCCATTTTATTTAATTTTAATGCTATATTATTATCTAATATGCAAAACATCATACTTTCTTATTTTACAGCTTTTGTTTTAATTCTTCAACTAATGTACTTAATTTTACAGTAGTTTGCTCTGATGTTTTCATATTTTTTAATGTCGCAGTGTCATTTTTAAGCTCATCGTCTCCAATTACTATTGTAAATTTAGAATTTATTTTATCTGAATATTTAAATTGTGCTTTGACACTTCTCTCTATATGGTCTTTATCTGCACTTATATGATTTTTTCTCAATTCTTTTAAGAGTTTAAAGCTTTTTGTATTTGCTTCTTCTCCTATTGTTACTATAAATATGTCTGTAGACTGTGGATTTTCTATTTCAATTCCATTATTTTCAAGTGTAAGTAAAAGTCTTTCAATTCCTAATCCAAAACCAATTCCACTTATACCTTTTGGTCCTCCTAGTTGTTCAACAAGGCCATCATATCTACCTCCACCACATACAGTACTTTGTGCTCCTATATCATTAGATATAATTTCAAAGGCAGTTTTTCTGTAATAATCTAATCCTCTAACTATTGTTTTATCAACTACAAAGTTTATATCCATTTCATTTAAGTATTCTTGTAATTTCGTAAAGTGAGTTTTACAATCATCACATAAATGGTCTGCAATAAATGGTATATCCTTAATATTTTCTTTACATGTAGGGTTTTTACAATCTATAACCCTCATTGGATTTTTTTCTCTTCTTTCATTACAAGTCTCGCATAGTACATCTGCTTTTGAATCAAGATATTCTTTTAATAAAGCATTGTATTCTTTTCTACAAACTGGACAACCAACTGAATTTATGCTTACTATTAAATCCTTTAGTCCAACTTCATTGAAAAATTGAACAGCTAATGCTATTATTTCAGCATCCATTGAAGGAGTATCACTTCCAAGTGCTTCTATACCAAATTGATGAAATTGTCTTTGTCTTCCAGCTTGTGGTCTTTCATATCTAAAGCAAGGTGTAACATAAAATAACTTAGTTGGTTGAGTATCTGCATACAATTTATTTTCTATAAATGCTCTTACTACACCCGCTGTTCCTTCTGGCTTTAATGTGATTTCTCTGTCACCTTTATCTTTAAAAGAATACATTTCTTTTTGAACTATATCTGTAGTATCTCCAACACTTCTTTTAAAAAGTTCTGTATGTTCAAATATAGGTGTTACCATTTCTTCATATCCATATAAAGCGCATATTTCTCTAAATTTATTTTCTACATAACTCCATTTATAAGCCTCTTTTGGAGTTATGTCTTTAGTTCCTCTAGGAGCTTTAGTCAACATTTTTATATACCTCTTCTTTCTTTCTTTTTATCATTTCATCTACTCTTGCAATGTATTGTTCAACATTTTTTACATTTTCTACTCTTTCAATTCTATCTTCATCTACATAAACAAATTTTGATATAGCACCTGCACCTAATGCATAATTACTTTGCTTTTCTTCCATAATTTGTATATTATAAATACACTCGTATCCTTCTTTAGCATAACCTATATTTTCTAAATTTCCTAACATATGTTTTTGTCTGTACATATAATATGGATTTAATCCCATATCTTTTGCGTATTTCATTGATAAATCTATCATTTTTACCATTTCTTCATACTGTGTTAGGTGTTCTTTATACATATCCATATTTATATTTAGGTTAGATGCTCTCTTTATAGCTAATGTATGAACTGTAAGACTTTCTGGAGAAAGTTTTTTTATTTCTTCTAATGTATTCTTCACCATATTTAAGTCCTCATCTATAAGACCTAAAATTATATCCATGTTTATATTATCAAATCCCATTCTACGGGCCATATTAAAACAGTCTACTAAATCAGAAACTTTATGTTCTCTACCAATTTTAACTAAAGTCTCATCATTCATAGTTTGAGGATTTATACTAATTCTACTTACATTGTGTTTTTTCAATACTTTTAGTTTTTGCTCTGTAATAGTATCTGGTCTACCTGCTTCTACAGTAAATTCCTTAATTTTAGTTAAATCTAATTCATTAAATAATGAATTTATAAGCAAGTCCAACTCTTCCTCATCCAATGTAGTAGGAGTTCCTCCACCAATATATAAAGTTTCAATTTCTTTGTTAGTATCTTTGATAAGCTTGGCAAAACCCTTGATTTCTTCAATCAATTTATAAACATACTCTCTTTTCAAATACCCAAATTGCTTTAATGAATTTGAAGGAAATGAACAATATACACATCTAGTTGGACAAAATGGAATACTTACATAAAGAGAAATTTTATTTTTATCTATAGGATACATAAATACTCGCTCTCTTTTGGCGATTTCCAGAGCTAAATCTATTTTCTCATCTATTATAAAGTAATTATCTTTTAGAATGGTTCTTATGCTATTATCATCTAACTTTTTATCCATTAGATTGTGGACAATTTTGACTGGTCTAATACCAGTCAAAATTCCCCATGGAACATAAGAATTAAACATTTGTTTAAGCACTATAAACATGCTTTTTTTGATACTTTCTTTACATAATTTTTTAAAGTTTCTCTTACTTTCATTATCTAACTTATTCAAAAAACCTTCAATTGATTTGCTATTGTCAAATCCATTTAAAAATTCAAGATTCATATTTTCTATATTTTGTATTGATTCATACTTTAGGTTTCCATCTTCATAACACTCAGTACTTGAAGACAATACACCATTTTCATAAATCAATCTATTTATTAAATACATTGACTCCATATTATTACTACATTTATCAGAGTCAGTAAACTTAAATTCATTAGTAAACAATTTTATAAGTTCTGCTACTTCATACTTATAATCGTGTCCTTTTAAAAAAACATATAACATCAACTTAACTCCTTCTATTTAACAGTAGAAGAACCCAATCTCTAATACAGTTATTAAATATTTGATACATTATTTAATACTACTATAAAATTACATATAAGGATTTGTCTTCTTTTCAACCCCTAGAGTACTAGTTGGACCATGTCCTGGATATACTCTAACAGCATCTTCATATTTACATAATTTCTTAAGTGATTTTTCCATTTGATGAAAATCTCCACTATACAAGTCAGTTCTACCAATGCTTCCAGCAAATAAAGTATCTCCTGTGAACAATTCATCTTCAACTCTTATACACATACATCCTTGTGTATGTCCTGGAGTATGCAAGAAAGTCATTTTTAATTCACCAAGTTCAAGCTTGTCTTTATCATTTACATATATATCTGCATCAAACTCCTGTGCTCCACATCTCATTGTATAGCTTAGATTTTTATTTTTATCATTTAATAATTCTTTTTCATCAATATGTGCAACTACCTTAGCACCAGTTTTATCTTTAATATCTTTAACATATCCTATATGGTCTCCATGCCCATGAGTAAGAATTATATATTCGATATTTAATTCATTTTCTTTTACAAAACTTAGAGTATCTACCAAACTTCCACCTGGGTCTATAACTGCACATTTTTTAGTTTTTTCATCACCTAATACATAAGTATTTACTCCAAAATAACTATCTACAAATTTTTTTATAACCATTAAAGTTTTCCCCCTTAAAAAGATTTACTTGAATCTAATAGTATTGTTACTGGACCATCGTTAGTTAATTCTACCATCATATGAGCCGCAAATTGTCCTGTACCAACTGTTACACCTTTATCTTTTGCCTTTTTTATAAACTCTTCGTACAGATTATTTGCAAGTTCTGGTTTAGCTGCATTACTAAATCCAGGTCTTCTTCCTTTTCTACAATCTCCATATAAAGTAAATTGAGATACTACTAAAAGCTCTCCACCTATATCCATTAGAGATAAATTCATTTTGTCATCTTCATCTTCAAAAATTCTCAGATTCAATATTTTGTCAATCATATAATCTACATCACTTGATTTATCATCATGAGTCACTCCTAATAATACTAGTAACCCTTTATTTATTTGACCTATAGTGTTTTCATCTACTGTAACTTTAGATGAAGATACTCTCTGTACTACTGCTCTCATAGTTTCCTCCCTATTATTTTAACTCTAATTTGTCATTCTATAAATACTTTCTACACCAGGAATTGCTTTTAATTTTTTCATTAGAATTTTTAATTCGTCTGTGTCATTAACTTCTACAAGTAGGTTTATACTTACAATACTATCCTTACCTTTTCTTGCATTTATTCCATTTAAACTAAGTTTATCCATTGCAACAATATGAGTTATTTCATTAACAATTCCTCTTCTGTCAACAGCCTTTATTTGAATCTCTGCTTCAAACTTACCTTTTCCTGCTGAACTCCATGAAACTTCTACCAATCTATTTTGGAAGAAATCTCCATTGTTGTTCGCATTCGGGCAATCAGCTCTGTGTATAGCTACTCCCCTACCCTTAGTGATATATCCTACAATTTCATCTCCTGGAAGAGGATTACAACACTTAGCAAATCTTACTAAGATATTGTCAAGTCCTTTTACTATAATCCCTTGTGATGCATTTTTCTTTCTCTTTTTACTGTATTCTGTTTCACTTATATTGTGTTTATTTAAATCTTCTTCTTGTATTTGTTGTTCTTTTTTGACTTTTTTAACTTCTTTTAAATATAAATCTTTTACTTTAGATACAACTTGAGATGACATTATACCACCATAACCTACAGTAGCAACTAAATCCTCAACACTTGGCTGATTAAATTTCTTAGCAACTAGTGCCATATATTTTTCAACAAGAGGGTCTTTTTGTGGTATATCATGCTTCTTAAATTCTCTTTCTAATATTGTATTTCCACGGTCAACATTTTCTTCTCTTCTTTCCTTCTTGAAAAATTGTCTAATTCTACTCTTAGCATTTGGTGTCTTTACTATATTAAGCCAATCTCTACTTGGACCATTAGAATTAGATGATGTAAGCACCTCTACAATATTACCATTTTGAAGCTTATAATCAATAGGAACTATTCTCCCATCAATTTTAGCTCCTACACATTTATTTCCTACATTTGTATGAACCCTATACGCAAAATCTATAGGTGTTGATTCTGCTGGTAATTCAATTACGTCTCCTTTTGGTGTAAATACGTAAACCTGACTATTAAATACATCTTCTTTAAGTGCATCCATAAACTCTTGTGGGTCTTTTAAGTCTTTCTCCCACTCCATCATTTGTCTCAACCACTGAAGTTTCTCTTCAACCTTTGATTCTTTACTAGAAATACCTTCTTTATATTTCCAATGGGCTGCGATACCATTTTCAGCTATATTATGCATTTCATGAGTCCTTATTTGTATCTCTAAAGGCTCTCCATCAGGGCCTACAACAGTAGTATGCAATGATTGATACAGATTTGGCTTTGGCATTGCTATATAATCTTTAAATCTGCCTGGAATAGGTCTCCATAATGTATGAACTATACCAAGAACTGCATAACAATCCTTTACATTATCTACTAGTATTCTTACTGCTGTTAAATCAAAAATTTCTTCAAAAGTCTTATGTTTTTTTTGCATCTTTCTATAAATACTGTAAAAATGCTTTGGTCTACCATATACATCACATGGTATACTTAAATCTTTAAACTTATCTTTAAGAAGTTCAACAATTCCGTGTATATAATCTTCTCTTTGACTTCTCTTCATTGACACTCTATCAACTAAATCGTAATACCCTTCTGGGTCCATAAATCTTAATGCTCTATCTTCTAATTCCCACTTTATCTTAGAAATTCCTAATCTATGAGCTATACCTCCATAAATTTCAAGTGTCTCTTTTGCCTTATATTTCGCTTTTTCTGGAGGCATATATTTTAATGTTCTCATATTGTGCAATCTATCGGCAAGTTTTATAAGTATAACTCTTATATCCTTTGCCATTGCCAAAAACATTTTTCTCAGGTTTTCAGATTGAGTTTCTTCTTTTGAACGATATTTTATTTGACCAAGTTTCGTTACTCCATCAACTAAATCCGCTACTTCTTTGCCAAATTCTTTTGTTATGTCTTCATAGGTATATTCCGTATCTTCTACAACATCATGAAGTAAACCAGCTGTTATAGTTTCAATATCTAATTCCATCTCTATCAAAATGTTTGCCACTGCTAATGGATGAATAAAGTATGGTTCCCCAGATTTTCTATATTGTCCTTCATGCGCTTTTTTTGCAAGATTATAGGCTTTTTCAACCATTTCAAAATTTGCATTAGGTGCATAAACTTTTATTTTTTCAATTATTTCTTGTAATTCTTTATCATGCATATAACCACCTATTTTGTATAAAATTTTAATATATATGAAAATAGTTGGTGCTATACCAACTATTGTAAAAGTACTAGTATTTTATAAGAGAATTAACATTATAGTTAGATAACTTTTCTCTCCCATTTAAGAATTCTAGCTCAATTAAAAATTGCATAGAAACTACTTCTCCACCTAATTTTTCTACAAGCTTAGCAGCAGCTTCCATAGTTCCACCAGTAGCCAATAAATCGTCTACTATTGCTACTTTTTGACCTTTTTTAATTGCATCTTTATGTATTTCTAAAGTATCCGTACCATACTCTAAGCCATACTCATAACTCTCAACTTCTCCTGGTAATTTTCCAGGCTTTCTAATTGGAACAAATCCTACTCCTAAAGCATACGCTACAGGTGTACCCATCAGAAATCCTCTTGCTTCTGGCCCTATTACTAAATCTACACCTTTATTTTTTAGTTCTTCAACTATAGAGTCTACTGCATATTTAAATGCCTCGCCATCTTTAAATAGAGTAGTAACATCTTTAAAATCTATACCTGGCTTTGGGAAATCATCAATATTCCTTATAAAGTTTTTTAAATCCATGGGAAACGCCTCCTAATAACTGCTATTATATTGTTTTTCTAAATTTTTTAGATTATTGAGTATTAAACTCTCATTTAAATCTAATTTTTTCTGTGGTTTTGGCAATATTCTTATGAGTACAGAATTTTTTTCATAATTTAAATTAAAGTCAAGTAAATTTAATTCTCTAAACACATTCAATATCGTAAAAAACTTTAATGGAATTACATTAAAAGTTCCCTTTATATTTACCATATCCAAATCAATTTCTTTTTTTATGAGTGCTTGTTTATAAATTGTTATAAATTCATCTCTTGATGGAACTATATTACTAACTACATTCTTTAAATATAATAGGTCTGTTTTATTATAATATTTTATAATTTCACTTTCTTCTCTTTTATTCTCATATATATACGAATATTCGCCTTTATTGTATAAATAATCATAAAGAATAATATTATTATATCTTTTTAAGTCTATTTTATCAATATTAGGAGAAAATATAAGCTCTAATTTATCAGTATTTTTGCTAATATCTTCAATAATATTGTAATTTATCTTAAAATCTAAATCTACAAGTGATATATCTGACACTGCTCTATAAAATCCATTTATAGAATTAGATATTATTAATGTACCTTTTTCAAAATAATCAAATATATTTATATCAGTATTTCCATCAAATAATTCAAAATCAGATACAGATATATTATACAAGCTTTGTGTATCTTTTGGTATTATTTTTGACATTAATTTCAGTGAAAGTTTGTCATTACTTGCACTTTTAGGTCGAGCTAATCGGATATCTTTAAGTAAAAACTGTACTTTCCTATTTCCCATATAGTTATTTTCATCTAATTGGAACAATACATCTACTTTGTCTCCTACTTTATACAATGATTTTAAGTGACTCATGTTAAATCCTATACATTCATAGCTTTTTTCTTTTTCTATACTTAATTTTAGATGTTGTTGATTTTTACCTATAATTTTTAAATCCTTTAAGATATAATTTCTAACTATAAATCTAGGATTTGGATTATTTAATCCAAAAGGCTCTAACTTATGTAATTCTTCTACAAGATTTAAATTTATTACATTTTCTTGTAGTTCAAATTCAACATTCACATTCTCTATCATATCATCTTCAGTTAAATTATAATTTGCAAATTTATTTATTTCATTTGCTAAAGCTTCCACATTATCTGAATTTAAAGATAATCCTGCTGCTTGTTCATGACCTCCAAACTTAGTCATTAAGTCTTTACACTTTACAAGAGCTTCAAACACATTAAATCCTTTTATAGACCTTGCTGAACCAGTAGCCTCTCCATCTTCTATACCTAAAAGAATCGTAGGTTTATAGTATTTTTCAGTTAGCTTTGATGCTACAATTCCTATTATTCCATGTTGCCAACCTTCTTTAGCTAAAACCAGCACTTTATCATCATTGTATCTGCTATTAGACTTTAGCATTTTTTCAGCTTCATGATACATCTTAGCCTCAATCATTTGTCTTTCATTATTTTTTTCTTCTAATATATTAGCTATTTCTATAGCTTCCTCTTGTGATTGAGTTGTAAACAACTCCACCCCTAGGTAAGAATAACCCAATCTACCAGAAGCATTTATCCTAGGACCTATTGCAAAACCTATATGAGAAGAACCTATTTTATCACTTTCTACACCACAAACTTTTATAAGCTCTCTTAATCCAATATTTTTGCCTTCTTTCATTAATTTTAAACCATTTTTTACAATTATTCTATTTTCATCTATAAGTGGAACAATATCACAAATAGTTGCCAGAGTTACTATTTCTAGATAATCATACATACTAGTTTTAAATTCTTCTTTTGGAGTTAATGCTTGAATCATTTTAAATGCTACTCCACATCCACATAGTGAATCAAATGGATAATTACAATCTTCTTGTTTTGGATTTATTACTGCAAATGCTGATGGAATCTCATTTTGACATTCATGATGGTCTGTTATTATAACATCTATACCCAAATCATTCGCCATATTGACCTCAGATACCGATGTAATTCCACAGTCAACACTTATAATCAAGTCACATCCTCTAGAGCTTATAAGCTTAATAGCCTCTTCATTTATACCATAGCCTTCTTCCAATCTATTTGGGATATAGTAATCCACATGATACCCTATACTTTTAAAATATATACATAAAATAGAAGTAGATGACACACCATCAACATCATAATCTCCATAAATCCAAATTTTTTCGTTATTTTCAATAGCTGATTTTATCCTATCAACAGCCTTCTGCATATCTTTTATCAAAAAAGGGTCTCTTAAATAATCTAAAGATGGATTCATAAATATTTCTGAATCTTTTTCAGTACATATCCCTCTATTTTTTAAAATTTGGCAGATTTCCGGGGAAATATTAATTTTTTTGCTAAATTCACTTTCCTCTATCTTACCTTTATATTTCAATATCCATTTTTTCAAATTTAATTCCCCCTAATCCTTTTTATATTTTGACCTAACACTCCTTATAACTAAACAAAGTCCTATTATAAAAGATATAAAGAAACCTCCTATAGCAGTAAACTTTATCCATATATTGTTTTCTATATTTGGAGATGCAATTATAAGGGAAGAACCCACTATAATTGATGCTAACACTAAACTTAGTGATATTTGAGACGTTAACTCTAATATACAATTTTCTAATTTTGTCATTTTTACGTCTTCAATTTGCATTTTTATATTATTTCTTTCTACATTCTTTAAGATTGCTTTTAGCTGTTTTGGAATAGTTTTTATATCGAGTAATATTTCTTCTACATTTTGTCTTGAACTTAAAACGACATTTTTAGGATTAAATTTACTCTTATAATGATGTTTCATAAACTCTTTTCCCATAGAACCAAAAGAAAAATCTGAATTTAAAGTTCTACTTGTTCCTTCTAATGTTATAATAGTCTTAGCAAGAGTCACAAATTGTGCTGGCATGATTATCTTGTACTGTCTAAAAAATCTAAACAGTTCATTTAATACATCTGTTACATTTATTTTTTCTATAGAAACATCATAGTAGTAATGTATTAGATAAAGTAAATCCTGTCTAAGACCTTTAATATCTGCTTCTCCATTTAGTGCATCCATTTCTATCAACAAGTATATTATCTTGTCAACATTCTTTTCTACACCTGCTAATGCAATTTCATTTAATTGGTTTAGTGTTTTATTGTCAATAATTCCAATCATTCCGAAATCTATATATGCTATCTTGTTTTTAGCAACTACAAATATATTACCTGGATGTGGGTCTGCATGAAAAAATCCATGGGATAATACTTGTGTAAAAAAAGACCTCACTCCTATTTCAACAATAGTTTTTGTATTATAACCCAGTCTCTTTATTCTTTCTACATCACTTAATTTTGTGCCATTAACCTTCTCCATTACTAAAATTTTCTTAGTATTATATTCTGGGTATATTTTAGGTATATATACTTCATCGCTATTTTTAAATATCCTAGAGAATTTAGTTGCATTTATAGCTTCAAAAGTATAATCTAGTTCTCTCATTAATTGAGTTTGAAATTCTTCAATCATTTGTACTAAGTCTAAATTAAAATCTTTTTTTAAATCCTTTAAAGTATTTGCAACCGTTCTAAGAATTTCTAAATCAGACTTTATTATTTTCTCTATATTTGGTCTTTGAATTTTTACAATTACTTCTTCTCCAGTTCTAAGTACGCCCTCATAAACTTGTCCAATTGAAGCAGCTGCAATTGGCTCTTCTTTAAACTCTAAGAATATCTCTTCTATACTTAATCCTACTTCTTCTTTAAATATCTCAATGGCTATATTTGAGTCAAATTTCTCCACATCATCTCTAAGTTTTGATATTTCATCAATTATATCTTGGTCTAACAAGTCTTTTCTTGTACTCAGTATCTGCCCTATTTTTATATATGTAGGCCCTAATTCTTCTAAAACTCTTTTTATTCTCTCACCAGTTGTCATATTTTTTATTTCTTCTGGTGGGTCAAATAGTGGAATTTTATAAGCTATTCCTTCTATATTTAATCTTTCTACAATAAAACTAAAACCATACTTTATTAAAACATATCCAATTTCTCTATATCTTTTTAAATTTCTATAACTTATTCTCAAATATTTTCACTCCTAAAATAGGTATACCCAAAAACTTACACCTTAATTTATCACATATATGACATTATCCTACCAATTGATATTCTAATATCCTCTTTAATATTTAATTTTATCACATATACTAGTAATTTTATTAAAATTATTTAACTCAGTTAATTTTTATTTTTGACATTTTATACCTATTTTAATCAGGCACTTTTTTTAAACTAAAATATCAACTAAATTTAATAAAATAAATTAGTGGTTGCCTCAAAACAGATTTAAGTATGTTTTGAAACAACCACCTTTTAATTTAATATTTTTGATTTTGTGCTGCTTCTAGATACCATTCATAGGATTCATCAATATATCTTTTATCTTCTTCTGTAAGTTCTCTAACAACCTTACCAGGAGACCCCATTATCAAAACACCTGGTGGAAACTTCTTATTAGATGTAATTAATGTACCTGCTCCTATCAAAGTATATTCTCCTATTTCAGCATTATCCAATATTATTGAACCCATACCAATCAAAACATTGTCGCTAATTTTACAACCATGAACTATTGACCTATGCCCGACTGTTACATTGTTACCAATTATAGTGTCTGCATCTCCATGAACTATAGAACAATCTTGTATATTAGTATTTTCTCCAATAGTTATCGGTCCTTCATCTCCTCTAACTACCGCATTATACCATACACTTGAATTCTTGCCTATTTTGACGTTTCCAATTATATCTGCTGATTTTGCCACAAATACACTTTCATCAATTAAAGGCTTATCTTCCAAATAATCTCTAATCATATATAAACAACTCCTTTAAGATATAAATTTAGTTAGTTGCTCCTTCTAACATCAACTTAGCTTGTATCATTATAGAGCACTCTGTACGTTTTCTTTGCATTTCACATCCTAATTCATATGGTTTTGATATGTCATTATTAAAGTTTATTGCATTTGCATGACATCCACCTGAACAGTAAAACTTATTCCAACATTGTTTACACTCTTCTTTAGTATATACATGAGCTTCTCTAAACATATTTTTTAAGCTTTCTGGAAGTACAATTTCTTCATCAAATATATTTGCCATTTTAAATTCTTCATTTCCAACAAATTGATGGCATGGATAGATATCTCCATTTGGTGTTACAGAAAGATATTCATTTCCAGCACCACATCCAGTTATTCTCTTTATTACACATGGTCCTTGATTTAAGTCTATCATAAAATGGAAAAACTTAAATCCATCTCCTTGTAATTGTCTATCTGCATACTCCACAGCAAACTTTTCATACTCTTCAAATATCTTAGGTAAATCTTCTTCTCTAAGTGCATATGGATTACTTTCATCTCCAACAACTGGCTCTACAGATGTTAATTTAAAGCCTAAATCTGCAAAATGCATAACATCTTTAGCAAAATCCAAATTATCTCTTGTAAATGTTCCTCTTATATAGTAATACTTATCTTTTGCTCTTTTTTCCACAAGCTTTTTAAATCGTGGTAATGTAATATCATAACTTCCTTTATCATTTAAAGTTGGTCTCATATTATCATTAATTTCTTTTCTTCCATCTAAACTTAAAACCACATTATGCATATTTTCATTTATATAATCTATAATTTCATCATTTAATAGTACACCATTTGTAGTTATTGTAAATCTTATATTTTTATTATAATCTTTTTCAATACTTCTACCATAATCAACTAACTGTTTTACAACTTCAAAATTCATCAAAGGCTCTCCACCAAAGAAATCTATCTCTAAGTTCTTTCTACTGCCTGAATTAGCAATCAAATAGTCTATTGCTGCCTTACCTACTTCAAAGCTCATAAGTTCTTTTTCTCCACCAAAGTCACCTTGAGCTGCAAAACAGTATTTACATTTTAAATTACAATCATGTGCTACATTCAAACATAAAGCTTTTACCACAGGTTCTCTATGTACAAAACTTGGATGATATTGATATGTATCTTCTGTATATAAAAGACCTTCTTTTTCTAAATTTGATATTTCTTCATATGCTTCATTTATTTTTTCTTCTTCATATTTAGATTTTAATACATCTAATACTTCTTCCTTACTTTTTTCTTTATAAAAGTCTAATAAGTCGTATGCAACATCATCTAATACATGAACAGCTCCACCATTCACATCTAAAACGATATTATATCCATTCATAGAAAATTTATGTATCATACTCATAACCTACCTCCTAAATTACTATCTATACTAAAGTTTTTTATTATTTTAATTAAACTTTACCCTTCATTATATCATAAGTTTATCTAAAATACATACAATACAAAAATGACTTACTAATCGTAAGTCATTTCATTGGATACACTATATCCCCCTAAATTGGCACACTAATGCACTATTAAATATATATTATACACCTGTAAAATAAATTTTGTATCTAGTTTTATATGGTTTTAACCTTATTAAAATATAATAATTCCTTTTTTATAATAATTTTATGTAAATAATTGCTTGTGTTTAATTTTTCTTCTTTAAAGTCTTAATTTCTTCAGGAACTTTAGGCTGATGTATAATCCATGGACAAGTACTATTAGCTGACAATATAGCAGTGCTAAGTGCTAATGAACTAGCAAATTTCATAAATTTTACAATAAACTTCTTCATAACTTAATTCTCCCTCATACATATTTTACTTATATTCTTAGCTTTTAATTTTCCTAATACCAACATTATAAATATCCAAAACATAGCAAATACACTATATATGAAATAATCTACAAATATATTTAATAAAAAACTTAAAACTGTCATTGATAACACTACTGTAGATATAAATACAGCAACTTTTTTGTAAGTTGATTTTTCTCTATTACTAATAGGATTACTTCTATGCTCTATTGGACAGAGAAGACAAATTCCAATCCAACTAATACTAGCAATAATCATAATGATATTTTTAAATAAGTATATATTTAGATTTTCTATAATTAATATTGTAGACAAAATTATAAAAACAAAAGTCAATAGGCATCTAAAATAATTGTCTGCATGATACCCTCCTGAAAATTGTCTTATTGGACAGTAGCACATCAAGAAAAACAATACATATGTAAATTTACCAAATAAAAAACCTATGAGCAACATGGTCGTTATATTAACTATAAAAGCCATTAATATTTCAAATCCATAAGAGTAAACTCTGGATTCATTATTATCTATCATATTATTACAGATTAAAACAGATGTCATTTTATCAGCATATTTCTTAAACATTTTTACCTCCAAAAAAATTTTACATACATAGAATACCTTCTTTTTTGAGAAAATTCAATATACTTTACAAAACTAGTTGTTAAAATTGTAAAACTGGTCAAAAAAAGACCTATATAAATTTTTAGATATTCTTTATATAACAAAATAATTATAATAAAATAATTTTACTATGTTTTATATATATAAAAACACCTAACTTATTACTATAAGCTAGGCGTCTTTATACAGTACAAAATATCAGTTTTTAATTTATTTACAGATATTCTTCTATATATTTCAACTTTGTTTTTGTTTTACATATTGTAGTGCTTTTCTATTCTGTTTTACTGCCTCTAAGCAAATTTTTTCTGTTTGATTATCAACAAATTCCAAAGCTCTATAATTTTGTTTTACTGCTTCTAGACACACTTTTTCTGTTTGTTTTTTCACATATTTCAACATTCTATAATCTTGCTTTACTGCTTTTAAACAAATTTCTTCTGTTTGCTCTTTTACATATTTAAGGGCCTCATAACTTTGATTTACTGCCTCTAAACAAACTTCTTCTGTTTGTTTCTTTACATATTGTAAAGCATTATAATTTTCTCTTACTGCCTCTATGCACATTAATTCAGTCTGATTTTCTATATATTTAAGAGTCTTTCCATTTTGTTTTACTGCTTCTACAAAAACTCTTTCTGTTGGAACTTTTACATAACTTAATATTTCTTTTATTTGAAGTTCTTCAAATGAACCTTTTATTGCCTCTATACATATATCTTCTGTCTGTTTTTTTACATATTGCAAGACTTTCCCATTTTGTCTAACTGCTTCTATACATATATCTTCTGTCTGTTCTTTTACATATTGTAACGCTCTTCCATCATTTCTAACTGCTTCCATACATATATCTTCTGTCTGTTTTTTTACATATTGTAGTGCCATATAACTTCTTCTAACTGCTTCTATACATATTTCTTCTGTCTGCTCATTTACATAATACAATGCAAAATCATTTTGTTTTACTGCTTCTATACATATTTCTTCTGTTTGCTCTTTTACACAAGGTAGTGCACTATAATTTTCTTTTACTGCTTCTAAACATATACTATTATTTTGTTCTTTAACATAAGCTAGAGATTTTCCATCTTTTTTTACTGCTTCTAAACATATAGTTGGAGTTTGCTCTTTTATATCTTTAAGTATCTCTGCAACATCATTTTTTGATGCCCTTTCTATAAATGCTAGACACACATCTTCAGTTTGCTCTTCTACAAATTTAAAAACTTCCATGACATCATGAGTAGATGCATTTTTTATAGCCTCAATTAATACATTATCTGTCTTGTCATTTATGTAGTACAAGGCTCTGTAGTTCTGCTTGACTGCTTCTATACAAATATCCTCTGTTTGATTTGTTATATACTTAAGAGCCTTGTATGTCTGTTTGACTGCTTCCATACATACTCCATAAGTCTTATCTTTTACAAACTCAATTATAGTACCATCCTGTTTTACTGCTAATAAACACATTTCCTCTGTTTGATTTTCTATGTCTTTCAATTCTCTGTAATCATATTTTACTCTGCTTAAGTCATTTAAATGTACTTTACTTTCTTCCTTTGAATTTTCCTCATTATTCTCTATATCATCCTCAAATTCTTCATCATCTAAATAGTCATCTTTTTCTGGTAAAAATATAGATTTAATTTTATTTTTTATATCCATAAAATTAACCTCCTTTAATACGATTTTATCATTAAAGTAAATCGTTTTTAAGTATTTATTTAATTAATTTTATATTAAGTTCCTTTAAAAGTCCATTCATTGTCGATAGATTATATTTTATATTAATAAATTTATTTTACATATGTGGGGTAATAAATTTAATAGTGGACAGTTTCCATCCCATTAGTATACACTATTTATATTTATTACTCATTTATAGTGATTTTTTTCAATTTTTTTCTTATTTACTATATCATAATTATCCAATTTATGATATTATTTAAATATAATATAAGTTTTATAAAGTATATTAAATATATTATAAGATGGAGGTCGAGTAATTTTGAAAGGAAACATAGTACAATTTAATTTTGCAGATATAGAGGAAGAAGTATATTCGTTAGATTATGCAATAGCATGGAATACAGATGAAGAAAACGTAAACATCATACCATTTACAAATAAATTTTGTAAAGAATCTATAGAATCTTTTTGTCTAGGTAAGATTGACAACTTTGTTGAAATATTAAATGAAGGATTTGTTGAAAATCACCATTATGTGCATTTAGATAAAATAATTAGTGTACCTAAGAAAAAGGTTAATTTAGTATATCAACAAGACACACATGGTTATCTTTTAAGAGATGATAATAATAATCTTATTCCTGCAAAAATAACTTCAGAACAATCTAAGTCTATATCAAATAAGATGGAGTTATTCTGTGCTGGTGAAGAAAAATGTTTAATTAATATATTACTAAAGGCTGACCCATCATATATTTTAGATGTAGATAGTATAAAGGATAAGGACATTCTAAATTTAGGTTACGAGTCTATTGATAGATACAAAGAATACAATTTTGACGATGATAAGATTTTAATATTTTTTATAAATAAAAAACGTTACTCATTAATTATGAAAAAAACAAATAATTCTAGTAATGATTTAAATACTAGAAATAATGATATAAAAAAATTATTTACTAATAATGCAGAAAATCTTAGCTAGTATTATAATTTTAGCTTATATTGTTAATTAAATTAATAATAGTATACAAAATGGGAGTAGATAAATCTACTCCCATTCATTTATAATAAACAAATAAATCCATAAACCTATTGAGTGATTATAATTTTTAGATTGTGTTATCTTGCATTTTTAAATTTAAGGTAACTTTCTATTCTAAACTTTAATCTCTACATCAATATCTTCAACTGTAACAACTTACAATTAAATCTTTAATAATCAAACTTTAGACTATCTATATTAAAACTCAAATTAGATTCAGGATTTATTTGGATATCACATTTATTTTATTAAATATTAATTAATTATTTTCTGCTTACAAACTTAGTCTTCCCCTAATTCTATTATTAAATACTTTTAATTATTTTTCAATACAATATTAATTTTTAACAATATTTATTCTAAGTTTATTTTGTAAATCCAGATACTTTCCACACTCCTTTTTCATTTACAATATCAATATTGATATCAGAAAAACTTCCTCTTCCAGTGTCACCCATTATATCATTACCCCCAAATACCACATTATAACATCTTTTACCATTTTCTTTTAAATCCACATTTTCCATATATACAATTTTATCATTATCAATATAATTTGGTAAATTCATCTCAAACTTAGTATCATTAAAAAGCTTATGATTATCCAAATTAATAAAGAGAGTGCTTATCTTACTTTCTACATCCATAGTAGTTAATAAAACCTTTGTACTATTTTCTTTTATAGCCTTTATATACATTTTTATCAAATCTTCATTGCTTAACTTTGATACATCTATATATAAAGAATTGGACTTATCTATACAATTATCTTCTATCCATGGACTTAAGTCTTCTTTTATTACTTCTTTAAAACTATGTCTTTTTAAGCTAATAGCGTTCCCTTCATGCCTTCCAGAATCAATATACGCCCCTACAATTTTTCCTTCATACCTTATTATTATACCTCTAGTACTTAATAGAGTATCTTCAAGTTCATCTGATAATGGTTCAATTAAATTGTATATCTCAGCAGTAATCTCTTTTGATTTTAAGTTTGAAAAGTCTAAACCTATATCTTTAGATAGCTCTATATTATATGCCCAGTATAACTTCTCTACTGTATCTTCTGATGAATACTTAAAATTATTTGGAATTGTTTTTTGTTGAGATGATATTAGAAAACTTGGTGTCCAGTTATACTTTTTAAAAAGTTCATTTACATCATTAGGTACTTTCGAATATTGAGGTCTAAATTCTTCAAGTGATGATATCAACCTAAAGAAATCATGTTCTACATTAAATTTTTCATTATTATATTCAATATTTCCGACATTATGTGTACTATCATATGAGTAACTTATGATTTTTTGTTCTCCATCACCATTATAGAAATTTATACTTTGACTTTTTAATATAACTTCATTCGTATTCTTATCTTTATCTTTATCTTTATAATACGTTACACCATTTAAATCATTTAGTATCTCATCTATTAAATGTTTATCTAAAATTAAAATTGGCTTAGAATCATTTTCTTGACTAGTATTACTGTAAATTTCTATTTTTTTTGTATCTTTTAAATCTAAATATATTTTTTTATCATGTTTATCATTTATTAAATTGGGTTTTGTATTTAAATATAATATTACAAAACTCAAAATAAGCATAGCTATGATAAATACTTTTGTTTTTATACCTTTCAAATTGTATACCTCCATTAAATATTTATTAGATGCAGACTATATCCTTAATACCAAACCATAAATATTATAATACCTTAAATTATACAATAAAAAAGCCATAGTATATAGACAAACTATGGCTTTTACTCATTCATTAAATAATTTTCATTATCTATAATCTACCTAAATAAGTATTTATGTAGATATAATTTAATAATTACATATTAAAACTAGTTTCAATATATTTCTTTATTTCTTCAGCAGTACCCATATTAAGTACTTCATCAGCTAATTTTTTCATATCAGATTCTTTAACTGAAGTTATTAACTTTCTAGCAGGAAGTATTGATATTGGAGACATAGAGAACTCATCTAATCCCATACCTAAAAGTATTGGTATCATTTTTTGGTCTCCAGCAGATTCTCCACACATACCTGCCCATTTACCTTCTTTATGTGCATTATCTATAACTGTTTTTATAAGTCT
This sequence comes from Clostridioides difficile CD160, assembly GCF_000449425.2. Classification (GTDB taxonomy): domain Bacteria; phylum Bacillota; class Clostridia; order Peptostreptococcales; family Peptostreptococcaceae; genus Clostridioides; species Clostridioides difficile_E. Next base: position 42,166 of record NZ_AVHW01000091.1, read on the forward strand.
TAAAACAGCTGGATTAAATTGATTATAAAGATAGCTTATTTTTTGATTCATTCTATCAACTGCACAAGTATATTGAATTAAGTCATTAGTTCCTATAGAGAAGAAATCTACATGTTTAGCTAATACATCAGATATTACAGCAGCAGATGGTACTTCTATCATCATACCAATTTCTACATCTTTAGCATAAGCTACACCCTCAGAATCAAGTTCTGCTAAAACTTCTTTTACAACTTCTTTAGCTTGTAATAATTCTTCTAAAGATGAAATCATAGGGAACATGATTCTTAGTTTTCCATGAACACTTGCTCTATATAAAGCTCTTAATTGAGTCTTAAATATATCTTTTCTATCTAAGCAAAGTCTTATTGCTCTATAACCTAAGAATGGATTCATTTCAGGTTCCATACTTAAATAACTTAATTCTTTATCTCCACCTATATCCAGTGTTCTTATAACTATAGGTTTCCCATCCATTCCTTCTAGTACAGCTTTGTAAGCTTCATATTGTATTTCTTCAGTTGGGAAAGAATCTCTATCCATGTATAAGAATTCTGTTCTATAAAGACCAACACCTTCTGCATCATTCTTTATTAGACCTTCTATATCATTAGGAGTTCCTATATTACCAGCTAGTTCTACATGCTTACCATCTAAAGTTACAGATGCTTTTCCCTTTAATAATTGTAATGCTTTTCTCTCTTCTTCATACTTAGCTTTTAACTCAGTATATTTATTTATAGTCTCTTCATCTGGATTAACGATTACTTCTCCAGTATCTCCATTGAAGACTACAAAATCTCCATCCTTAACATTTGAAGTTATATCACTTAATCCAACGATTGCAGCTATCTCTAAAGTTCTAGACATGATAGCAGTATGAGAAGTTCTTCCACCTATATCAGTTAAAAATCCTAAAACCATTTTTTTATTCATAGTTGCTGTGTCTGATGGAGTTAAGTCATGTGCTATTAATACTACTTCTTCACTTAAAGCAGATAAATCAACAACTTTAATTCCTAATATATGTCTAAGTATTCTATTTGTAACATCTTTTATGTCCGCTGCTCTTTCTTTCATATACTCATTGTCCATAGACTCGAACATGCTAACAAACATCTCTTTTATCTCATTTAAAGCATACTCTGCATTTACATTTTCAGTTTTAATCTTGTCTATTGCAGAACCAATTAACTCTGGGTCTTCTAAAACTAATAAATGTGCTTCAAATATTTCTGCCTCTTCTGCTCCTAATTCTTCAGAAGCCTTTTCCTTAACTTTTACTAATTCTTCTTTAGAAACTGCAACTGCATTTTCTAATTTAGCAATTTCCGCTTCAACATTATCTATAGATTTTTTTTCAATTACTAATTCACTATGCTCAACTACTAACGCTTTCCCTAAAGCAACACCAGGAGAAGCACCTATTCCTTTGTAAGCCATAACCCTACCTCCTAAAAAATATCTTCTGTATTTTCATACTAAATTTATGATTAAAAATATCTTATTTCATATTCTAAAATATTTGTATTTTCATACCCAATTAACAATAGTCTTAATCTTCTGATTAAATAAACATGAAAGTAACAAAGAAATTAAATATCTACAAACGTTAATCTGTATATGTTTAATGCTTCTCTGTTACTTTTACTCTAAGTAATGATTAGATTACAAATATTAAACTTAAAAAAATTATTATATCTACTCTCCAAATCCACTTTCAACTAATTCAACCATTGCAGCTAAAGCTACTTCTTCATCGTCTCCATTTACAACTAACTTTAATTCTTCTCCTTGAGCTAAACCTAAACTCATTATTCCCATTATTGATTTTGCATTTACAGTTTTGTCTTTTGCTACAACCTCTACTGTTGATTTGAATTCAGCTGCCTTCTTAACAAACATTCCTGCTGGTCTAGCATGTAATCCACTTGCATTTTTGATACTAACTATTTTTTCCATTTTTTTAATCCTCCTATAGACTTTACATTTTATATTTTTTAAAATTGTTTTCCTGTTTTTTACTTTAATGGTACTTAGTGGTACTTTTTTGTCCTATGGTCATTTTTTGTTCCCACTAGTGCTACAAAAATATTATACTACTAATATACACTTTTTTCGAGTATAATTACAAATTTTTTTTTGTTTTTTATTTAACTTTGATTTTTTAAGTCTTTTATAATACAATTTGTCAATAATTTTGTATTTTTGTTCTTTTTAATACTAATTTTAGGTCTAATTTCAAAATTAGAAGCTAAATTTTTATTAGAATCAATATTTGTATTTACAACATCTAAAACTTTATTAAAATCATATAATTTTATTCTATTTATGCTATTTTCTTCAAGTTTTTTTTCATATATACAGTAAAATAAATCTTTATATGAAAAATTCTTTGGTAATCCAAGCACTTCACCAAGCTTTGGTATTACACTTTCCATAATAGTTCTAAGTGAAGCATCTCTTTTTATGTTTAATAAATTACAAATACACTGTACAGTTTCATTACTCATACTTCTAAACTTGTCAAAACAATATTCTTCATTATATTTATATTCTACATCAAAATAATACTTAATCCCATTGCATCTTTCATATGCTTTCATAGTATCCAAGTAACCCAATCTAATGTTTTTTTCTACATTGTCTCTATCTTTATTAAGAGAACCTCCCAGATACTCCGATGGTATTATAGTTTTTATATTTATATTCTGATGTTTATTTAGATTCATCTTTCCAAGAAAATCATCAATCAATCTAATCACAACAACATCTTCATACCCTTTGTCTTCTAAAAGTCCTATTGGCATATTGTCACAAAACATTCCATCAAGATATAATTTATCATCCATCATATTTGATTGAAAAATAGGCAAACTAGAACTAGCAATTAAATAATCAATCAATCTCCCTTGTGGCATATCTTCAATATACAATGGGTGTGGATTAATCTTTTTATCCCACCATACTGTAACAAGTCCAAAGTCTTTTTTTGATTTTCGTATTATATCTTCATTTAATGTAGTTTCCATTAATTGTCTCATAGGGCTTATATCTATACCTTCATTTTTTCTAGCCTTATTTATAAGTTCAATAAGTGCATTGATATTTTTAGTAGTGAAATCTACATTTTTAAATTTCTCATAGGTATCTTTATCAATATTCATAAAGTGAGTATAATCGTAGTTTAACCAAATATCTTCCATTACTTCAATATCATTTTGAATTATATATGCCCCATTTAAAGCACCAATTGATGTGCCAGTTACTCCTTGAAACTCTATCCCAAGTTCTCTTAAAGCCTTATATGCACCTATTTGATAGGCTCCTTTTGTTCCTCCACCTTCTAAAACTAATCCTTTCATATTATCACCTACTATATTAAAAACATTTCTGATTTCTATTTCTCAGCAAATATTAATTCAAAAAACTATTTTTAGTTATTGGAGAAAAATAAAATTGCACAAATTTATTTTTATTTTATCAAAAAAACATTGAAAAGTATATATCTTTAATATTTTTTTATATGGTTAACTTTTTATTCAAAATTTAGATAAATAATTAACATTTCAATTTTTTTCATATTTATGGATACTTATATACCTAAAGAATCAATTATTAAGTTATCCATTTTTATCTGCAATCTTTCTACCTTTTCTTTATCTATAGATTTATTTAATAAAATTGATATTATTTGCCTTGATAAACTCTCTATCTCTTCATAATTATTATCTCTAAAAATTCTTATCTTCATAACCTTATTAGGATAGTAATCATATATATTTTTACTCATTTTTTTAGCAGTTATTTTAAAGTATTTATCATAAATACTGGAATTTAAAATTCCAACTAGATATTCATATGAGAATTTATCTAAATACTCTTCTTTTATGAAAAAAGAATATACGTCTGCACTTGAAAAATTATTATCATAGTCTATGGCAAATCTATTTTCTTTGGATTTATAAGGATACATTATCTTTTTTCTTTCAAAGAAAAGCTTTTCTCTGCCCCATTGAAGTTCATACCATTTCCTTATTCCACTTTTACATTCTCTTCTGTTTTCTAGTTTTGATTTATATATTCCTATAATCTCATCAAGTATCTTCTTATTTTTTTCTTCATCATCTATATCATTTGAGTATATTAACCTATAATCACTTTTATCTACTATATATTTATTTATATTTTTACTTTTTATCCAATATTTTAAAAATTTATTATCCACAAGGTTCAATTTTACATCATCTTTACTCAAAATAAATGCTTTATCACAGCCTGTGATTATTCCTTGAAAACTTATCGCTATATCTTCCAAACTATAGTTGCATTTTTCTTGTATCTTATTATAAAAAGCTTCATCATCCTTATTTACAAGTATCCATTCATCAGATAATAAACTTTGATTTATATTAAAATAATTAAAGTTATTACTATTTAAAAGTTCTTCTAGCGTTTCAAATTTATTTATGCATATATCTTCATTTTTTATTTTAAATACATCTATAGCTTTGTCTTTTGATTTTTTCTTATCGAAAGTAAGTATACAACTAGATACCCCTATATTTTTAAATATATTTGCACCTAAAAAATCTACTATTTCTTTAACACTGACATTTGATTTAATATATTCTCTTAAATCTTTACCAGATAAACTTTCTAAAAAATATCTTGGAGTTATAACGCTACCAGTTCCTCCTTGTTTCAAGATATCTATAATCTTTTTATAAAAACAAAAATACAAGTCAGCTTTATCTTTATAAACTTCACTGTATTTTTCTAGAAGAAATTTTTTATATTTCTTTTCAAGTTTTTTATGACCAATATATGGTGGATTACCAATTATGTAATCAAACTTATATCGCCAGTTCTTTTTTAGGCTATCACAACAAAATAGATTAATCTTTATATCAGATTCCTCTAAGTCATTTACTGCCTTTTTGTTTATTAAGCTGTCTTTTAATATATTTATAGCTTTCTCATCAATATCAGCACCATATATACAATAATTTAATATATGACTATGTATATTATTAACAGTCCAATAATTTTCATCATATTTCTCTTTTAATTCATAGATATTTTCCTCAAATAAGTCATATAAAATATCGTATACTTCCAAAAGAAAATTTCCGCACCCACAAGAAATATCGAGTATCCGTGGATATGGATTTTTAATTATATCGTGATTTTTTAAAGTTTTTTTTACAATATAATCGACAATGATTTTAGGAGTATAGTATATTCCACTTGCTTTTTTAGTATCTACATCTAAACTATTCTCATACTCTTTAGATAGTAGAAAATTATCTTGAGATATATCATCCATAGCTGAAAACCTCCAATTATTATCATAGCTGAAAATTTATTATTCTAGTATTTGTCTTATAGATTTTCTTGATAAAAGTTTATAGATTTCTTTTTCTATTTCTAGTAACTCACGATTTACTTTGCAACCTTTTAAGCAATTACTGCAATTAGATACATATCTCGTACATTTATTTATATATATTTTTCCATCAATTACTTCTACAATAGTCCTTAGACTTATTGTATCCAATGATACATTTAACATGTATTTCTTGCCATCTTCTTTATTAAAAGTAAGCACATTATTTGCACAAAGTTTTCTAAGAAGCTTATACAGTGTTAGTATTGGTATCTCTTCGCTTTTTAATATCGTTTTAACATCTATTGGATTATCTTCCCCATTATTAAATATAGCTCTTATAATTCTTATTGAATAATCTACATCTTCTGAAATCATTCTTCCGCCTCCTCAACTGCCATGTATTTATCTAAGAGAGTATTTCCTAAATTTACATAATTTATGTCAGTAAGAATTCTTTTGTAGCTACTCTCATCTAAAGGCTTAAAAAATATGTAACCCTGTATTAAATTACATCCCATTTCGTTTAAAACTTTAACCTGCTCCATATCTTCCACACCCTCACATATAACAGTTAAGTTTAAATCTTGTGAAAGATTAACAATTGCTTTTACCATAAACTTTGTCTTTGTATTTGTAACTATATCCATTATAAGTGACCTATCAATTTTTATAACATCTAGTGGTATCCCCTTAAGATTGATAAAATTTGAGTTGCCTACTCCAAAATCATCTAATGATATGTCTATACCTAAAGATTTAATCTCATAAAGCCTCTCACTTATAAATTTTACATCTCTTAGTGCTGTTGTTTCTGTAACTTCTATTTCTATGAGTTCTTTAGGCACATTATATGTATTAAACATTGATTTAAAAAAATCTACTAAATCATTTTTATATAGTTCTACTCTGGAAAGATTTATTGAAACTGGCAAGACATTTATACCTTCTGAAATCCAATTATCAATAGTAACAAATACTTCTTGAATTAGCCATCTACCAATATTATTTATCAAACCACTTCTTTCAGCTATAGGGATAAACTTATTTGGTCCAACCATACCTAAAGATGGATGTATCCATCTTATTAATGCCTCTGAACCTATAATTTTACCTGTACTCGAATCAACTTTAGGTTGATAATGGATTACAAATTCCTTATTCTTTATAGCTAAGAATAAATCTTGCTCTATTTTCATAAGTGATTGTATTTCTTCTTCCATTGCAGAATCAAATTCTACATATTCTATATGCTTTAGTCCTTTTGACTTAACCCTCGCCATATCTGCATTATCCATAGCTTTTTTTATATCAATTTTATCATCATTAAATCTATAAATTCCAATTGATGCTTCAACATTTATATTCATTTTAAAACTATCAATCTGACTTAATGTCACAATTTTATTCCTAATGAGATTTACCAAATAAGGAATCTTTTGTTCTCTATCTTCAAGCTTTATTATTAATATAAAAACGTCGCTTTTTAACTTTCCATAAATAGCCTCTTCACCAAAATAACTTTTTAGATTACTTGAAATATTATCTAATACTTCATCCCCTAGCTCATAACCATATATATCATTTATAAGTTTAAGTCTACATAAATCAAAACAAGCCATAACACAGTTTTCTTTCTTATTGCTGATGATATAATTTTGAATATGTTTTAAAAAGTTCTCATCCTTAGTAATATTCATAATCTTATCTGAATTATTTACCATCTCTAAATTAATTTTATCCTCATATAGCTTGATTTTAAGATACGAAATAAATACATTTATAGTAAATAATATTAATAAAAGTAAAATTAAAGCCTTTATATCTATCCCGACATGTCTTGTAAGTAAAACTATTCCCAAAATTCCGATTATGATAAAAATTATTTTATTTAAACTGTAAATTTTTGTCATACTATTTTTATTCATATAAATTCCCCTATATTATTTTTAAATTATCTTACAGTCAAACTTTTTCTATATTAATTATAAAGCACAATTGATAGTAAATCAATGTATGTTGAAATCACATATAAATAACTATGTCATACTTAAATTAACTTTTCTAAGTTTCATAAATATTAACTTTATTGGCAAAAAAAACTATGAGATTAGGTATATGTAAAATAATTTCTAATTTCATAGTTTTTAAATTCAAATAGTGTTTTTTAATACAACATAGCAGAATAAATTTAATACTATCTATATAGTTTCATACTTAAGTAAATACTTACATAAAAATGAATTCACCTTATTTTTTACCTTTAGAATCTAAGTATGAAAGTATACCTTGCACAATTCCTTCTGTAAGTTGGTCTTGATATTTTGCATTTATTATTTTTTGTTCTTCTGATGGTGTTGTTAAAAATCCACACTCTACTAATATGGCAGGCATCTTTGATTCTCTAAGTACTTCAAAATTATTTTCAACTATACCCCTATCCCTTACTTTAACATAAGATACTATAGTGCTTTGCACTGACTGTGCAAGATCTTTTGAGCCATCTGTAGCTTTATTCCTATACCAGGTTTCTATACCTGTTGCTGTATGTTCATTTTTCTCTGCATTTAAATGGATAGAAACAAGTACATCAGCAGAACTATTATTCGCTAAATTAACTCTATCCATCAATGTTAGATATGTATCATCAGTTCTAGATACTACGACTTGAATATCCTTCTGTTTGGCTAATTTATTTGCTAATTTTTTTGAAATCTGTAAAGTTAGGTCTTTTTCTTTGCTAGTCTTACTTTCAGTTCCGTTATCATGTCCTCCATGACCTGGGTCTATGAATACAGTGTATTTTTTATTTTTATTTTCTTCCTCAGTGCCAAGGTCAAATTGCTCTGACTCAACGTTTTGTTGTTGGTTGTTTTTATTGCTTTTATCCATCCCTTTTACTAAAGCTACTACACCTTGAGTAACTTTAAATGCAATAAATAAAAATAACATCGTAAAGCAAACCAACGCTACTAATTTTTTCTTATTTAATTTTCTTTTTTTTCTATTCAGATGGCTGGTATTTTTAGATTTGTTTCTTGAATTATTGTTATTATTGCTTTTTGACATTTTTTCACCCTTCTTGGTATAGATTTTTACATTTTTTTATAATATTAGTGTTATTTTTTCATAATATTAGTGTTATTTTACCACCAAGAAGGTTTTTTTTCAATAATTTAAAACATTCTACAATCTAAAACTTCAAAATTTTCTAATTATCCACCTAAAGTAACATCTTGTGTGTCATACCAGCTAAAGGCATCTTTTATATCATCACCTCTAAAATCTGGCCAATAGTTATCTATAACATAAAAGTCTGCATAAATCGATTGCACAGGTAGAAAACCGCTTAATCTCCTTCTTCCACCCCATCTGATTATCAAATCTAATCTTGATACATCAAATGACTGTATGTAATCTTGTATGTTATTTTTATTTACATTTTCTACTCCTGATATATTATTTAAGTCCCAATACCATCCATAATTTACCAATAGATTTGCTTTTATTTGGCCTTCCTTTGCTTGAATTCTATTAGTATATGGTAATAATTCTTCTGGAAACATTGGAGATTTCGTATTTCCAACAACTAATAAAGCCGCACCTTCATCTATTAGTATATTTGCAGCATCAATACATGCTTTTGTAAAAGCTTTTGTCTGAACTGATGGACGTCTTGTATTATCAGTTGTAAATCCATAAAAAGTTACTTCTTCACAACCTAAATCTCTACATAATCTATAAGATTCTAGTCCAGGATTTATTCCACTTTCATATCCTCTATCTTTTGTCATACCATTTTGGCTCGCCCATCTTCTATTTCCATCTGGGATAATTCCTACATGTTTTGGTATTCTCATTTATAATCACCTCTTAATAGGTATTATTATCAAAATATTACATTATTAATCAAAACTGTAACATTAAATACATTTATTTTTATATAATTATGTAGTAAACTAATTTAAGATAGAGTTTAAAAAACTTGGAGGTTTATCATGAAAAAAATTTTAATATTGTTTTTTTCGATAATCTTATCATTTGGAATGGTTAGTTGTTCTTCAAGTGGTGATTACAAAAACGTTTCTACATCGAAAATTGAAAGGTCATTAAAATCTTCTGATTTACTTACAAAGGAATCAAAGGTCTTTGATGCAAAGGAATTTAACTATTTCAATGATGTGGAAGAAGACATCATTCAAGGTTTTGTAATTAATTCTTCTGAAAAATTATCTCTAGAAGATATTATCGTCATAAAAACTGACGATGTAGATAAAATTTATAAAACTCTAGAAAATTATAAAAAAGACATGATACAAGCACCTTTTGGAGAAGGACATGGAGAAAAAAGCAATTCTGAAATAGCAAATAATACTATAGTTGAGAAAGCAGGCAGATATGTTTATCTAATTTCTGCTGAAAATGCCTCTCAAATAGAAAACAAAATACTGAGTATAATAAAAAAATAAATATCATTATTGATGTTTATTAAATATCAATGTAATTTTTGTATAAATAAATTTATTTTATTAAAAATTACATTGATATTTTTTATTTACTTAATTAGTATAATTTAAATCTCTTTTAGCTTTTTCTTTTTTCCTAAAACTAGACTTATTAATATCAATCCGACCATAATTACAGTCAATACCAAGTATGTCATCCATGCTAATGTATATCCTCCAGACATATCATATAATTTTCCTGTAACAGCTGACCCTAAAGCCGCCCCCAATAAAACCACTGCATTTACTACACCAACTATTGTTGAATAATCTCTTTTACCAAATATCTCTGATGTGATAAGAGCAGGTACAATAGTTCCCATACAGTTTCCAATTCCCCAACATATAATAAATACTATTATAGCTGGATACTTACTAGCAAATAATAGAGCCAATACCCCTAAAAACACCTGCAATCCAACAAATATAACACCTTTTTCACATCCAACTTTATCAAATACATATCCTAGAAGTATTTTACCTAATATAACTACTCCCATGTTTATAGATATAACACTTGCTGCAAAAGTTGGAGAATACCCTATATCAGTCAAATAAGATGCAATATGCATTTGTACTCCCATAGCTATTATTGTAATCAAAATTAACCCTACAACCATAATCCAAAATATTTTAGTTTTTACAGCATCTCCAAGCATGATTCCTTTTGCAGAATTATCTAAAACGTTTTCAGAAGAATTACTATATCCATATGGAAGTAAACCTTTATCACTTGGTTTTTCAGACATAAATATCAAAACTACTGGTATAGTTGTAACTAAGATTATTATTCCCAATACTAAATATGATTGTCTCCAACTGTAGTTTAATATTATATAGTTAGCTATAGGATTAAATATCATACCACCTACTCCACTCCCCATAAAAGTTAGACCTAACGCCAGACCTCTTTTTTCTACAAACCAATTACTTATTATTATTGATAGAGGAGTTAGAGTTGTCATACCTAACCCCAAACCTGAAAATATACTCATTAAATAAAAAACATATATACTATTTGCATATGAATATCCTATATAACCTATTCCTGCTAATACACATCCCACAAGTATTATATTTTTTAGTTTAAATTTTTTTGCTAATTTCCCCATAAAAAGTGCTATTACCATAGTAGATAAAGCAATTACTGTATAATAAAGAGAAAACTCAGACCTAGAAAAACCTAAGTCTTCTGTTACAGGTTTTATAAATAAACTTGCACAATTATTTACTATTCCATAAACAGATATCATTAGTATTAAGCCAGCAAATACAACTAACCATCCTCTAAAAAATCCTTTTTGTGAATTAGATATATTATTTGATTCCATTTTTTACCCCCCAATTTTAGTAAATTTAAGATTATTTTATTATTTAATGTATAGTTCTATTTTTAAAATAAAGATTATACCAATAGTTTATATTCAAATCCATCCAAAGATTTTGTAAACTCTTCTTTTGATTTTTCAAGCTTTTCTCTGTCCATCAAGATATCATATGCAGAACAGGCAAGTACTTTTGCTGCACTTAACATTGCCTCAAAACCTACATTAGAACCAGATGATGAACAAGCTTGCCAAGTATGAGCTGCTGTACCAATAGGCCATGCCGCCATAGCAAATTGTGCAGTTGGTACTATATAACTTATATCTCCTACATCAGTTGAACCAGATACATTTTTGTATTTATAATCTTCAAAGTCAGCAATATCATCATGTAGATATTTTTCTGCTATATTAGGATTACCTTGAAATGAAGTTGCTACATTTCTTCTTTCTTCTTTTGTAATTGTATTTGCTAATTTGTGAGCAAACTCTAAATCTTCAGCTTTAAAGTTAGGTGCTCCTACTAATCTCATATTCTCAGATACAACATCTGTTAGACTTTGATTAGGCAAATAATCATACATTGCATCTATAACTTCATATTCCATCTCTGTTTCTGTCATCATTGCTGCACCTTTAGCAACTTTTACCAATCTATCAAGAGTACTCTTTACATCTGATGCTTTTTTACCTCTTAAGAAATACCATGATTCTGCAGAACCAGGAACTATATTTGGTCTTTCTCCTCCATTAGTTATTACATAATGCATTCGTATAGAATCCAATATGTGTTCTCTTAGATAATTAGCACCTACATTCATAAGTTCAACAGCATCAAGTGCACTTCTACCAGTATGTGGAGATTGTGCCGCATGAGAAGTAATTCCTTTAAATCTAAATTTCATAGAGAAATTTGACAAACTAGTTGGTCTCCAAGGACTATTTACATCAAAAGGATGCCAGCTAAATGCACAATCTATATCTCTAAAACATCCTTTTTTATACATATTACATTTTCCAACGCCACCTTCTTCAGCTGGACATCCAAAATATTTTATAGTCCCTTTGATATTTTCTCTCTCCATAACTTCTTTTAATGCTACTACTGCTCCTACTCCCCCTACTCCCAACAGATTGTGACCACACCCATGACCTGGGGCAGATTCAGTTATAGCTTCTTTAGTTAAAGATACTTTCTGTGATAATCCTGGTAAGGCATCGTATTCTCCTAATATCCCTATGACAGGTCTACCTTCTCCAAACTCTGCTACAAAGGCAGTTTCTATTCCTTGTACAGTATTTACATTAAATCCATTTTCTTCTAAGTATTTCTTTTGTACACCGCTTGCAAAATACTCTTCATATGAAGTCTCTGGATTTTCCCATATTCCTTTTGCCATTTCTACTAAATCTTCTTTATTTTTATTAACACAATTAATTAAATCGTTTTTCATATTTAAAACCCTCCTCATAGTAATTAATTTTTACTTGTGACTTACTATATAAGCAATGATTATGCCAAGTAAGTAGGTTTTAATCTCAATAAGTCTTATAAGACTTGTGAATACTCTATTTTAAAATTTTAATTATTCTGATTAAATAAATAATATTGTAAACAAAAAAATAAATGGGATATTATTAAATCAATATCCCATTTATTTTATATTTATAAGTTTTTAGTAACCCATTTCTTCCCTTTTTCTTCAAGGTGACTCCCATTTCTCCCAATACTCTTTCCAATATATCCCTCTGACTCTAAAAAGTTCATAATTACTCTAACACTATGCTCACTCGAATCTACATTGTTTGATTGTAATTTCTTTACTAACATTCTTCTTCCACAATTTTCTTTATATAAGATTCTCATAATCTCACACGCTATAATATTATCTCGATGGCTTAAGTTTTCAAAATATACATTATAAGATTTTTCTATATTATCATTAATTTCAAAACCTGTATCATTAATTATATTATTTTCATATGCTCTGTTTTGATTATTGTTATATGTATTTGAAGCACTTTCTTTATCTTCAATATCTTTATTTTGGCAAGAGTCTTTATATATCATAGGTAAGTCATCTATTGTAAGTAGTTCACCACCAAAATTTCCAACATATTCAATACAATTTTTTAATTCTCTTACATTTCCATCCCATTTGTATGTATACAGAAATTTTCCTAATTTGTCATCGATTTTTTTATAATGATATCCCATATTTCCTAAAAAATAATTGCATAGCACTGGTATATCTTCTTTCCTCTCTTCAAGTGGAGGTATACTGAGTATGCAAGTACTAAGTCTATAAAACAAGTCTTTTCTAAAATTACAAGAATTTCTAAGTTCATCTATAGTCTTATTAGTAGCAGCAATTACTCTTATATCCAGTCTAATTTTTTCATATCCACCAATTTTAACTATTTCCTTCTCTTGTAATACTCTCAAAAGCTTTACTTGAAATAATTGACTTGTATCTCCTATTTCATCTAAAAATATAGTTCCACCATTAGCTATTTCAAATAAACCCTTTTTACCCTGAGACCTAGCACCTGTAAAACTTCCACTTTCATACCCAAACAATTCACTTTCAAGTAATTCATCTGGTATTGCTGCGCAATTTATAGATATAAAGGGTCTATTACTTTTATTTGAACAATTATGGATAGAATGAGCATATAACTCTTTTCCTGTTCCAGTTTGACCTAATATCAGTACAGTTGAGTCTATTTTAGCGTATTTCTTAGCGTATTCTATAACTTCTTTATTCTTCTTAGAGTTTCCTACTATATCATCAAACGTATATTTAGCCAAATAAGATTTATTTATCTTTCCAGTATTTCCTTCATATGCTTCAAACACTTCATCTATGAATATAGACTCTTGATAGTTTTTACCCATAAAGTTTATATTGTTTTTACTGACTATAAATTCCTTATTTAGCGTTTTATCTGAGTAATATATATTTTTTTTAAGATTTGTGCGTTTAAATAAGTTGTATATATTTAGTAGTGGCTTAATTGTACTTAAATCTTTTCCTATATTACTTTCTTTTATATTGAGTAATTTTCTTGCATATTCATTATATAGCTCTATAGTTTTATCTTGATTTAAAATAATCATACCTATTGGTATGGAATCAATTAAATGTCTTACTCGATTTTTATATTTCAAATCTTCCATTATAGATTTAATATCAATCTCATCTTCACTATACACATTTTCTTTCACTACTTTTAACTTAGATGCTACTATACTAGGGTCTATTTCTAATTTTTCCAATATTTCTAAATATCCATTATATACGATTTCTCTCCAACCAATATCAATAAAATTTGTAACAAAATCTGGTGTGTAAAAAAGTTCTCCCAAATAAACTGCTGTATCTACATTTTCTATATACACCCCAAATAGCTCTTTGTTATATGGTATAAATTCAATATGATTTATTCCTAATTTCTTTAATATTGCTATACATTCTAGTGTATATATCCATTCAGGAGTTATAAGGAGAACTCTCTTTCCTCTTTGAATTTTTCTCAATTTTTCTACTACATCTTTAGTATACATAGTTTTTACTAAAACTAATTTTTCTTTATTTCTTTTTATCCATTGGTCTACTATTTGTTCATCTAAATAATTCATCGCTACTATAACATCACAATTTGACAAGTTCAAATCTTCTATATCATAAGTTTCTATTTTTGCAACATCTCCCAATACCTCTTCAAGTTGCAATTTATATGCTACTTTCAACTTATCATTTATACCAGCTAAAATAATCTTTTTCATTTAGACCCCCACTATAAATGGCTATCCTATTTTCATGACCTCTTTTATCTTATCTACAACACCATTCTCAGTATTTCTTTTTGCTCTGAATCTAGCAATTTCTTTTAAATACTCATTTGCATTTTCCATGGCGTAACTATGATAAGCACTCTTCATCATTTCTACATCATTCAATTGGTCGCCAAATACCATAGTTTCTTCATATTTTATATCTAGCATTCTTTGTACTTTTTTTATTGCACTTCCTTTATTAGCACCTTTTGCAGTTAAATCAAGCCACTCTACTCCAGAAATACATACTTGAGCTCTATCAGAAAACTTTTCAAAGTAGATACTATTATTGTGTTCTGCACCTTTGAAGTCAAATACGGCTATCTTTAATATATCGCCTTCTACTTTAGTCAAGTCATCTACAACTTTAAACTTTGCATAGTAAGTACTAACTTCTTCTATAAATGCTTCATCTTTACTTTCTATATAAGCGTATTTTTTACCACTCATCACAATTTTTTTTCCTTTTATACTTCTTGTTGTCTCTATAATTTCATTTACTAATTCTTTCTCCAAAGGATTTGATAATATTTCTTTTCCTTTATATACTACCAATGTTCCATTTTCTGAGATAAACATCATATCATCTTTTATATCTTCAAATTTTTTTATAAGATTTTGATACTGCCTACCACTTGCCGCAGAAAACATTATCCCTCTTTCTCTTAATTTTTTAAATACTTTATAAAACTCTGGATTTATTTCGCTCTTCTCATCTAACAAAGTTCCATCTAAGTCTGTTGCTATTAATTTTATCATACATTTCTTCCCCCAAATTATATAATTTATGATTATTTTTTATTATTTTTTATCAGTTTAAATTTTCAATTCCTATTATACACTAAAATTTCTAAATTACAATTTACTCCTTTTGTAAGATGTTCTAAGCATATCTAGGAAAATATTTTTTTCAATATATACATCAATTTATAAAAATTTAAATCTTCATATAATTATATTCCAAGTGAATTCATAATAACTACACACTTTCTTATATAAAATACCATAAAAATAATTATATTATGACAAACTTATGCTAATTTATTGTGTTTTTTATTGCTTATATAACAAATTTTTAATATAATTAACTATGTGTAATTAAAAAATTTAGAAAGTAGGGGATATTATTGTCAGGACTCAAAAAGTTCGTTATATTTCTAGCCCTTTTAGTTATAGCATTTCCTGTTAGTGTCTATGGATATGTTTTTACTAAATTAAAAACTATCCAAGATGATAGTATAAATACAGAGGCGCTGAGTAGTAATGACTATAAAAATGAAGAAAGTATCACAAATATATTATTGTTAGGTACAGATGCTAGACCTGGAGAAGAAGTTTCTCGTTCAGATGCCATGATGATACTGACTATTGATAATAAAAATAAAAGCCTAAAATTAACTTCATTAAATAGAGATACTTATGTTAATATACCAGGACATGGGGAACAAAAACTAACACATGCTTATGTATATGGACAAGCTAACTTATTGATAGAAACTATAGAGGAAAACTTCCAAATTGACATACAAAACTATGCTGTAGTTGACTTCTTCTCTTTTATGGATATAGTTGATGCTCTAGGTGGAGTTACGGTTACTGTTGATAAGAGTGAAATAAGAGAATTAAACAAATTTATACCTGAAACTTATAAGTGGCATAAAAGCGATGACAAAGGTTCTCTCAAATATATAAGAAACTCAGGTGAACAAAAATTAAATGGATACCAGACACTTGCATTTTCTCGTATAAGAAAAAATGATAGCACAGACCAAAGAGATAGAAGACAAAGAAGCGTTATACAAAGCTTAATAAATGGTGTTAAGGATTTACCAGTTACTAAATATCCTAATCTAGTTAATACAATACTTCCATATGTAAAAACTAATATGAACCCTAATGAAATAATATCTTTAGGAAAAGACCTTTTAAGCATAGGAAATTTAGACCTTAAGTCTATGGAATTCCCTCTTTCTACTGAAAATGGTAGAAAAATAGGTGATGCAGGATATGTAATTCCTTTTGAAGAATATGAATTAGATGCGATGCATGATTTTATATTTGAAGATATTATGGTTGAAGAGTAAATATTTATCTAAAACAAAACAAATTAATAATCTTATAGTAAGTACATACCTCTCAAAGGCAAATTACTTTGCAATTGTGGGGTGTGTTTTTATTTTAAAATATAAATTTATTTTTCAAAAAATATATTACATATACTTTTAATTATATATATAAATTGACAATTTTTCTTATAAATTATATCATTGTCTTTTTTTTGTAACTGAAACAAGTATTGAATATATCTCAATACTTTAATATAATTAAGTGTATGCTATTAAAAAATATACAGGAAAAAGAAGAAAGAAGGGGTACTTTTGTCAAAATTAAAGAAATTTGTTATACTACTGGCTTTCTTGGTAGTAATATTCCCTATAAGCGTCTATGGATATTTTTATTATAAATTATCTTCTATTCATGACTCGAGCATAAATAGTGATTTGTTAAATAATAATGACCATAAAAATGAAAATGGGATAACTAACATACTACTTATGGGAACAGATGCTAGACCAAATGAAGATTCTTCAAGGTCAGATGCTATGATGATACTTACTATTGATAACAAGCATAATGATATCAAACTTACATCATTAGCTCGTGATAGCTATGTAGACATCCCTGGTCATGGTAAACAAAAACTTACTCATGCTTATGCTTATGGACAAGCTGATTTATTAATACAAACAATTGAAGAGAACTTTAATATTGATATTCAGAATTATGCTTGTGTTAATTTCGAATCATTTATGTATATAATTGATGCTATTGGTGGCGTTGAAGTTACCATTGAAAAAGGAGAAATACGAGAATTAAATAAATTTATTCCTGAAACTTATGGTTGGAATAAAAGTGATGATAAAGGTAGCATACAATACATTAAAAAATCAGGAGAACAAACTTTAAATGGATATCAAGCACTATCTTTTGCACGTATCAGACACAACGATACAGCTTTTGCTAGAGATGGCAGACAGAGACAGATTATACAAGCTATAATCAAGAAAACAGAAACTTTACCTGTCACTAAATATCCAGGTTTATTAGATGCTGTTCTTCCATATGTTAAAACTAACATGAAGCCTAATGCAATACTTTCTTTAGGAGCTCAAGTTTTAAAAATGGGTGACTTAAATGTTAAGCAATTTGAATTCCCTATTGATGATGAAATTCACAGTACAGGTGGTATATATGGAAAAGCTGGATGGGTTCTTAGATTTGACCCAGATACTTTAGACATATTACATGATTTTATATTTAATGACATAGAATATAAACAATAAGAAATTTAACATAAAGTTTACTGGAAATATAAGATTAAATATTAAAAAAGAACTATATCACATAATTATTCTCAAGTTATTATTTACACTTGATTACAAAATGCATATAGTTCTTTTTTATTTTCTAATTTATATTTATGATTTTATTTGACTCTATTTTTATAAACCAACCTATATCTTAAACAAACTTTTCTATTACTTAACTAAGTTTAGGAAAGTATTTAATGAATTTTGATTTATTCCATCACCAGCTTCATATACTAGAGTTGTTTTCTTAGGCTCTAAAGCTGTTTTCTGAGCAGATGTCACACTATTTCCAAGCATAACTACTGGTGATTTTAATTTAGCAGCTAAAGGACCTGATGTTAATGCATCTACTAGCTGATTACTTTTACTTACAAACATTGATGGATATTCAGCATTAGGATAGAATTTTTGTATTACTTTTCCATTTGTTTCTTCTCTATTTTCTCCAGCTATTCTATTTTTAGATACATCATTTGTAATAACCTTATCTAATTTAGTTATTACTGAATCAGATATACTTAGATTACCACCTATGAAATAAGCATCTTTTACTTTTAAGTCTGATATCCAATTATAAACATCATCACTTACATTATCTTTTGATACTAATACTATTGGTTGCTTTTCCTCACCTGCTTTTGAAGCTATAGAAAGAGAATCCGCCTCACCTGTTCCACTTGTTATATATAATTTTTCTACTGGATTAGTTTTTACTAATTCCTTTGCTATTAATAAAGATGTACTATATCTATCTGAACCACCAACTCTATTTATTGATACATTTGATACTGTATCTTTTATCTCATTCTCAACTTTATCTCCAATAGAGCTATTTCCTCCTATTAGGACAACTTTACTTGGATTAAGTCTTTTTATCTCATTCTTAGTAGATGTAGGTATATTATCCTTATTTACTAATAATATAGGAGCATCATTTGCTGTAGCAAGTGGTGTTGATGTTATACCATCAACTATAGAATATCCATTTACTAATACTACTGTATCTGAATTTGTAGCCCATCCTTTTTTACTTATTGCTACTGCTGTATCATATCTTTCATTACCTCTTAATTTTTCTACTTTAACATTTGATGGTGGAGTAACTGGCTCTTCATTACTACTAGAATATAAACTCTTTAAATCATTTTGTATAGAAGTACTATTTACTATATCTTTAGCTGAAAAATACATACTACCTTTTATTTCACTATATTTTCTATTTAATGTTACTTGTTGTACTATTTCTTTTGCTATATTTTGTCCATTATAACTTGATTGACCTTGCTTGTATATACCTTGTCCTATGTATAAGTCTACGTTTGTTCCTTTTACTTCATTAGCCCACCATGCTACTAATTTAGAGTAATCTGCAGCTTTAAGACCAATTGGCCAATAAAGTTGTGGAACTACATAATCGACTAACCCTTGTTTTATCCATGCTCTTGTATCTGCATATGTACCTACATAACTTTCATTACCTGATGTATCTGAACCTGTTGGGTCACTACTCTTATTTCTCCATATTCCAGCTGGACTTACACCAAATACAACATTAGATTTTATACTCTTTATAGATGCTTTTACATCTCTAAGTAAAGTATTTACATTCTCTCTTCTCCAATTGTCTTTATTTTGTCCATTTCCATATTTTTGATATGTTGCATTATCACTGAAGCTTACTCCTGGGTAGAAATAATCATCAAAATGAACACCATCTATGTCATAATTTTGAACAACTTCTGCTATACTATCAACTATGTATTTTCTAACTTCTGGCAAACCTGGGTCATAGTAATACTTATTTCCATGCTTAATTACCCAACTTGGATTTTTCTTTGCTGGATGGTTAGCTGGTAATTTATCAATGCTCTCATCTGCCATAGTTATTCTGTATGGATTAAACCATGCATGGAATTCCATCCCTCTTTTATGTGCTTCTTCTATAAAAATGGTAATGGGTCATATCCAGGGTCTTTACCTTGTGTACCTGTAAGATATTCAGACCATGGATTTATATTTGATTTATATAAAGCATCTGATTTTGGTCTTACTTGAACCACTGCTGTATTTATTCCTGAACTTTTTAACTTGTCCAACAAATCTGTGTATTCCTTTTTTTGCTTGGCTTCATTATTTTTAGTCTTAGGCCAGTCCAAATTATAAACTGTAGATATCCAAGCAGCTCTCATTTCCTTATCATTTGATGAATCTGCAAATGAACTTACACTACACATTGTAAGTGTCATTATAAGTGATAATACTAATATACTTATTTTTTTCATTTCATCCCCCTTAATTTCTAAAATTTATTTTTTTTACAATATACTCCTTACTAAGTATATCTAAAATTCATATTATCTGTCAAATATTGAATAATATAGTTAAAATTTATATTTGATATTTGATTATAATATGAAATAATTTATTATAAAAAAAACAGCAAAGAAATTTATCTTCTTTGCTGTTTTTATAACGTCCATCACTATTTTAATATTACTAACCATTTCAATATATATGTAAAACATTAAATGTAACTCTACATACTTAATGTTAATATTCAATCCTATGTAAATCAATTTCTATTATTATTGTAAAACACGAGTAGCAGTTATAAGTCTTTTTGCATAATTAGTTCCTGGTGCCATACTAGTAACTTTTACTACATCTCCTGTTTGTGGTGAATGTATGAATTTAGAATTTCCAACATACAATCCAACATGATTTATTGAACCACCTGAACCAAAGAAAACTAAATCTCCTGGTTTTAATTCTGCTCTTGATACTTTCTTTCCTACTGTTGCTTGTGATCTTGATACCCTTGGTAAATTAACTCCTGCTCCATTTTTATAGACATAAGAAGTGAACCCAGAACAATCAAAAGAATTTGGTCCAGTTGCTCCCCATCTATATGGCTTACCTTGTTGCTTAAATGCTAAGTTTAAAACATTTTGTACCTTTGCGTCTACATTTCCACCTTCAATAGTTAAATAGTCTCCATTTACCCATCCTGTAACATTATCAACTGATTTTATTTTAATCCATCCATTTGAATGTAATTCTAAAACCTCAACTTTGTCTCCTGTGTTTATCTTTCCTACTACTGAGTCATTTGCACTAGCTCCACTTCTCATATTTAAGAAATCACATTGGTCTACTGTTGCAGTCATAGGTGAATTAGTTAACTCTGCTGCACTAGCTGTTATTGCTCCTGCTTCTACTGTGACAACTCCTGCTATTAACACCATAGCTATAAATTTTTTTAATATATGTTTTTTATTTTTAATATTCATCATAATCTCAAATACCTAATCCTTTCGAAAATTTAACATTTTTTTCATTTGTTTCCAATTCCTAATTAACATTCTAACTTACATCAAAATAAATTGCAACCTTTTTTGTAATCTTTTTGTAATCTTTTTGTAATCTTTTGTTTCTTTTTCGTATATATTTGTTTCTTTTTGCTCCCCCTGGTTACAAATTAGAAATATATTCTACTTCTCCCGAGTTGTTGCAATTTCCTTGACATTAGCATCTTCTGGTTTAATGTAAGTTGGCACTAATTTTCTCATAACACTATCTATTTTTTCAATTTCTTCATTGTTAGTAATTTCTCTTAAAAGTTTTAAGTATTTTGTTATTTTTTCTCTATCAACATCTATTGGTCTACCAATAAAAATCTTTTTATGCTCTGTATCTAACAGACCTTCTTCTGACATAAGTAGTTCTTCATATAACTTTTCTCCTGGTCTAAGACCAGAAAACTCAATTTTTATATCAACATCTGGTTCAAACCCACTAAATTTAATCAAATTTTTTGCTAAATCCAATATTCTTACAGGCTCTCCCATATCAAGCACAAATATTTCTCCACCTTTAGCCATAGCTCCAGCTTGTATAACCAAACCTACTGCCTCTGGTATTGTCATAAAATATCTAATGATATCTGGATGTGTAACTGTAACTGGTCCACCATCTTCTATTTGCTTTTTAAAAAGTGGAATTACACTTCCATTACTACCAAGTACATTTCCAAATCTAACAGCAACAAATTCAGTCTCACTTTCAGCATTAATAGTCTGGATAATCATTTCAGCAGCTCTTTTAGTAGCTCCCATTATATTAGTAGGATTTACAGCCTTATCTGTTGATATAAGGACAAATTTCTTAGCTCTATATTTTGAAGACAATCCAGCTATGTTTAAAGTACCAAATATATTATTCTTTATAGCTTCACCAGGACTTGATTCCATAAGAGGAACATGTTTATGTGCTGCTGCATGAAATACTACTTCTGGCTTATATTTATTAAATATCTCATCCATTCTTTTTTCTTCTCTTATTGATGCTATTACTGTCTTTAAATCCAATTTATTTCTGTATTTTCTAAGCAATTCTTGTTGTATTGCATAAGCATTGTTTTCATAATTATCAACTATGATAAGTTCTTTAGGATTAAATCCTGCAATCTGTCTGCAAAGCTCTGAACCAATTGAGCCTCCGCCTCCAGTTATTAGAATTACTTTTCCTTCAATATAGTTACTTATCTCTCTTAAATTTGTTTTTATTGGCTCTCTACCCAACAAATCTTCTATGTCTACTTCTCTAATCTGTTTTATATCCACTTTTCCGTCTATAATTTCGTAAATTCCTGGTATTGTCTTTATTTTACAGTTAGTATTCTTACATATATCAATAATTTCTTTTTTTCTATATTTTTCTATATTTGCAATTGAAAAGATTATTTCATCTATATTGTATTTTTCGACTACATCTTTTATATTTGAAGTTGTCCCTACAATCTTTACATTATGAATTATTCTTCCAACTTTATTTTCATCATCATCAATTATAGCTACTGCTACCTTTTTAAGTTCTGAATTTCTTTTTAACTCCTGTATAACCATTTCTCCAGCATCTCCTGCTCCAATTATAAGGATATTTGAAACCTTACCTCTAGAATATGTCTTATTCATGACTATTCTTATAGCTCTATATGCTATTCTAGCACCACTTGTAAACATTATAATAAATATTGTATTTAATACATAAAACATTATGGGATAATCAAAACCTAATAATTTATTGATTATATAAGCTGGTATTAAATAAGCTAAGGTTGCAATAAAAATAGAGATAATTTCTTCTTCTCCTGCATATCTCCATAATGTGTTGTAACACTTAAATAATCTAAATGATACTATATGAAGTACAATATATATACAAGCTGAAATTATTACATCATTGATAGTAAATACATTTAAATTACCTGTCAAACTCAAAGACATTCGAAATGCTACTAGCACGCTACAAATATCTAGAATTAATAATGTTAATTGTCTAAATTTATATTTTTTAAAAAGCTTATTTAAAAAGCTTTCTTTCTCTAAATCTATACTTTCTCGCATAACTAGAAGCCCTCCATTAAACAGCAAAAGCTACGCACCTAAGCATAGCCAACAACATCTATCTTTTGCTGTATATTTTTAATTTTATTTTTTATGTTTATCCAATATAGAGTCATAAATTTTTTCTATATCATTAAAGTTTAAATTAACTTCATAATTATCTTTAACGAATTGACGACCTTTTTTACCCATTCTAAGTCTAAGTTCGTCATTTTCCATTAGTTTTATTATGGCATTTTTTATTTCTTCTGGTTGTTTTGGCTCTACAATTAAGCCAGTTTCATTTTCCCATACAGATTCTGGATGTCCACCTACATTTGTAACTATAACAGGTACTTCACATGATTCTGATTCTATAGCTGCCACACCAAATCCCTCTCTTAAAGAAGGAAATACAGTTACATCAAAAGAATTAAAAGTCTTGCTGACATTCTCTGGAGATATTCTTCCTAAAAACTGAACATCTTCTTCTATTCCTAATTCCTTAGTTAGATTTATTAGGTTGTCCATCTGGCTCCCAGAACCACCTATTTTAAGAATTATTTGCTTTTCTTTATATTCATCTTTCAGCATCTTAAATGCTTGTATTAAATATTCTATTCCATATTTTTTTTCTAGACTCTTTATAATTCCTATTACAAAAGCATCTTCTTTTTCTACTTCCATAGGTTTAAATCTATCCATATCTACTCCGAAAAAGGTTACATCCACATGTTTTGCTGTATATTTATTAGCTTCTTTAGCCATATCTCTACTATTTGAAAAAATATAGTCAGCTTTTCTAAAGTTATGCTTTATAATTTGTTTTTGTATAAAACCATTGTTAGGGAAATCGTAAATATCAGTACCCCAAACAGAAATAATATATGGATGATACCCAAGTAGGCTTCCTATAAATCCATAACTACTTGCATACTGTGCATGCAATATGTCTGGCTTTATTTCATTTACTAGCTTCTTTATTTTTTTTATTGAGCCTAAGTATCCTGTTTTTTTAGAAATATTTTCATTTTTTAGCTCTTCTACATTAGAACTAAAGTCATAAATTTTTATCCCTTCCATGTGACCTCCATTTAGAGAGATTACATGAATGTCGTATCCTTTATTTTTAAAAAAACTACACCATTTTAAAGTATGAGGATTTGACCCATCAGCTAAATAACAAACAGTCTTCATAATATTTACCTTCCTATCGAATAATACTCAATCCCAAGTTCTTCCATATCTTTAACCTTATAGCAGTTTCTTCCATCAAGAACAAGAGGATTTTTCATCTTTTCCTTATACTTATGTATATCATAATTTAAGACATCTTTCCATTCTGTCATTATAAAACATATCTCTGCATCTTCTATTGTATCATCTATAGAATTTGCATAAAGTATAGAGTCACCAAATATTTTTTTAGTATTATTTACACCAATTGGGTCATATACTGTTACTCTTGCTCCTCTTTCAAGCAAATATTTTATATTTGGTATAGATGGTGCTTCTCTTATATCATCAGTCTCTGGTTTAAAAGTCAAACCTAAGACAGCAACCTTCATATCTTGGAAACTCTCAACTAATTTTGATGCTTTTCTAACTAATTTAAGCTTTTGGCTTTCATTTACTTCGATTGCAGCCTTTACTGTTTTTAGTTCGTAGCCATTATGTTCAGATAACCAATGAAGTGCTTTTGTATCTTTTGGAAAACAAGAACCTCCATACCCTATTCCTGCTTTTAAAAACTTACTTCCGATTCTATCATCATAACTCATTCCTAAAGCTACATCTTCTACATTAGCTCCAGCTATTTCACAGAGATTTGCAATATCATTCATAAATGATATCTTAAGTGCCAAGAAATTATTTGATGCATATTTTATCATTTCAGCACTATTTCTATTTGTAACTATTATAGGTTGATTAAATGGTTCATAAATTTGCTGTAATATATCTCTAGCCCATTCACTTTCTACACCTATAACGATTCTTGAAGCATGTAAAGTATCTTTTACTGCTGTCCCTTGTGACAAAAACTCTGGATTAGATGCAAGTTCTATTTTGACATCATTTTTTAAGTTTCTACTTATATAATCTTCTATCTCTTCATTTGTACCAATTGGCACTGTAGATTTTATTACCACTAGAGTATCCTTTGTTACAGTTTCAGCTATTTGCTTAGCAACTGCCTTTATATAATCTAAATTAGCTGAACCATCACTTCTCTCTGGAGTACCTACAGCTATTAATATTACATCTACATCTTCATAAGCTTTTTTATAGTCAGTAGTGTAATCTATTCTTCCTCTATTGTAATTTTTAACCATAAGTTCTTCTAGGCCTTCTTCATATATAGGAGCTATTCCCAGCTTCATTGATTTAACTTTTTGTTCATCTACATCAACACAGATTACATTCTCATTACCTACTTCTGCTAGACAAACGCCTGTAACCAATCCTACATATCCAGTCCCAGCTATAGCTATTTTCATTATCTTTACCTCCAAGTATATAAAACTTATACTCTCTTCTTGATAGCATTAAAAACATAAAAACAAAATACATATAGACTTTTTGGCAAACTTAAATTTTCAACATTCCTATAAGTATTCCAAGTTCGTTTTAATGCTTTTATCTTATTACTTGATATAGAATTTCCAACTAGCCTATAATTAACTAAATCTTCCTGAATTCCATATGCATATTTTTCCTTTTTAAGTAACTGTAACCAAGTTGCAGTATCTTGTCCTCTTCTTACTAAAGGCATACTAAACTCTCCTACAATCTCCTTATCAATGACCACTGTAGAACACCCTATTATAGTATTTCTAAGTAATCCTTCATAGTCAATCTTTTTAGGTGCTCTTGCAACTTTGCTCGTTTTTGTTCCATCTTGTCTCATATATCTATAAGATGTAAAAGAAAACCCGATTTTTTCTTTTAACATATATCCTATCTGAATTTCTAACTTTTTACTATCCCACAAATCATCACTATCTACAAATGCAATAAATCGACCTTCCGCATTTTCAATACCAACATTCCTAGATACTGCAGCTCCAGAATTTTTTTCAAGTTCTATATATTTTATTCTAGCATCTTCTTTTTGAAAACTTTTTATAATTTCACTTGAATTGTCCTTAGAACAATCATCCACTAATAAAAGCTGCCAATTTTTATAAGTTTGATTTTGGATTGACTTTATTGTCTCTGATAAAAACTCTTCTGAATTATATACAGGAGTGATTATCGATACTAAAGGCTCATTCATATTTTTACTCTCCTTATATAGCAACTAGCAGTACTATACCAACAAGTTTACTTAGATACTAATTTTCTTTGTCCAATATATTTGTAATATCCTAACGGGAATAATACTAAATACAACAATTTATCAGATATTTTATTGATTTCTCCAAAATAATGGCTGTCAGACAATAACGAATATCTAGCTAAATTTATGTAATTTTTTATCCACATATATGGATATCTACCTAATGGATATGTATTCTGATTTATTAAATATAAAAACTCTAATGCTCTACCTTTTAATGCATTTTTATTTAATATATTTTTAGTCAAACCATCATCCAAATAATCTCTTATTATCATCGGTTTGTTTACACATTTAACTTTATAGTATTTAGACATTTCATTCCATACTACACTTTCTGGTAAAAATCTCACTTCTTTTCTTTCTGGAAAAGGAAATTTTATAAGCTCATCAGTTACAAATACTATACTTTTATCTCCCTTAACGCCATACTTAAAATATAGGTCTGCAAAGTGACATATTTTCTTATCTTCAGGCATTTCTGTACCTATTAAATCTCCGCTTGGATATACACAAAGGCCAACAACTCCACTAAACCCTACTTTATTCTCTACAGAATTCCATTCATCATTAGCAATTTCAAGAGAATCTTTAATTAAACCATCATCACTATCTACAATAAAAAATAGTTCTCCATCTGCATTTTTTACACCTAGGTTTATTGCAGTATGCTTTCCTCCATTTTCTTTGTATATATATCTTATATTTAATTTATTTTCTGATATAAATTTTTCAACTAATTCTTTAGTACCATCTCTACTTCCATCATCAACAATCAACCATTCAAAATCATTGAAGTCATAAGTTTGAGCTTTTAAATCATTGTACAAATTTTCAAGTAAGTGAGCTCTATTATATGTTGGAGTAAATACAGTAAATTTATATTTATACATTAATTAAATCTTCCTCTCTATCTAACTTTTTTTAATTCCATTTATTCCATAATTAATAAAGTAGTATATAGCTTTGTATAGAGGTATTTTTTCTATATTTCTATATATATTCCAAGTCCACATGGCAGCTTTTATTTTATTACCACTTAGTGAATTACTAGACTTTCTATATAATGCTAGAACTTCATTTATTCCGTGAGCAATATGCCCTTTTTTCAATATAGATAGCCATAAAACATAATCTTCATGTCTTACACCACTCATTTTGATTTCAAAATCTAGTTTAGACTTATCAATTACAACAGTAAGACATCCTAATATATTTCCTTTTAATAATCTTTTATAATCTACATTAGGTGGTACTTTTATAACTTTGTTTAATTTTTTATCATTTTCATCCATCAGTTCATATGAAGTAAATGAGATTACATAATCATTTTCTAACATAAAGTTTACTTGTTTTTCTAACTTACTACTATTCCATTGGTCATCGCTATCTAAAAAAGCTATAAATTGTCCTGTTGCCTTACTTAGTGCTAAATTTCTAGCATTAGAGACACCCTTATTAGTCTCAGTCTTTATACATCTTATTCTACTATCTTGTTGCATATAAGATTTGACTATATTAGGACTATTATCTGTTGAGCAATCATCAATAATTAACATTTCCCATTCTTGATAAGTTTGGTTTAATACTGATTTTATGGTTGCTTCAATAAATTTTTCAGAATTATACATGGGAGTAATTATAGATACTAAATTCTTCTTCATATTACCTTCCTCATCATTTATAAAATATTTATTTAATTTTACTTATTACACAATCATATATCCTCTTGCAGTTCTTATTGTCATTATATCTGAAAAACTTATTTCTCTCATTTTTTTGGTTATCCATAACCTCAAAATTATTTTCAATAATATCAATAAGTTTATTCACAGCTTCATCATTATTATAAGCTAAAGACCCAAACATTTCACCTTTTAAATCTATATATGAATCAATTTTTTCCATATATTCCTCCAAATCAAATTGGTAAAACAATATAGGTCTATTCATATATAAAAAGTCTATAGCTACACTTGAATAATCAGTTATATTTGCAGCTGATTTTCTAATTTCATTTGCTAGAGTTACCCCTTTATCTAAAAACACAATTCGTTTTCCCGTTATATTTTCTTTTATGTCATCTATAAACTCATGCATAAGATGATGCATATAAATTTTTACATTTATATCTTTCTCATCTAGTATTTTATTTAACTTGTCATCATTCAAAAAATTCATTATACTTTTAAAATAATCTGTATCTGTAAATTTTCCTGAACTAAATTTTATCCAATCTCTCCATGTAGGAGTATATAGTATATCTCGTGTTTGTGCAACTTCATTTGTTGGTAAATTGTCGTATCTTGCATTTCCAATTATATAAACTGAGTCATCCAACATTCCCCAGTCATTTACCATAACATTTCTTTCAAACTCAGAACTTGCTGTAACTATATTATAGCTTTTATATAGATTATCTATAATATTTTTGAATTTTTTATTCATTGGTTTTCTCTTTTTAAAACTTATAGTCCCATGATTTAAGAACACTTTTACCGTCTTTTTATGAAAATAATTAAGAACAGGTACAGCAAAATTATATGGTGCTATATCTGCTGATGGCGCATGTGAAAATACTATAGCTTTTGAATTGTAATAATATAGATAGTTTTCTACACTTCCTCTTATTAATTTTTTGCCTGGAATTTTATCGAATACTTTACTGTCTTTATTTACTACCCAATAAGTTTCTACATCATTATGTTCTTTCAACATATACTCATAAAAGAACTTTGCATTATCATTGTATATATCTCCTGAATGTCCACCTATAAGCCAGATATTTCTACCATTAAACTTATGCTTAT
Organism: Clostridioides difficile CD160; assembly: GCF_000449425.2. Classification (GTDB taxonomy): domain Bacteria; phylum Bacillota; class Clostridia; order Peptostreptococcales; family Peptostreptococcaceae; genus Clostridioides; species Clostridioides difficile_E. Next base: position 72,131 of record NZ_AVHW01000091.1, read on the forward strand.
TAAATGGATACATAAAAAAAGCCAAAAGCATATTTATTAAAAATTTAACCTTGTCCATAAACACCATCCTCATTATAACTTATACTGTCTAAATCCATTAATTCTTCCTTTTATAGTGGCACTATGATAATCTCTGTTGGAACTCAATATAAGACCGCCTATATTTCTTACAAGTTTTGATGCCATAACCTTTACAAACTTATAATTCTTTCTGTAGATTATTTCTTTTTTGCAGAGTGCTCCAAAACCTCTTCCATAGTTATAATCTTTTTGATACTTTTCTTTAGATTTAGAATGTTTTTTTGCAGGATGGTAAATTATATCATCTCCAAAGTATTTTCCTTTAAATCCTAAGCTCAATAAATTTAAAACATAATCTATCTCTTCACCAGCACCAAATTCTCCACCAACACCTAATTTTTCATCAAATCTTGTATATTCGTTCTCTTCAAAATCAACAAAAAAAGTTATAGATGTTATAGTATTTAAAACGTTGGAACTTGTAATATCACAAGTTCCATCCGCCATTTTTTTAAATGCATCAATTTTATTTGCATCCATAGTTTTGCAACTGTATATTTTATAATCTTTATTTTGATTAAAGAAATTTATAACTTTTTCTAATGTATCACTTTCGTAAACACAGTCATCATCAGGGAAGCCTATAATTTGCCCTTTAGCATTGTCTATGCCTACATTTCTGTTATAACTTAATCCTGGCTTATCACTTTTTATATACTTTATATCTAACTTATCAACGTATTTATCAACTATATCTTTAACTTTGTTATTATTATTTTGGTCTACTACTATAAGTTCAAAGTTTTTGTAAGTTTGACTTTTTAAACTGTCCATAAGTAAGTATATATCATCATATCTATTTAATGTTGGCATTATTAATGATATTAACATTACTACCTCCTACTTTTCGTTTTCCACAAGTCTACCTCTCTTTTATCATTTAATATAACTTCTTTTATTAGTAACACTATTGCAAAACTAAATGAAGCCTCTAATAGTAAGTTTTCTGCAAAAGAGTATAGTAAAAATATGAATAAAGCTACTAGATACTCTTTTTTATCTTTTTCTATAAAACTTCCTATGCCTTTATACATCAAATACATAAATAATATGCAAGCAATTACTCCTAATACACTAATTATATATATATAAGAACTATCTAATGGATTAGTTGCTTTTATAGCTGCGCTATATGAATTTCCAAAAGGTTTCATAAAATTTCCTGCTTCAGCTAAGTATACATGCCAATACTTAGGTCTACTTGCTAATAATCTATTTAATATACTACTCTTAGAAAACATCATACCAATAGCTACACTAGATAAAGTAAGTATTATTGGCAACATCTTTACAAGTGTTGGTAGACCTTTTATTTTTTTTATGTTTATCAATCTTATTATTTCTACAAATATTAATCCTGCTAATATAGTAAAAAAGCCAGTTCTACTATATGTAGTTTGATAAACAAAAAATGCAGAACCAAATAAAATTATTCTATCCCATTTATTATAGTTTTTATATCTTAAGAATATATATGCTGCATATATAGTAACCATATGATAAAATACACTATTTGGATTACCAAGCCCAAAATCCATTCTTGTAACAAGCATATCTATGTTTTCTATATATCTATAGTGGACTTCTTGATTAAATACTAATGAAGGAAATAAATTAAATAATAATATAGCTGCTATTAAAAAACATGCAGATATTATTAAGTAACTTTTAACTATATATTTATCATCTATTTGTTTAGCTGATACAGCTAGTAAGACAATTAATAATATAGCTCCTTCTCTATTTAATACATAAAGTAAGACACAAGCTCCAACTAGAAACATTTCTGTTATACTTTTTCTCTTATCAAATAAAAAAAGTAGCATTAGTATTCCTATTGAAGAATAAAATAACGCTGATTTAATCATCCCTAGATTTATATTTGGGTCAATAAATGATATCATATACTTTCTAAGTACTATGATAAACAAAACAAATATATAAAGATATTTTTTCATCATAATATTTCTATCATCGTTTAAAGTCTTCATTTTACTTTCTCCCTTTTAGTTTCGTAAAGTATTACTTGCAAATATTTTACAACACTTCCATATCTTATTTGCACCTGTTAAGTGTTTGCTTTCTAAGAAATAATTTCTCTTTTTAGCCCAACTTTTTCCCCACCAATGTATCCCAAAAGTGTTTTCTGTTATACATTCTGGTGTAAAGTCTTCTTTAAATCCAAAAGGATAAAAATATTCTTTATCATAGGCACATATGCCCTCTTCATAATTATTTGGGTCAATCTTCTTATAATTTTTTTCCATAAGATGAGTCATAATCTTTGGTATTGTAAACAATGAAGAAGTAAGCACTTCTTTTTCATAATACTCCAATAAGTCTTTTAAAAAAGGATGTCCTTTTTCTGCACCTATTATAGCTCCATTTATATATTCTCTATCATCTTCATACCCACAGATTAGTCTATTGTTTTCCAAAAGAGGAGTTATATCCTTTAAGATTTGCATATCTGTATCCATATAAACTCCACCTTGTTCATAGAGTACTCTTATTCTTGTGTAATCTGATATAAATGCCCAAAGCTTTCTTTTATAACATTCTTCCAAAAATTTATTTCCTTTTATCTCTTTTTCTATATCAAAGTTTTTTTCATTCCACTCTACTATCTCATATTCTGGAAGTTTTTCTTTCCAAGAATTTATACATATATTTTCTATATTTCCTTTTGGACCACCAAACCATACATAATGTATTTTTTTAGGAATCAAATGAACACCTCCTACATATATTCTTGTCTATCTTCTTCTTTTAATTGCTCTACTATCTTTTTGACATCTTGAGCTTTATCTTTTCTACAAACCATAACTGCATCATTCGTAGATACTACTATCAAATCACTAATACCTATTGTAGATATTAATTTATCATCTGAATATATAATTGAGTTTTTAGTATCTATAGTAATATTTTCACCTCTTTTGATGTTACCTTCATTATCAGTTGGGTATATTGCACCCAGAGAATCCCAAGAACCAACATCATTCCATCCAAAATCACCAGGAACTACTATAACATCATTACTTCTTTCCATAATACCATAATCTATAGAGATTGATTGTATTGTTGGATATATTTCTTTTATTTTTTCTATTTCATCTTTTGTTCCTAAGTAATTACTTATTTCCTCTAACTTTTCATATACTTTAGGTAAGTATCTCTTAAAATCTTCTAATATTTTAGATACCTTCCATACAAACATTCCACTATTCCAGACATATTTTTTAGAGTTTACATATTCTTTAGCAATTTCATAGCTTGGTTTTTCTACAAACTCCACTACCTCATATGCAACATTCTCTATTGTGCTTTCTCTATTAAAATTTATGTATCCATATCCTGTTGATGGAAATGTAGGAGTTATCCCAATAGTTACTAGTTTATCATTATTTTCTGCTATATAGATAGCTTTTTCTAAAATAGATTTAAATTCTTTTTCATCTTTTATATAATGGTCAGCTGGATATACACACATAACACCATCACCATATTTTTTCATTATATTAAAAGCTGCAAAACCTATAGCTGCAGCAGTATTTCTGGCACATGGTTCTGGTAAAATATTGTCCTCTAAACATTTATCTTTTACTGTATCTTTTAAAGCGTCCATTTGCTTCTCGTTAGTTACTATAAATAAATCTTCTTTTTTTGCTAGAGAATCTATTCTGTTTATAGTTTCATTTATTAAAGCATCTTCTCCACTTAAATTTATAAGCTGTTTAGGTACTTCTTGTCTACTAAGTGGCCAGAAACGAGTTCCGCCTCCTCCAGCCATTATGACATTGTATACTTTCATTGTTTATCTCCCCTTAGCTTTTTATATAGAATCCACTACATTTAATATATAAGATATTAAATTTTTCAATTTAAATTCTACATCTTCTTGGTTGTCTGAATTTGCTCCAAAGTAAAATTTAATTTTAGGTTCTGTACCTGAAGGTCTTATAGCTATCCAAGAACCATCTTCAAGTAAAAATTTAAGTACATCTGATTTAGGTAAATCATCGACTCCATCTTTATAATCTAAAATTTTATCTACTTTTACATCAGCCACATTATCTATTTTAACACTTCTAAAGTAAAGCATCATCTCTTTTATTTTTTTTATTCCATCTATACCTTTTAAAGTCACTGACTTTAATTCTTCTTTATAATATCCAAATTTATTATATGTATCTATCAAAGCTTCATACAAGTTCATACCTTTTGAAGAATAGTATGCTGCCATTTCACATATCATAAGTGAAGATACAACACCATCTTTATCTCTAGCATGAGTTCCAATTAAGTAACCATAGCTTTCCTCATATCCCATTATAAAGCTTCTATCATTACGTTCTTCAAATGCTTTTATTTTTTCTCCTATAAATTTGAATCCTGTTAAAGTATTTAAACAGTCTACATTATAAGCCTTTGCTATTTTTGCACCTAGTTCTGATGTAACTATAGTTTTTATTATTGTAGGATTGTTTTTAGGAAGTTTATTTTCTTCAACTAAACTCTCTAATATATATCTAACTAAAAGTGAGCCCACTTGGTTTCCATTTAAAACTACATATTCACCACTTGAATCTTTTACAACAACACCTACTCTGTCACAATCAGGGTCTGTCCCTATTATCAAATCAGTATCATTATGCTTTGCCATTTCAATAGCTATATTAAATACTGACTTTTCTTCAGGATTAGGATACTTAACTGTTGAAAAATTAGAATCTGGCAATTCTTGCTCTGTAACTACCATTACATTTTCAAAACCACATTCATTTAAGACTCTTCTTACTGGCTTATTTCCAGTTCCATGAATAGGTGTATATATTATTTTTAATTTTTTTCCGTATTCATTTATTATATTTTGTCTTAAAACTTGTTTCTTAACAGCCTTTATAAACTCATCGTCTACTTCATTATTTAATATAGTTATTAAATTTTTAGATAAGGCTTCTTCAAAATCTAAACTTTTAATAATACTATAATCATCAATCTTATTAACTTCTGCTATTATATCATTTGCCATATCTATACAGATTTGGCCTCCATCTGAGTCATATACCTTATATCCATTATACTCTTTAGGATTATGACTTGCTGTTATTACTATTCCCATAGCACACTTTAAGTATCTAACAGCAAAAGAAAGTTCTGGAGTAGGCTTTAATTCTTCAAAAATATAAGCCTTTACACCATAAGCACTTAAAGTCTTTGCTACTTCTATGCAAAACTCTCTCGACATGTATCTACTATCGTGTGCTATAACTATTCCTTTTTGTTTTCCTTCTTCTCCTTGAGTCTTCATGATATAATTTAAAATTCCAAGTGTCGCACGTCTAACAGTATAAATATTAATTCTATTAGTTCCCGCTCCTATTATACCTCTTAAACCACCTGTTCCAAACTCTAAATTCTTATAAAATCTATCTTGTATTTCTTTTTCATCATCTTTTATGTTTAATAGCTCATCTTTTGTTTGTTCATCAAAATAAGGAGAATTTAACCACATTTCATAATTATTCTTATAATCCATATTTTCATCCTTTCTGACTTTATTTTAATTTTTTAATGTAAATATCTATCTTTTAAGTAGTTTTTGTTTTCCTTTTCTTAAAAATTCAAAAGCTAAATCCATCTCTTCTACCTTAAATAAAACTATCAATATCGTATATACAGAAGCTCCACCTAATACTCCAACTCCAACTGATATAATTTCTTTGATTGTTCCTGCACCCATAAATGCATATAGATTATTATATATCAATAAAGTAACTACTGCCATTACTCCCGATGCTACCAAACTTTTTATACCAGTCTTTATAATTTTATCTCCTCCAAAATATCCATTTTTCTTTTTAAGAGATATAAATAGTAATATAACTGTAATTATATTAGATGTACTAGTTGATATAGCAATACCTGCATGACCCAGTGGTCTTATCAATATTAAATTAAGAACTATATTTATTATTAAAGCTATACTTCCATTTATCATTGGTGTCTTTGTATCTGCAAGAGAGTAAAATGCTCTATATAAAACATCTCTTACTCCACAAGCTAATAAGCCTAGCGAATACAATCTAAGTGCTATAGATGTAAGGTCTGTTGATAATGCGTCGAATTTACCCCTTTGGAATAAGATTCTAACTAAAGGTTCTGCTAATATAATAGCTCCTATAGATATAGGAAGCACCACCAATATAATACAGTTTGATGATTTTACAATAGTACTTATAAATCCTTCTTTATTATCTTTACCTGACATTTTTGCTAGCTTAGGATATATAACAGTTATTATAGATGTAACAAATAACGCCATAACAAACTCATTTAGTCTATTTGCATAGTTAAGAGCAGACAACTTTCCATCCCCCAAAGTCGTTGCCAATAATCTGTCAACAAATATATTTAACTGTCCAACAGCTACTCCTATTAACATAGGCAATACTAGGTTAACTAATTCTTTTATAGACTCATCCTTTAAATTTATATAAGGCTTATACTTATAGGACTTCTTAAATGCAAATGGCAACTGAAATAATAGTTGACTCGCCATAGCAAGTAGTGCTCCTGCTGGTAGTATCCATACATTTTTTCCTGCACTTAGTGCTATTGCTGCTATTATTATAATGTTATATGGAATTCCTATAAGTCCAGGAATTACAAAACTATCATTCACCTGTAAAAATGAACTAAATATTTTACTTCCACTCAGGAACAAAACTCCTGAAATCATTATTTTAGTAAATAATATTGCTGCTTGGAACTTAGCAGGGTCATTTCTAAATCCAGCTGCAAATACTGTAACAAATTGCTCTGTAAATAAAAGCCCAAGAATAGCTATTATTATAGCCATTATATAGCATATATTCAAAACATTATTAGTAAATTTTAAGGCACCTTCATCTCCGAGTCTTTTCTTTGTCTCAAAGTACATAGGTATATAAGTTGTAGCAATTGCAGAGCCTATGACTGCTATGATTAAACCAGGTATATTTAATGTTAATACAAATACGTCTGCATACATACCTGTCCCATAGAAATTTGCAAGTACAAGTTCTCTAAGGAAACCTAATACTTTTGAAAACATAGTGGCTGCCATAATCCACAATGCTGCTTTAGCTGTTTTTGACATTTTCTTTCTCCTTATCTATTTAAACTCTAAAAGTAGAACTTTTAAAACTGCTTATAAACATTATTCTGATTAAATAAATCTAACCTATGAAAAGCTTCCTTATAAATTAAAGACTATATTGAATCATATCTAAGTGCCCTAAATGTAATCAATAACAATAATAGTATTAATATTATACAAGATAAGGATGTTAGATTAAATATACTCTTTAATAGATTATAATCCCCTACTGCATATCCAACTTCAACTACCTCATTTATATTGTTACTTTTTAAGAATTTATCTTGTGTACTACTTAAATTATCACTACAAATCAGTATTGGCATATTTTCTTTAGCTGATACTACTCCCAAAGAAATATATTCATTTACATCAGACCTACTACCAAAGTCTAAACTAGCAGTATATATTTTCTTTATATCCTTTTCATTATAAAACTTCTTTATTAAATCGATATTCGTACTTGATTTATTTATTTGCTTTATACCTTCTATATTCTTTAAGCTAGAATCAACTTCTGCAATAAACTCTTTTGAATCACCTAATGCATATATTGTTTCAAGGTCTTTACCTTTTAGGAAATCAATTTGTTCTTCAAAACCTTCATCTTTAGCCCATATTATTGGCATTCCATTTTTAGCGGCATAAGAATATACAGATATGGCATTCTCTAATCCTACAGTTGAGCTAAGTAAAAATGCTTTATCGAATCCTACTGTTCTATACATTTCTCTAGCTATCTTTAAGGATGTATCATATCTGTCTTTTCCTCTTATTCTTTCAACTTTCATTCCCATTCTTTCTATAGTACGCTCAGCATCTTTAGATACTGCTTTTAAACCACCTATTATTGTAACTTTCTCTGTACCCAGTTCTTTTAGATAATTTCTTGTTACTCTCCCAAGATTTTTATTCTTAGTTACAACTATTGGGGCATTTTTTACATAGGCTAAAGGTGTTGCACTTATACTATCTACAATTGAATCTTCATTTACAAGAATTACTTCCTTAGAACTCTTAAATACTCTTTTATTTAACTCTGTAGAAATCTCTGGTATACTGCCTTCTATCAACTCTTCTTTAGGATTTGCATCTGCAAATACTCCTATCGTACTAGAAATAGAGATTAATAAAACTAACGATAATATAGTAGAAATTTTTTTAATCATAAGTTCTCATTCCTTTTCTTTTTTTGTATTTTTTGACAATAAAAAAGCTCTTTTTAAAGAGCTTTTTCATTGATTAGTAATCTAATATTTTAAAATTATCTAGCTCCATCTCCTGTCAATACTACTTTAACAGTTTTAAAGAGTATCTTAAAGTCAAGTAATATACTCCTATTTTTTATATAGTAAATATCTTCTTTAAGTTTTTCTTCAGGAGTGATTTCGTATCCACCATTTACTTGTGCCCAACCTGTAAGTCCAGGTTTTATAGCAAGCCTGTTGATAAATCCAGGTATTTCCTCATTAAATTGAACAGTAAAGTTTGGTCTCTCTGGTCTAGGGCCTATTAAGCCCATATCCCCCTTTAATATATTAAACAGCTGTGGAATCTCATCAATTCTAGTTTTCCTAATAAACTTTCCAACCTTAGTTATTCTAGGATCATCTTTTTCAGCCCATTGTGCGCCAAATTTTTCTGCGTCTGTTCTCATAGATCTTAATTTATATATATAGAATCTTCTCCCGCATTTTCCTAGTCTTTCTTGCTTATAAGTTATTGGTCCTTTGTCCTCTATTTTAATAAGAATTCCAAATATTGCTATTAAAGGTAAACCTATCACAAGTCCTATTATAGATAAAACTAAATCCATAATTCTTTGGTACAAGTCGAATAAAACTGTTCCTTTTACTATGCTATAGTCAATCTCACTTGCAATTTCTTTATCTGCCCCTGGATAGCTTTTAACTTTAGGTATTTCACATTCATCATTAGTATATCCAGACATAGTTACCTCCATATTGGAATAAAAATTTTTTTAATTCTTAATTTCAACTTATTTCTATCTTATTTTTGACTTATTTCTATATTATACTCAATAATGAGCAGATTATCAATACAATAAACGTCATTGTAAACAATTTGATTCTTTACAAAAATATATCATCCCTTGCTATATTTTACATTATAACAGGAGATGATATATTTTGCTTTAATATTTTTTGTTTTATTTTACAGATTCTTCTATTCCTATACCAATTTGAGTTCCCATTGTTTTTACTTTTTCAGCTGTATTTAACTTATCCATATCGCTCTTATTGTCTATAAATGCACATTCAACAAGTATTGCTGGATAATTATTAGTTCTTAAAACATATAGGTAATCATTTCCATTTGCAAGTGTTTTTGTCTTGATTCCTCTATTTTTCATGTCAAATTTTTCTAATATTCTTTTTAATATATTTGATGCAGCAGTCTTAGTTTTTCCGCCATTTTTATCTTTTACTTTATAATAGATTTCTACACCATTACCAGCTCCATTAGATGCATTGTAATGTATACTTGTAAATAAATCTGGTTTTATAGTATTTGATAGTGCTGTTCTTTCTCCTAAAGCCATTGTTTTATCTGTATCTCTAGTCATAACAACATTTACACCTTTTGAACGTAAATATTCAGCAGTTGCTAATGCTGTATTAAGAGTATATTTCTTTTCTTGTGCACCACCATTTAATCCACTTGTTGCTCCTGAATCAGAACCCCCATGACCTGGGTCTATCACTACAGTTTTTCCTGCAGCATCTCCTGGATTTTCTGGTTCTGTAGGTGCATTATGCTTTGATAAGCTAGATGCTATAGAGCTTATAACACTATCCTTCATTCCATCACCAATTTGGTATACTGTTCCTGCTGTTTTTTCTGATAAGTTTGTAGTATGATATGCAGAAACATAAGTTTTTGGAGTTATAAGTATTGGAGCTTTTAATTTAGCTGCCAAAGGTCCTGCTGTTATTGAGTCAACTATTATGTCAGATTTTGCAACTAACATTGCACTCAACTCTTGGTCTGGATAGAAAGTCTTAATTACATTTGCATTTGTTTCATGTCTATCTGCACCAGAAACTCTATTTTTTGAAGCTCCATTTTTTGCTATTTTAGATATTTGGTCTATAAGTTTTGATGATAAACTTTGGCTACCACCTATGTAATAAGCTTCTTCTAAACCTTGTGAAGATAACCAATCATATGTACCTTGTGGTACGGAATCTTTATTAGATAATATTATAGGTTGTTGGTCTTCACCTGCTTTTGGTGAGATATTAAGAGCATCGTATTCACCAGCATAACCATTTGCTATGTATATTTTATTAACATCATGGTACTTGTCTATTTCTTTTGCTATAAGTAAAGATGTTTCGTGTCTATCAACACCACCAATACGAGTTACATTCACATCTACAGCAGATTTAATTTGAGATACTGCCTTTTGTGAAACTGAACCATCATCACCAATGATTATTACATCACTTGGATTTAGACGTTTTAATTCTGCCTTTGTGCTTTCTGGTATATCATCTTTATTTGCAAGTAATATTGGTGCATCATAAGTAGAAGCAAGTGGAGTAGCTGTTATTCCGTCTGCTGCCAGTTCTCCATTAACTATTACAACCTTCTTAGCTCCATCTTTCCAACCTTGTTTACTTATCTCAACAGCAGTTTCAAATCTAGTAGCTCCTGCAAGTTTTTTTACTGGTGCAGAAGTTTTTCTCATATATTCATTTACTGCTTTTGTTGAGTTTGCATCACTTATTATAAATTCTTGTGTAACATCATAATCTTTAAGATTTAATCCCATAGATTCTAAATCTTCTTTGTTTAAGACTTTTTGTTCATCTTTACCATTTACTTTTATGCTTTGAAGTTCCCATACATTTAAGTATTCTGGGTCTTTATTATAGTTTATTACACCTTCATATGTATCTGTCTTTTCATTATAATTTAAAGTAGCTTCAAGTGGCATATCATAACACATAAAGTTTAATGTTATTGAATCAGCATTTAATTTTTCTTTAAATTTCACACTTGCATTCGATTTACTTCCTAACACTACACTTTTTCTTTGTAAATTTATATTAATATCTGAATTAGATTCTGTATTTGCAGTAGTATTTTCCGCCGCTAAAGCCACGTTTGGTGCCACCATTGCTACAGACAACATTCCTGTTGCCAATAATTTTGTACTCTTTTTCATTATATCCCCCCTAGATTTTTTAGACCTTTAAATCTTTTTTAATTCGTCTTGAATTTGTTTTATATTACATAAATTCAATATTATGTAAATCTTTTTTCATTATAGCACAAAAAATTACAAATTGTAATCTTTTTGTAATCTTTTATGGCATGATTTTTAAATTTTATCTAGAGGAAATTTGGGTTATATCCGATACTTTCTGTATATTTAAACAAAACAAAGGAATACTTATCTAAAAAAATATCACACTAAATTTTAATAAATATTTTTTTCTTATACATAATAGACATTACTATAACCCAGAATAAGACATACAATAAAGAAAATACAAGTGAATCCCAAGTTGTACCTGCCCAAGGTGTTATAAGTTCATATGTAACCCACTCTACCAAAGTAGTTGGATAATCGACTTTATCTGTAAGTTTTGGAAGATTCCAAAAAACATGGCTTAATATCTCAAGGCACATATATGTAAAAATAGGGCTACTCCCAAGTGCTATTATTGGTGTGAATATTTTACTTTTATTTTTGATGTCACATATGAAGTAAAATATTGCCAGTAATATACCATAACTTCCAGCCATTAAAAGTACAAATGAGCTAGACCATAATCTTTTATTAAATGGAAAATATTGATTAAATATAAAAGCACATATTAGTAAAAGAATACTCATAACTAATATTTTAAAGAATTTTTTGTATTCTCCTATGTTTTCTTTTAAAAGTACACATCCCATAGTACAACCCAACATTCCTGAAGAAATTGCTACTATACTAGTTAGGAATCCATCTGGCTCAAACTCTGGTTTATATAAATGACCTTTAAAAAAACGGAAATCCACTAATTGTGCAAGAGAACCTTCTAACTCAAATCCATATGGTTTTGCCACTACATAATAACCTATTATTATAAATGCAGATATACATATAAATATAATTATAGTCATAGTGCTTCCTGCATTTAATTTTTTTAGTAGTAAGTATACTAAACTAGTTACAAAATAAACTAGTCCCATACGTTGAAGTACTCCAAGTATTCTTACAGTATTTAAGTCATGATTTCCTAGGTAATTTAAGAAAAATCCAAATAATATAAGTAAAATACTTCTCTTAAATATACTGAGTACTATGCTTAATGTAGACTTATTGTTTTTTAGTTTACTATTTATTGATATTGGAATTGTAACACCTAAAGATATAACAAAAAAAGGAAATGCAAAATCTGCAAGTGTTACACCATGCCATATAGCATGTCTTAGTTGAGGATACATTCTCATCCAAGTTCCAGGATTATTACAAACTATCATGAGGGCTATCGATAGCCCTCTTATTATATCTATTGATTTAACTCTGTTTTTCATAATTTTTGTATCTAATTTACCTTCAAATCCACTTTCCATATTACCTCCCCCAAGATTTAACTGTATATTTAGATTTAGCTATGAATCTATCTAACTATATATCTTCAGATATAAGTCTAAAATATAGCTTTCTTAAATACACATCTTTTTAATTAAGAAACTTCTTTAGAAATCCAAGTTTATCTAATATATCTTGTATCTTATTAATTTTCTGGCTTATAGAATCTATAGTTTTTTCTATTGAATCAACCTTAGCCTCTAAATCCTCAACCTGATTTACTTTTTTATCTATAGTTCCATGATTAGTGATGTCACTATTAGATGAGTTATCTATAAGCTTTCCTATATAGCCATCATTAATTAATTTTGTATCATTAGCAGATGCCAATATCATCATTGTTTCTATATCTGAATTTCTAGTATTTTCTATAACTCTACCATTTTTGTCACGAACTGACAATATAGTTATTGTATCATGATTATTAAATCCACCTTCTCCAATATTTCTAACTATAACATTTACTAAAGTAGCATAGTTATTTACTTCACCATTAGGCATATCTACTGTAACAGTTTTTGAGCAATCGCCTTTTATGTTAATAGTTATTGGCTTATTTGTCACCATTCTAAAAGCTTCATTTACAGTATCCTCTTTTGGATTAAAGTTTATAATATCGTTAGGACTTGCAATATTTATCATATCAGTTAATTCTTCAACAGTTTTTGCCTCAAAAACAGTCTTATCTTGTATACTCTTAATCTCATCAAAAGCTTCTTCATTTCCATTTCCACCAACTTGTGTTACAGTACTTAATTTTTTCGTACTAAGTACATCTCTCTGCTTTGTATTTAGTTTATCACCAACTAAAACGACTGGTGACTCATTTCTAGCTGCTAATACTCCAACTGCTAATGAATCTATAAGCTGGTTTTCATTTTTACTTCCATCCTTGGCAACATATAGATTATTTAAACTTGTATCAGTATAAAATTTTTCTACAACTTTAGCATTAGTTTCATTTCTATCTTTTCCACTCAATCTTTCTGCATTAGGAAGACTCTTTTCTACTGCTCTTGATACAGAATTTGTACCTCCTATTACATATGCCCTTATAACTTTCTCCTCTTTTATAAATTTTTCAAATGGTTCTACTCCATCTTTGGGACTAGATAATATTATAGGCATGTTGTTTTGAGCAGATGGTGCTCCAACACTAACAGCATCACTTAGACCTTTTTCTCCATTTACAACAGCTACTTCCTTAACATCTTTTATGTCTTTCAATTTATTAGCCAAAATCAATGAAGTTTCATATCTATCATTACCACTAATTCTTTCTACATTAAATCCTTCACTTTTCAATTGATTTTCTATATCTTTACTTAAAACAACAGTACCACCTATCAAATAAATATCTTTAGCTCCTAGGCGTTTTATCTCTGCTTTAGTTCTATTATCCAATTTGCTATCTTCTGTTAAAAGTATTGGTGCTCCTTTAACTTTTGCAAATGGTGTGGCTGAAAGAGCATCTGCTAATGACTTATCATTAACCAGTACTACATTAGTACTAGAACCATACGCCTTTTGACTTATCTTTACAGCAGTTTCATATCTTCCATTACCTATTATTTTTTCCTCTGTAAGTGCATATGATGAAGTTATAGAAATGCTACTTAAAGTAAGCGCTATTGTCAATGTTGTTAAAATAGTTTTTGGTGCTTTCATTATTACTACCCCCTTATTTTGTTTAAAATCTTACTATATTTATATTATAAAATATCTTTACACTATTTTACAGTTTAAATTTATTACATTTTTCCTCACCCAATAAAAAAAGAGCTATCTCAAAATAGAGAGATAAACCTCTTTTTCATTGTTGAAATGCTAAAAATATATTTTATTTCATACAAAAAGAGTGCCTCATGAACTAAAAAGTTCATTTTGAGACACTCCATTTTGTTACTTTATATCTATAAACTTATATTAAATATTTTCTAATAACAAAATGTATAGCTTTACTATCTTTATATTTATTATTTTCCTAAAAGACTATTTAATTCATTAAAAGCACTTTCATTTCCATTTCCACCAACTCTAATAGGAGTTTCTATTTTCTTAGATTTAAGAACATTCTTTTGACTTTCATCTAATTTATTTCCAACTAGAACTACTGGTGAATCAGTTTTAGCACCTAATGCTCCTACTGCTAGTCCATCTATTAAGTCGCCTTGACTTTTTGAACCATCTTTAACAACAAAAGCATATTTTAAGTCTGAATTAGTATAGAATTTATCTATTATTTTAGCATTAGTTTCATTTCTATTACTTCCTGCAAGTCTTGTTGGATTTGAAAGCTTGCTTTCTAAGTTTGATGATAAAGTAGCTGTACCACCAATTATATAAGAATTAGTTATTTTTGATGAATTTAAAAACTCATCAGCACCTTGTAACTCACTCTTTTCATTAGTAAGTATTATTGGCATATTGTTATCAGCTGCTGCTGCACCAACACTTATTGCATCTGCAAGTCCATTGACACCATTTGCCACTGCTACTTGTGAAACAGATTTTATACTGTTTAGTTTTTGAGCTAGAGATATACTAGTCTTGTATCTATCACTACCTGAAATTCTTTCTACTGATATACCCATATTGCTAAGTTGAGTTTGTACATTCTTACTTAAAGAATTCTCTCCACCTATTAAGTAAACCTTTTTAGTTCCTAATCTTTGTAATTCTGATTTAGTTTTTGAGTCTAAATTATCTTTTCCTGTTAAAAGGATTGGAGAATCAATTGCTGCTGTAAATGGTGTAGCTGTTAAAGCATCCACTATTGCATTTCCATTTACTAATACTGCATTTTGCGAAGAAGTCCATCCTTTTTGACTAACTTTAACTGCAGTTTCATATCTATCTGCTCCAGTTAAAGATTCTCCTGAAGTAGCTTGTCCAGAAGATGTTTTTGTTATAGCTTTTATAACAAAGTTGCAAGGAGAAAATTCACTGTATGTATTTATATCTTCAAATTTATTGTTTTGAAGTATGTAACTTTCACCTAAGTTTGCTTTAGCTTCATATAGATAGTATGCATCTATGTTAGTTTCATATGCTAAAGTTGATTTTTCTCTATTAGGATTTGATGTATTGTCTATAACTACTACTATTGCACCTTTACCTTTTGGAAGGTTATAAGAGTTAGTAGATACATTTATGTATCCAGAGTATGATACTGTTCCATTTGCAAGTTTTGTCATTGAGTTGTTTTGAGGAACTCCATTTACTACTGGTGCATAATATACTTCGTATTTTGCTCCTACAGAGTCTGTTTCAAACATAACTGAGTCAAGTTTTTCAGAGTCTCTGCTAAAATCAAATACATTTGCTGCTGTTATTTTATTTGACATTATCTTGCTAAGACCAGCATATTCAAGTTGGTACATTTTTTTGTCACTATCTGGTTTTGATACTGATTTCATTGCATAGTTATCTGTATCTGTTAAAATAGTTTTGTCTTCATAAGAAATCCAGAAGAATCCTTTCATAGAATTGAATTCTCCCCAGCTACTTTTTACTAACCAGGCTCCATTTGATTCTGGCTTAACATCAGAAGCAAAGTTATCTTTTGAATAATTGTCATCCCATCCTACTATAGCTACAGCATGATTTAAAGGTGCTCTCTTATTTGTACAATTATATGCAGTTTCATCTTTATTGAAATAGGTTGAATAATGTGCATATCCTGATGTAACAGAACCGTATTGCATTATAGCATTTTTTACAGTATTCTTATCTTTATTAAGACGTACAACATCTGTCACATTAAATTGTGTAGGTGCAGTATCCATATTCGAAGGTCTAGTTGCACCTTGTGACTCAGATTTAAGATTATATGGTATGTCTTTTTCTAGCTTAGGCCCTGCCCATGCAGTCAAATATCCTATAGCTGTTACATTTGAGCTACCTGACATATCGTCTAAGTTCCACCCATATGTTCCACCAGTTGACCACCATCTAAAGTGTTCTTCTGAAAGGTCATAAGTTCCATAACCTTTTAACTTTAAGTATGATTCTAAAGTTGACATACTAGAAAATGCCCAGCATGTATTAAGATTTCCTTGATTTTTTGCTGGTGTAGTCAATCCTAAATTTATTGGATTGTACGATGCACTCGCTTTGTATGATGATGGAAGAGTGCTTCTTCCCTTATTTTGAAGTATTGTACCTTCCATTTCATGTGGAACTGGTATTACTCCATTATATTTTGCTGTATCTCCATTTTTGACATCTTCTAGATATTGAAGATAGCTTTCAGAGTATTCTGCAGTTTCTACTCCATCTAGTGTTTTATTGTTTTCTGCTGATACAGGTACTGTTGACACTATTAAAAAGCAAACTGTCAACAATGCCAGTAGCTTTGACAATTTTTTTGATTTGTACTTTCTCATATTTACCCCCTTGTATGTATTTAATTTTTATTATATCAGATTTCTAAATCAAGGTCATATTTTATTTTGATAAAATATGGATTATAAGTGCATATTAGTTGTATAGTGCTATAATTCTATTTTTTATGATATTTTATAATGTATTGATTTATTAATTAATTGATATGTTATACTAAAATATGTTAGAATCTTCAAGAATAGTTATATTTGATTAGTTTGGGAGGGTTATATTTGATTTTTAAAAAACATAAAGAGACAATATTATATTTATTTTTTGGAGCATTTACCACCCTTGTAAATATAGTTTCTTATTTATTTTTTACTAGAGTTATTTTATTTAATTTTATGGTTGCAAATGTTTTGGCATGGATATTTGCTGTTTTATTTGCTTATGTTACTAATAAGTTTTTTGTGTTTGAAAGCAGAAGAGTTGAGTTAAAGTTTTTATTTAAGGAGTTTTTGTCTTTTGTTAGTTTTAGGTTGATTTCTGGTATTATAGAAATGGTTATTATGTATATAATGATTGACTTACTTTTTGTAAATGATATTATAGTGAAGGTTTTTACTAATATACTTGTTATAGTTTTAAATTATTTATTTAGTAAGATGATAATTTTTAAGAAATAAAAAGCAGACAATCAAAAACAATTGTCTACTTTTTATTTTTAAATGGTTTTAATATTTAAAATCCATCATCTGTAGCGTTTGTTCTTCCCCATCTAGAAACTTCTTTTGTTGAAGTATTTACCTCAACAGCTTCTACATAACAACCATTTTTTGCTTTTTCAAGAAATGCTTCTTCATCTGTTGGTACAACAGTCCATTCGCCAATATTAATTTTATCACCAACATCCATTGCATAAGGTTTATTATAAACTACTCTATAATAAATTTTATATCTTGAATCTTTAGGTGAGTTAGGAATTGTTATCATAACATAATCTTTTTTAGGAACAGAGCACGCTTCTACCCTAGGATTTAAACCTCTGGCAGCTTTAGTCTCTTTTTCTGTATCATTAACTTTAGGTTTATTACCACTTATCGCAGGTTCTTTTTTACCAGTAACTGTGTCAATATTTCCAGAATTCCTTATTATAGTACCAGAAGAATTATTTGATATTTTTGTTATATCACCACTATTAAATATATATACATCATTAGCTTCTTCAACAATAGTAACAAACCAAATTTCTCCAGAACTTTCATTCTCTATTTTACAGCCACTTTCATCATATATATCTAAATCTTGTATACTACCTTTATTAACTAATGATTCATTTTTTATGTTTTTTAATTTTATTCCACCCTCTATTTCTGCATAGTTATTAACTTTTCCATTAGGTATATCTAAAGTTATTGTTTGTCTATATCTTCCATCTAATTCAATAGTTACAGTTTTGTCAGTTTCTATACTAAAAGAATTATTTATAGTTTTTTCTTTCTCTGGTTTAAACTTTATAACATCATTTGCATCTGCTTTTTTTATAGCAACATTAAGTTCATCAATAGTTTCTACAGTATATTTAGTCTCTTCTTGTATATCTAGTATATCTTCTACAACATTTTCATTCCCCAAACCACCAATTTGAGTAACTTTATCTATAGTTTTAGTATTTAATACATCTTTTTGAGTAGTATCCAATTTATTTCCTGCTAATACTATTGGTGAGATATTTTTGGCAGCTAATACTCCTACTGCTAAAGAATCTATTAAATCATTATTATTTTTTGTACCATCTTTTGTGACATAAATATTTTTTATATCAGTATCTTTATAAAATTCCTCTATAATTTTTGCATTCGTTTCACTTCTACTCTCTCCTGCTATTCTTGTTGCATTTGGTAGATTCCTTTCTACAGAATTAGAAATAGAATATGTTCCACCTATTACATATGATTTTTCTATATTCTTATTATCTATAAAATTATCGGCTACTTCAGTCCCATGGTTTGTATCAGAAAGTATTATTGGCATATTTTCTTGAGCAGCTATAGCTCCAACACTTACTGCATCAGCAAGTCCTTTTTCTCCATTCACCACTACTATTTTAGAAATTTCTTTTTCCTTATCTAATTTCTCAGCTAATTTTAAAGAAGTTTCATATCTACTACTTCCAGATATTCTTTCAAAATTTATATTTTCAGAATTTAATTGCTTTTCGACATTTGAACTTATTGCAATTGAACCTCCTATCAAATACACATTTTTTACACCAAGTCTTTTTAATTCTGCTTTTGTTCTACTATCCAGTTTATTACTTTGAGTTAATAGTATTGGTGCATTTTTTGCTTTTGCAAATGGAGTTGCTGATAAAGCATCTGCTATTGAATTATCATTTACTAATACAACATTATCAGACTTTGTCCATCCAGCTTGACTTATTTTTATAGCAGTTTCCCATCTACCAGAACCTGTTAGTGTATCTTTGGTGGACGCATTAGATGTATTTCCATACAATGTAACAGATAAAAATGTTATAGTTAATAATGACACTATCTTTTTTGATATTTTCATTAATTATTACCTCCTAATTCTTTAATAATATTTTATGGAGCATGAACATACTGTATTTTACTTGTAGCTAGTTCATCAAAGTGAGATTTTACTGAATGATACCCTATAGCATAATGCCCACTTTCTGGATTCCATTTCTTATATGAATTCATTGCACTTAATAACTTCTCTTCTTGGCTAGGTAATACCTCCCATACTTCTACATTTGGATTAACTTTTTTAAAATCAATGTAGTCATATGGTTCTACATAAAATCTTAAGTCTTTTATTTTACCTTCTTTATATAATTCTAAAGCTGCTTCACCTAATGCTCTATGGTCTTCATGTATTCCACTAGCTTTAAATGGAGTAACTGTTTTTACTTTCGCATCTGGATATTCTTTTAGATACTTAAGAATTATTTCTCTTGCTTTTTCTTTATTTAGCTCACCATCATGAGCTCTATTATCTTCTATATGTATATTGCTTTCTTTTACACCCATTGCTTCACAACTATCTTTGAATTCTTCATCTCTATTTTTTGAAAATTCACTTTCTGATAGAGAATACTTATGCACATCTTTAATATGATAAGAACATGTTCCTCCATCATCTAGAACTTTTCTTATTATTGATTTACTGCCATCTGTACACAAAATTACGTGTGTATCAGTTTTTTCAACATGCTCAATTATGGCACTACCCATACTTAAAGTTTCATCGTCTTGATGTGGTGTAAAAAATAAAGTTGCATCTACCACTACTATATCCTCCTATTTCATAAAATGTTATAATCTACAATAAATAGCTAAACTGTAGAAAAAGATTCCTATATATTAAGGAATCTTCTCCACAGTATAGATTATTACCAACCTAGTATTTTAGCTACTTTCTGTATTACTGTCAATTCAACCCCATTACCTATTTGAGTTACTTCTGCACCAAGATTTAATTTTTTATCAAGAGCACTTTTTTGTGAATCTGTTATGTCATTTTTAGCTAGAAGTATTGGACCTTTGCCTGCTGCTAGAGGACCTGCTGCTAATGCATCTACTAGCATACTATTATTTCCATATCCATCTTTAGCTATATATAATTTATCTAATTTACCATAATATGTTTCTATGACTTTGGCATTAGTATCGTGTCTTGTTTCTCCTTCAACTCTTTGAACCTTTCTATCTTTATCAATATCAATAAGTTGATTTTCAATTTGGCTAGATACATTGTTAGAACCACCAACTATACCAATCTCTTTTCCATCCATCAATTTGATAGCTTCTGCTGAGAGATCATTCCAGCCATTTACTATTATAGGAGCCTTAAGTTCAGCAGCTTTAGCAGCTATACTCATAGCATCAGCTTCACCTTTCGCACCTACTACAAATGCATCTTTAAAAGAACCCATAGCTTTTGCTACTGCTACAGAAGTTGTATGTCTATCATCTCCAGCTAGTCTTTCAACATTTTTAGTTACTGATTCTAATTGCTTTTTAGCTATGTTTGATACTGCTGATTCTCCTCCAACTATATATATTTTAGCTGATGGGCTTTTCTTAATTATATCTTTTATATAGTCTAAAGTTACTTTTGGTATTTCATTGTCAGATGCTAATAATATAGGCGCCTTTTTAGATTGAGCTAGTGGTGTAGCTGCTAATCCATCAACTAGTTTATTTGAATTAACTATAACTACATTATCAGTATATTTTGTTTGTTTTGCTATAGCTACAGCAGTTGCATATCTATCATCTCCAGCTATCAATTTAACTTTTGAATTTCCTTCTAATGCAGCTTTAGCATCTTTTAAATCCTTCTCATTAGTACTTTCCACAGTAAGCTCTATAGCTTTTCCAGATGCATCAGTATACTTAACAGTAAATTTATATTTTCCTGTTTCTGAATCTTTTGCTGAAATATCACTAATTGATTTTGATGTACCATTTACTACCATATTACCTTTAACAGTTAATCTATATCCATCATATAAATCTTGTGGTGAAACTGTATTTAGGTCACTATTTTTTATAGTTATTTCAGCTAATTTAACATCAGCTATGTCTTTAGTTCCTGCTAAACCTAACTTATTTATTTTATTTACTTTAAATCCTTCTACAGATGGGTCTAAGTTTGTTCCAGTTGAATCAACTGGATTTGCTACTAAATCAATTTTTTCATCACCAATACTTACCTCTATAGTTTTAGAAGTTATTGTTTCTTTTTTATCCCTTAAAGTTATAACTAGCTTGTCTTTAGCACTGTCATATGAAGCCTTTACATCTGCAACTCCATAAATTCCATTAGTTTCAGTTTTAGCTTTTTCTGTTATAGCATTAGCTTCAGCTGAAAGGTCTGCTGAGTTTTCATATTTTTCAATTGCTTCAGCAACTACTTCATTAGCACTGTTTGTTGTATGCCCTTTATCAGTTATAGTTACTAGAAGTTCTTTATTTTCTCCCAAGGCATTTACTAATTTTTCTAATTCATCTATGTTAGTTATTATTTTTAACTGTGATGAAGTTTCACCAACTTTTATTTCATATATTGGTTGTCCGACTTGAGAACCTCCAGTATACTTTTGAGACATTAAATCTCTAACTTTTGAAACTAATTCTGTAGCTTCTTTTTTAGTTATTGTTTCTTTTTTTACCTGTGTAGTTTCTGCAGCAAAAATTGGAGCTACTGATGCACTTATCATTGCAGCTGCCATAACTATAGAAAGATTTTTTCTATTCATAGTATTTTCCCCCTAAAAAATTCAATTTTTCATCATTTTTTCCTTATTTACCAATTATAATATATATTTGATATTATTTCAATAAATAGGCTATATTGTAATAATTAACCATTTAGTATGAAATTCTTTTTTATACTTTATTTTTTAAACATTTATGTATACAAAAAAGTAACAAAATTGTAATTTTTTTTTATAATCCAGTTTATAACTGATAGACTTTTCATCTTCTTTATAGTATAATATTAAATGGAAGAAAGAAATTTCAAGCATCTCTTTTTTCCGTATTTCTCACACAGAAAAAGAAGCTGATTTTCAGCTTCTTTTTCATTTATATGAATTTACTAATTTAATTATAATCTTATCATATATAAATCAAAATACTTATTATTACCTATTTTTAATGAAGGTAATCTAAGTTATCATTTTTAATTAAATTTATATAGGTATTGTACTGTTGTTTCCCTTATATTTTTATTTAGTTCTTCAAACATATCGTATCCTTCTAAAGCATATTCCTTAAATGGATCTTTTTGAGCATAAGATTTTAGACCTACATACTGTCTCAATTGTTCCATAGCATCTATATGGTCTATCCAGTATTGGTCAACTACTTTTAAAAGTACTGTCTTTTCCAACTCTGCAACCTTTTCAATACCAACCATCATCTTTTTCAAGTCATAAACTCTTTTTGAAATTTCATAAGTGCTATCAACTATTTCTTGAACACTTTTTTTATCTACTCCAGGAATTAATAATGTATCTGCTGGCATAAATGTACTATATAAGTGTTTAAAATATCCATAATAATCTCTTTTTCTTCTAACTAAATAAGTTTCTCCTGCTTCTTGTATGATGTCCTTAACCATTTTTTGAATATCTGCTTGAATATCCTCATCATTTAGAACTTTATTTCTTTCATTGTATATAACTTTTCTCTGTTCATTTATAGTATCATCATATTTAAGAACATTCTTTCTTATTTCAAAGTTTTTACCTTCTACACCTTTTTGTGCTCTTTCTATAGCTCTTGTAAGTGCCTTGCTTTCAATAGCTGTATTTTCCTTTGAACTAGTTCTCTTCATAAGTTTCTCTATAGTTTTTCCACCATAAAGTTTTATTACATCATCTTCAAGACTTACAAAAAATCTTGATGTCCCTGGGTCTCCTTGACGACCAGAACGACCTCTAAGTTGGTTATCAATTCTTCTTGATTCATGTCTTTCTGTTCCTATAACGTAAAGACCACCTAAGTTTTTAACTTCTTGTTCTTCTTCTTTATCTCCTGCTCCTAAAGAAATATCAGTTCCTCTACCTGCCATATTTGTGGCAATTGTTATAGCATCCAATTTACCAGCTTTAGAGATTATTTCTGCCTCTTTATCATGTTGTTTTGCGTTTAAGACTTGGTGTTTTATACCTTGTTTTTTAAGCATTTTGGATAACTTCTCCGACTTTTCAACAGAAACTGTACCAACAAGTATTGGCTGCCTAGTCTTATGTATCCTTATTATTTCTTCTACAACAGCAATGTATTTTTCTTCTTCTGTTTTAAATACTTTATCATGTAAATCAGCTCTAATAACTGGTTTGTTAGTTGGGATTTGAACAACATTTAATTTATATATTGACTCAAATTCTCCTTCTTCTGTCTTTGCAGTACCAGTCATTCCTGAAAGTTTTTCATACAATCTAAAGAAATTTTGATAGGTAACAGTAGCCATAGTTTTAGACTCATTATTTATCTCAACACCTTCTTTAGCTTCTATAGCTTGGTGAAGTCCATCTGTATATCTTCTTCCATCCATTACTCTTCCTGTAAATTCATCAACTATCATTACTTCTCCCTCTGAAATAACATAGTCAACATCTTTTTCCATAAGCTTATGACCTCTCAAAGCTTGATTTATATGATGGTATAATTCTATATTTTTTATATCAGTAAGATTTTCTATACCAAAAAATGATTCTGCATTACTTATACCATTTGCTGTTAATGCTATAGTTTTATCTTTTCTATCCACCTCAAAATCTTCTTCTTTGACAGTTTTTATAAAGCTATTTGCTAATTCATAAAGTTTTAAGTCTTCATCTCCATCTCCTGCGATAATAAGTGGAGTTCTAGCTTCATCTATTAATATTGAGTCTACTTCATCCACTATAGCAAAATTTAATTCTCTTTGTACTTTATGAGACAAATCTGGTACCATGTTATCTCTTAAATAGTCAAATCCAAATTCACTATTTGTACCATAAGTTATATCACATTTATATTGTTGTTTTCTTATATTTGGTTCTTGGTTAGATATAATTACTCCCACTGTCATACCAAGAGATTCATAAACAGGTCTCATAAGTTCCTTATCACGTTCTGCTAGATAATCATTTACTGTGATTACATGTACACCTTTCCCAGTAAGAGCATTTAGATATACTGGTGCCACCTCAACTAATGTTTTACCCTCACCAGTTCTCATCTCTGCTATTTTACCTTGGTGTATTACTATACCACCAATTAACTGTACTCTATATTGACGCATCCCAAGTTTTCTTTTTGATACTTCTCTTACAACAGCAAATGCTTCTGGAAGTATATTATCTAAAGTTTCACCTTTTTCAATTCTCTCTTTAAATATAGCTGTCATGTTTTTTAATTCTTCATCTGACAGCTTTTTCATACTATCTTCTAATTCATCTATTTTATCTACTATAACATTTAATTTCTTTATTTCTTGTTCATCTGCTTTGTCAAGTATTGCATCTACAACTGACATATAAGTACCTCCTTTTCTATTGTCCAATTACTATTATACATTAAAAATCCATAATAGTAGACAATTATTTTGATTTATAGTATAATGATTTTACTTAAATAAATTAAACATCTTTTTATTTAGGTATTTCTCACATAAAATAGAGGCTATTTATAGCCTCTATTTTATTTTATATTTATTTTTTGTTATAAAAAAGACTCCTCTTAAGAGAAGTCTTTTTCTATTTAAAGTTTTATTAAAACTTATATTACATATCTAATAAATCTTTCATTTTATTTATAACTGAAGAAGCTATACCTTTACCTACTTGAACTAAGTTAGTTCCACCATCTTTAGAAACTGCTTTACTTACAGCCACATTTTGGTCAGAAGATAAAGTATCAGTAGCTAATATAATTGGAGCTGGAGATTCTTTAAATCTACCTGCTATTGGAGCTGCTGCTAATGCATCTACTAATTGGTCTTCTTTAGTAGAACCATCTTTTGCAACAAAATAGTTTACAACTTCACCGTCTGTAAAGTAATCATCTTCTTTTAATACTTCAGCATTAGTTGCTTGTCTGTCATCTCCACTTATTCTATCTGGAGTTTTTCCAGTTGCACTATCTATTGAATCTTCAATATCTGTAGATACACTATTTTTTCCACCTATTATATCAACATCAGAAGTTCCTAAGAAACTCTTAGCATCATCACTTATTTCTTTTGCTTTTCCATCTACAACTACTATTGGAGTAGCATCTCCATCTTTAAGTTGAGAAGCAACTGGAGCTATACTCATAGCATCTGCTAATCCAGTACCTCCAACTACGAATGCTTTATCATTATCAAGACCTATTTCATCAGCTATTGCTAAAGAAGTTTCATATCTATCTTCTCCTGATAATCTTGTAACTTTAAGACCCATATTTTTCAATTCAGTTTCTACATCTTTAGATATAGAATTAACTCCACCAGCTAAATATACTTTTTTAGAAGTATTTATACCAGTATCACTCTTTAAGTTCATGACTCTTTTTATTTCAGATTTTACTGATGAATCTAATTTATCTTTTGAAGTTAATAATAATGGAGCTGTTTTTTCTGAAGCTAATGGTGATGCAACAAGTCCATCAACTATAGATGTAGATCCAACTAATACTATATTATTAACTGCATCAGCAGTTATTGCATTTTTATCATCAGAATTATAATATTTACTACTTAATTCTATAGCAGTTTCTATTCTATCTTCTCCTGCTACTGTTACAACATTTGAATAAGTATTATTGTATGTTTTTAAATCATCCACATAATCTTTTAAATCTTTTAATTTATTAGCTTTTATAACTACTTTAGCTGGACTATCTTGATCAGCTATTGTATCATTTGCTGATTTAGTTTCTAATCTTTTGCCATCTGGATAAAGAACTACTTGATATTTTCCATTAACTAATTGAACTAAATTAGACTCTATACCATCATTTTGTAATTCTACTATTGCATTATATGCTTCAGAAACCTCTTTTTGATCAAACACATATTTTTTGGCTAAATTTTCAGCTGATGTATATGAACTAGCATCTACATCAATTGATTCTTCCTTTGCATTTGTAACTCTTACATTTATCTTGCCTGATGCTGCTAAATCATTAGCATCTTTAAGTTCAAGACCACTTATATTAACAGCAGTAACAGCTGGAGAACCTGTTTTACTTAATTTAAGTGATTTATTAAAATCAATTTCTTTATTAGCCTTACCATCATAAGTAAGATTAGAACTAGCTG
The DNA here is from genome assembly GCF_000449425.2 of Clostridioides difficile CD160. Lineage (GTDB taxonomy): Bacteria > Bacillota > Clostridia > Peptostreptococcales > Peptostreptococcaceae > Clostridioides > Clostridioides difficile_E. Next base: position 99,127 of record NZ_AVHW01000091.1, read on the forward strand.
TTAGCGCACAAATAACTGCAGCTGCATCTACCTTACCATACGAATAATCACCAAGATCTGATGCTACTGTTGCAGTTACAGTATATCCTGCATCATCAGTACCAGTTACTGCATATGAATATACATCTCCTACTTTAAGTGATTTACCAGCTGCAACTAACTTAGCACTAACTGGTGTAGTCTTAACAAGACCTTCTTTTTCAGTAGTTGCATCTTCTAAAAGAACTTTATTATCAAATGTTTTTAGTTTACTTACAATTGATTCAGCCTCAGCTTTAGTTAACATTGTTCCTGCAAAATCATAATCAACTACAAAATCAACATAATCTCCATCACCTAATTTATCTAATTGTGTGTTAACAAGATTATACAATTTATCAGCAGCGGCATCTCTATCAACTTTTGTTGCAGTAGCAGCTTTAACATTACCAACTGTATTTCCATTAAAAGAAACATCTATTCCTTTTATACTACCATTTTTCAATCCATCTTGTAATTGTTTTACTGCCTTTTTCCAATCATTTTTAACTACAGTATAACCATCTGTTCCAGTAGTTGCAGCAAATACTGGAGCTGCCGAAGCTACTACTGTTAATGCTGACATAGCTATTGCTATATTTTTCTTATTCATTTCTTAAATTCCTCCCAACATTATATTAAATTACATCTCTTTATTATGTACATAGAATAATCATCCATATATTCCTAATATTTCTCACATCTCTATAATAATCCATTTTTATTCTTTTTGCAAGCTATTTTTTTAAATTATTATTTTATCCAGATATATGAATTTTTATACCCAAAACTTCAAGATATAACAAAATAAAAATTTTTATTTTACTTATTTAAAAATTCTTGAGTAGCATACACTTGTCCATCTGGTAATATATATAATCCAAATCCAGTGTACGCAAAGTTACTATTTAACATGTTTTCGTTATATTTATCAGACTTCTTCCAAACTGTAACTATTACATTTGCCACTTCTCTAGCATCTTTTGTTGTATAAGTACTCTTTGTAGTAAGTGGAACAAAAGCTATATTTTCTTCACTTCTCATTCCACCAGAAAATACTTCAGCAGCATTTTTACCATTTATTACATGCGCGAATTCTCCTTTATCAGCCATATACTTAGACCAATAATTTGCCATTCCTTGTAAATTTTTAGATACTTGTAATGGCTCTTTCCCTTTTTCTTTTCTATAAGAATTTACCAAATTGTACATTTCACTAGAAACCATCATTTTAAAATCAGCACTATTCATGTCATTAGTCTTATATTCAAGTACATTTATCTCTACACTTATTGATGTAGTTTTTCCACCAATATCAGTAGCTTTTATAGTAACTTTATATTTACCAACCTTATCAGTATTAACTTCTCCTATAAGTTCTGGTTTTAATTCATTTCCCTTATTATCCTTCGCAACTATATTTAACTTACCTATATCAAACTTATCTCCTTGATATACATTTAAATTTCCAACTGTTATTGTTGGTGCACTTGCATCCAATGATGATGCACTTAAACATTGTTGTAGTGTTTTCTCATCTATGCCTCCTAGTGCTGTGATTTTATCAGCACTTCTAAGTACAGACTTATCACTACTTCCATCAACTAATACAATTGGTGCATTTTTAGCTATAGAAGAACCAGCAACTGCATCTACTAATTGGAATCCTTTAGAAAGATAGAACTCTTTTGCTGAACTATAAAAATGCTTTATAACTTTTTTATTAGTTTCAAATCTATCTTCTCCTGCTAATCTAACTGAATTGGTTTTCTTAACTAAATCATTACTTATTATCTCTTCTGAACCAAGTGCGTAACATTGTACACCTTCTTTTTTCTCAAATTGAACACTTTTTCCATCAGTTAAAATTATAGGGGAACCATCTCTTGATGCTACTGACGATGCACTCATAGCATCTGCTTCACCTTTATACCCATTAGTTATAAAAACCTTATCTATAGTCTTTATTGAAGCTATTTCCTTTGCTATAAGATAACTTGTTTCTATTCTATCATTTCCACCTATTCGTTTAACTTCTATACCTTTTTGCTTTAATTTATTTTCAACTGACTTCCCTATTGAATCTTCAGTTCCTATTATGTAGACCTTCTTTACATCTTTTAGCATATTTTCTGTGTCTGATGGGATATTATTTTTTTGTGCTAACAATATAGGTGCTTTAACTGCCCCTGCTAATCCACTTGCACTAAGTCCATCTGCTAGAGTATTGTCTGTGTTTACTAATACCACATTTTCATATGTTTGCTTCTGTGCAATTTTTGCAGCTGTCTCATATCTATCTTTCCCTTGTATCTTTTCTATACTTGAAAGTGCATTAATGTTTAGTGCTCCTGCCATTATTAGTGATACTGTCAATCCTATTGATAATATTTTCCTATTTGCTTTCATCGAACCCCTCCTACTAATTTTTATATAATTCAGCTAATCATAAATTACATCCTCAGTAGTGATTCCCTCAAAATTTATAAATTACTAAAATAAAAAACATCTAAGATACCATAATCTGTAGGATTATAACAAAGCAGATTATAAAAAGTACATTAGATGTGATTTTCATTTTATGATATCAGTAAATTAATAAAAAAACAAGATTTATGGAAATTTTTACAAAACGACTTAATTGCCATTTAAAAACTCTTGAGTAGCATGCACCTGACCATCAGATAATATATAAATCCCAAATCCAGTACTATAGAACTCATTACTAAGCATATTTGCATTATACTCAGGAGACTTCTTCCATACTTCAAATATAGCTTTTGCTAAATCTTTTGCATCTTGAGTAGTTTGGACATTTTTAGAGTTGATATAAATATATGCTATATTTTCCTCACTTCTCATTCCAAAATCAGAAAATACTTGTGGAGCATTTTTACCATCTATATAATGTGCAAAAACTTTTTTATCCATCATGTACTTAGACCATGCATTTGCCATACCCTCTAGCTTACTAGACACTACCAAAGGTACTTTACCTTTTTCTTTTCTATAAGAATTAATTAAGTTATACATTTCAGTAGACACCATTGTTTTAAATTCTGGACTGTTATAATCATGAGTTTTATCATCTAGCACTTTTATTTCTACTCTTTTTTCTGTGCTTTTTCCCCATTCATCTGTAGCCTTTAATGTCAATATATATGCACCTACTCTATTTGTGTCTATAAATCCATCAATTTTTATTGACAATACCTTCCCAGTATTATCTTTAGCTACTATATTCAACTTCCCACTATCAAACTTTTCGCCTTTATATATCTCTGTAATCCCTACTGTGATTGTTGGAGGTTGTCCATTTGATTCTGATGCACTTACACATTGTTGTATTACTTTATTACTCAATTCACCTATAGAAGTTATATGTTTAGCTCCTTCTAGTATATTCTTATCACTACCATCATTTACTAATACCATTGGATAGTCTTTAGTAAGTGGTGCAGCTGCTATAGCATCTACTAATTGATAGCCATCTGACACATAAAACCCATCTGCACTTTTAAAAAAGTAGTCTATTACCTTTTCATTAGTTTCAAATCGGTCAGTTCCTTCTATTCTTACTGAGTTTGTATTTTTAGCTAGAGAGTTACTCATTATCTCTTCTGAGCCTATACAATATGATAGAACATTTTTTACATCAAAAGGTACACTCTTTCCATCTGTAAGTATTATTGGAACTCCATCTCTAGTTGCTACTGATGATACACTCATTGCATCTGCTTCTCCACTATATGCATTAGTTAATAGTACTTTGTCCACTTTTTTTATAGTTGATATTTCTTTAGCTACTAAATAACTTGTTTTTAGTCTGTCTTCTCCACCAATTCTCTTGACTTCTATATTTTTAGAATCCAGTTCTTTTTCTACTGATTTACTTATAGTATCTTCTGTACCTATTATGTATGCTTTTTTGATATTTTTTAAACATCTATTTGTCTCTGTTGGTATCTTATTTTTTTGTGTAAATAATATTGGTGCTTTTGTGGCACCTGACAATCCACTTGCACTCAATCCATCTGCAAGTGATTTTTCTGTATTTACTAAAATTACTGTTTCATAAGTTTGTCTATCAGCTATCTTTGCTGCTGTTTCATATCTATCTTTACCATATATTTTTTCTACTACTGATGATGCATTTACACTTTTGAAGTTTACCAAGATTAATGATATTGCTAGACCTAATGATAATATTTTTTTGTTCACTTTCATATCCCCCTGATGATTTTTATATTTTATATTTATATTATTTTTACCTTTTTTTAATTATTTTGTTATTTTTTGTATATT
>NZ_AVHW01000092.1 GCF_000449425.2 Clostridioides difficile CD160
TAATATTTATAAAATATATTTCATCAATAAAAATAATTCGCATCATTTTATAAGTTAAATTTAATTTCACTTAAATTATCACACATATTTCACTATAATATTATTAAGATAATATAAATAAAAATAAGAATGTACTTAGACATATGATTTATATCTAAATACATTCTTATTTTAAACTTACTTATTTATATTTACTTTGATGTTTATTTTGATTCAATTAAACTCTTAATCTTATCCACTACAGATGAAGCTATTCCTCCTCCTACTTCAAATAGCTTTGATGAATTTTTATTTTTCAACGAAATTTCTTGTGATTTATCTAACGTATTTGTCGCAAGTACAACTGGTGAATTATTTTTAGCTGCTAATGGTCCAACTGCTAAAGCATCTATAAGCTTATCTTGATTCGCAACTACAACTCCATCAAGTTTAGATTGAGAATAGAATTTATCTATTACCTTTGCATTTGTCTCTTGTCTACTTTGCCCTGCAACTCTATTTTTTGATATATCTTTGTCCACTATTTTCCCAACTTGTTCAATGGCTTTATTAGATATTTTTTCCACTCCACCAATAAAATATATATTTGACACCTTATTTGATTTAATAAATTGTTCAGCTTCATTGTCTATACCATCTTTTTGTGTAAGCACTATTGGAGTTTTTTCCTTTCCAGCTAATGATGCTATTGACAATGAATCAGCTTCTCCATTTCCTGCTCCTATATACAACTTACTTACATTATTTGTCTTATCAATTTCTTTTGCTATATTAATAGAAGTCTGATATCTTGTACCTCCACCTATTCTTTGTACTGATATTTTTGAATTTATAGCCTTAATTGATTCAATCACTGCATTTGGCATAGAATTATTTCCACCTATTACAATCACTTTTGATGGATTTAATCTTTTTATTTCTTCTACTGTTCTTTGAGGAAGCTTGTCATTTGAAGATAAAAGAATTGGTGAGTTTTTTACACTAGCAAGTGGCGTAGCTGTAAGCCCATCCACCATACTTTTGTCTTCTCCATTTACAATTATGACTGTATCTGATTTTTCCCAACCACTTTGAGAAATTTTAACAGCTGTCTCAAATCTATCTGAGCCTTTTAATTTTTTTACTGTTACATTAGATGTAGAATTACTCGAACTTCCACCACCTGAATTTCCTCCAGAAGTTCCACCTGAGCTATTATCTGTATTATTTGAATCTCCAGATGTAGTTGAATTTGCATCTAGTTTTAATAGTTCACTTTCAACTATAGATTTTAAAGATTTAGGAGTTTTTATTTCCACATATTTATTTGCTATGGCTTTTCTAAGTTTCGTTCTTTTCTGAGATAGTTCAAGTTTTACGATTAAGTCTGCACTATTTTCTTCTATCGTACTATTTACAAGATAATAACTTGTACCAAAATTATTTATTAGATATTCTAAAGCATCTCCTTGACTAATTTCATACTTTTCTGGGTCAACTTTACTAGTTCCACTACCCCCAGTTGGTTTAATCTCATTCTCCTCAACAATACTAAAACTTTCTCCATCACTAGAAGTTATATTTTTAAAGTCTATAGTTTTACTATTATAAGTTACAATTTTTAATGCAGGTTTACTATCTGTACCATTTCCTACAATCTTATATGTTATATTTGTATTTCCACTAGATTTCTTTAATGATATTTTTCCTATATTTAATGTATTTCCATCCAAAAGATTCTCACTTGATGTGACATATATATCCAATGTAGTTGTATTACTTGTTTTATCATATGTTGGTACATAACTAGCATTAGCATTTCCATTTTTTATCTGTTTTGATATATTATCAGACCACTTAATCTTTTGACCTGGTTCATTATCTATTACTTCAACCTCACCTTGCACCTTTATACTAGCTTGAAACGAATACACTATATTCTCTACTGACTCCACAGAAATATCTATCGTATTTACCTTTTCATACGTCTTTGTCCCTTGCAACGCCGGAGCAGCATATGCACATGTCGCACTTCCAGTTATAGCTACTGCCATACTCGACACTGCAATGGTTCTTATAAAAGATTTTACTTTACTCATTAACACCCGTCCTTATCTATCATCAGCTAGATGAATAAAATCCTTTATCCATCTAGCTTCTTATATTTAATTTATAAATTACCCTAAATTTATATTTACATTATACATACTTTATTTTTGACAAATTACTTTTTTAAAACTTTTTTAGCCACTACTCACACAAAATGCCCAATATCACACTGCTATCTTAGTCTTTTCAGACTTTCACATACTATTTGTCTCTGACAATACTACTCTTTACTTTATTATTTACAGTAACTACCTTCTTATCACTCACATCAATAGTACTTCTTGTAGCCTTTCTAGCTTTACTATTACTATCAGTAAGACTTATCGTCTTTAACTCATCATAAGTTTTAGCTTCAACAGGTACATACATTGTATCACTTACAAATCTTTGACCTACTGGAGTATCTCCTTGAAGGTCATTGTATCTATACAATTCTGCCTTAACCTTATCACTTAAAGAGTTGAAGTCTTCTTTTGGCATATAATAAACCCATGTACCTTTGCTTATCTCACCTAATTGTCCATTTTTTGGCACCTCTGCAAATAAAAGAGCTTCTCCAGAGATAGTTTTATTATTTTTATCTATAAGTAATGGTAAGTTAAATGCTGGATTTCCACTATATTCCCCTGTAATTACTATTGAACCTGCTGGAATCTTAGCTGTTTCATCTTCATTTGTATTAGGGTCATCGCTTTGATAAATATAATCCTCTGCTAACTTTCCAATTCCACTAGTACGAGTTTGGTCTGCACTATTCACTGTTCCAATCTCTATATTATCACCTGGAGGCCCTATTACATCAAGCTCTGCAACTTCTATATTAGACTTATTGTTAGATATTAATTTTACATATCTAGCTTGATATGTCCAAAGATTACCATCTTTATTAAATGTAACTCTAGCTTCATTATCTTGGTCTTTTCCTCCACCAACTAAGTCTTGTCCGTATTCAAAAGTTCCTTGGCTTACATCTTCCCAAGTTTTTTTATCATTACTTACTTGTATCTTGTAATTAGTCAATGGACTGTATGTTGTGCTAGTATCCTTTCTAAGGTTAAATAGTCCTTTTAGTGAGAACTTTCTAGCTTCTGTCTTTGGTTTTGTATACTTCAATCCAACTATAGGTAATGTCTCTTTCATATCTACTATTATATATGGATTTTCTTCTACATTTATATCTGGGTCTTTTTGTGGGTCTTTGTTCCATTCAGCTTTACTAATTCTCTTTCCTTTATAAGTAGTGCTTGCATCATTATCCTTTATATTATCAATTTCAGGATTTTGTAGTGGTCCATGTGAGTCATTTTCAGTTCTAACATCACCATCAGAAACAGTATTTGTTATAAATGACCATGCCGACTTATTAATTTTTCCTTCATCTGATAATTTTACAGTACCAACTTCAAACTCGTCTGTTGGATTTAAGTGATAGTCATATGCAACTACTTTATATGTAAATGCTCTGTTATTAAGAGGAGATATATTGTCAGTAAATTGAGCTTTACTATTTCCTTTTGCATTTACAAAACCTACTGTTCTATATTTTACTTGAGTTCCATTTTCACCATCTAAGTAGTTTCCATCACTTCTTATTATTTCATATCCTAATATTTTATCTTTGTCTTTATCAACATCTAAATCTATAGATATCTTATTAGATTTAACTAAAGAGCCACTTTGCACTCCATCAGCAAAACTAGCACTTACCTTAGTATCTTCTGCCATGTTAGATATGTTTTCATTTAAAATCTTTCTTCTAGCCTCATCATTTACATACTGTATCTTTCTAGTCTCTTTTTCGAACTTCTTACTATCCATTATACTGTTTAGCTCTGGTGTAATCTCTACTCCCCATGCCTTAAAGTAGTCTCTTAAATCTTTTTCAACGACACTTGATGCCATAGCAACTAGCATTTGGTCTTTTGGTAAGTTATTTATCGGGTCATCACTTGAAAGTGCTCTATATTTTCTAGAAATTTTAGCATAGAATGAATCATTACCTAAATCAGCATCTGAATTATTCTTTAACATTGAACCAGTAAAATCATCGTCATATGCTAAATGTAATTGCCATAACATTCCAAGTCTTTCAAATACGTTACTTGGTATTCCCAAACTATTTGAAGTAACATGTTCATATATCTTATCCATTATAGAACCTTCAAGTCTTGAATGTGTGTTATCATCAAATGTCTGAGCAAGTAATGCAAGTACATTGTTACTAGTCTCACTATACGTCATCTTACCTATATCTGTAACATGCCCTATCTCATGACCTATTCCCCATCCAAATAAACTTCCTCCACTAGCTTTTCCATTAGCATCTATTTGGAAAGGTACTCCATTCATAAGCCCTGGAACTGAACCGTATTCCACTCCTACATGTAGACCAGAAGCATACATAAATGCTCCAATAAACATTCTTTGATATTTTATGTTCATACGAGATTTTGGAGCCATATCATTTTTAGTTATATTAAACTCATTATCATCTATAGTTCCATTACCATCTAAATCTTGTGTCTTAAATACTCCTCTTTCAGAGTATATTAAATCCATAATTTGTTCCCATGCAAGCATACTATTATATAGTCTATCTACTTGTGTATTTAAATCAGAATTTCCTTTTGATATTCCTTGATATACAGCAGTTGCTGGAACATTTAATGTTACTTTGTCACTTTCAATGTCAGTAGTATTTAATACACCAGTTGTTTCTGAATATCCGTATGAATTACCAATATTTGTTCCTGGATAGTATGGTTCTCCTTTTACCTCATCCTTATATTTAGCTAATTCTTCTATATAAGTTTTTATTTTTTCTTTAGATTTAGAAACACCCTCAGGGCTATTGTCGTTTATCATTCCATTTAAGTTAAGATGTGGTATCTTAGTAGCTCCTGCTACACGCACTTTTATATCTCCACCACTTGGAGCATCATAAGGGTATCTTATATATAAGCTTCCTCCACGTTCTGCATCTAAGCTGTGAAGCTTACTCAGCTGAATTACATTTTTACCAGTGCTAAGATTTATTTCTCCACTCTTATATGCTCCAGACTCTCCATAATATTGAGTATATATTAACTTAGGAGTCTTACCACTTTTACTTCCAACATATATCGTAATTTCATCTCCAGCTCTAGCAGCTACACCCAATGCCTGCCAGTCATTTCCCATACCTAAGTTATTCGACTTAACAGTATATTTTCCACTCTTATCTTTATATTTTCCTGATACATTTATATCTTGATTAACAGTAGTCACATCAGTAAGTTTTGCTCTATCATTATATAAGTCTTGAGCTAATTTTAATTCTCTTTCTATAACAGTTTTATATGGATGATATTCTCCACTTGCTGTATCTGGAGTATTAAGTCTATCTTTTAGTTCTGTTATTTTTTCTTGAGTTATACCTTCTTTTAATTCAACTTGTAAATCGTCTGTAAATAAGTCTCTTACCTCTTTTTCTATACTGTCATACTCATAGAACTTAAGCTCTGATATATTAGCTTTATTATGTGAATAAGAAGAACAAACACTTACTTGTATTTTAGTAGCATTTATTGGTTCCTTTAATCGAACCATTACATATCTATTATTATTTACAGGGTCTGTCTTTGTTTCAAAAGGTACATCTCCTAAATTGTGTAATTGACCATTTTCATCCCAATATTGTATTTCAAAATCATTAATTGTTTTATCAGAAATATCGAGACGAGGTGTAGCCATAAAAGTATCCATAGTATAAGCTTTATCAAAAGTTATTATTGGTCCTCTATTTTTTCCTTCAGCTGCATTATAACTTGGGAATGTCCAGTGTGTTGTAAAGTCTCCATCAACTACATTAAATTTATTAAATGGATTTTTGTCACTATATTCTTTTGTATCATATCCAGCTGGATAAGTTACATCTACTATATGATTAGTTGGTATTCCAAATCCAGCATCAGACTTAGGAGTGTTAATCAGTCTATAGTTAGGTGTTGTTGGTGCATCTACACTTTCAGTTGTACCTAGATATATCTTAGACATTCCACTAGTACCTAAGTGGTTAGTAGCTGTCATTCTAACTTCATATGTTGTATTATCCTTAAGCCCTTCTATTTTTGAACTTGTTCCACGAATAAGCTTATCATTGTATTTTATCCAAGAGCCATTAGAACCTTTTTCTCTGTAATATAAGTCAAAGTCTTTAGCTTGTTTATGATTTTTCCAACTTACATCAAGAGCTTTAAACCTTCCTTTAATGCTTATGCCTTCTGGTGGCTCTGGTTTTGTATCTGGAACAACTTGAAATTCTAATATACTATCTGGGCTAAATTGTATTGGCTTATAGTTTGAGTCTACATTTTCTGGTACTCCATCTAAATTCTCTGGTGTAGCATCTTTGTATCCACTAGACCAATCTCCATTTAAAGATTGTATGCTAACTCTATATAGACCATACGCATCTATATCTCTAACTTCTATAGTATTTTTGCTAGTTTGTAATTTTTTAGTTGATAATACTTTTCCCTTACTATCAATCGTATCTAATATAAGTTCATATGCAGATACATTAACTTCATTGTTCCAATAAAAAGATACCTTTTCATTTCCAACAGCAGTACTAGTTGCTATTTTATTAATTTTTGGTATATTCATTTCTGGCTTTGGTATTTCTTTATAAACATTATTTAAAAATTCAACTTTAGATATTTCTGCAAGATTTCTATCATTAGCTGTTGTAGCTGTTATTTTTATAGTTATCTTTTTCACTGCTACTTGTTTGCCAAGATTTATCACTATATCGCTATTTTGAACATCTGCATATGTTTCTAAAGCTGACCTACTATATGTAGATGTCGTAGAGTTGTCATCTTTACTAATATTATTATCTTCTTTTGGTGTATCTTTGTCTAAATCAGATTTATCTGCTGATGAACTTTCTTTATCATTACTTTCTTTATTATTGTTTTCTTGTTCATTTGTATTAGAATTTGATTCTTCTTTATCATTTTTTTCTTCTTGAGTATTATCTGAGTTATTATCAGATTGCTCTGTATTTTCTTCTTTATTATTTACTTCTTCTTGCTGTTCCTCTTTTAAAGTTTTTACATACTCTTTATTTTCATAAGGAATCTCTTGAACATTACCATCTTTATCTGTAACCTCAACTATTCCTTTTGCTGGAGCACTCCCTTCAGGAGCTTTAATATTTATGACTTCCATATCAAGAGCTTCTGATAAAGCTATATCCATCACTGCCGGTTTTTCTTCTGATATTTTATCATCTTTATTTGCTGGAGATATTGTAACTCCATTGTTTTCTCCACTAAACAAATCTTCTACAGTACCCTGAATATTTGTATCACTATTTTCTTCTAATGTTACTTTACTTGTATCTACTATAGGATTGGTCGGTACTATACTTTCTAGACTATTTGCATTTTCATTTTGCCCTAGATTTTTATGTACATAGTCTAAGTCAGCAATATCTACCTTCCCATCTCTATTTAAATCATATTCTTTTTTATTTGAATCTATGTTTTCTAAAACTTCATTATAATCATTTTTATCTACTTTTCCGTCTCCATTTACATCACCCATTAAGAATAGTTCATAGTTCAAAGGTTTATTTTTATTATCTACACTTGCTCTATTACTTAATAAAACCCTTTGAGAATAACTTGATATATCAATATCTTTAACTTCTTTATTCTTAAATCCACTTCCAGATACTTCTACCTTGTATTTTCCAACAGGTAAATTGCTGAACATAATATTGTAATATGATATATTTTCATCTTTTTCTTTTATTTCACTTCTATTTGCAGATAATTTTTTGATAGTATATTCTATAGTATCTGTTCCTATATTTATACTTCCTGAATTTTTACCTCCAAGTTTTATTATCCCACTATTATTACTACCATCTTTTAATTGTAGCTGTATATCAGTTATATTTTCTGATTCATTATTTTTGATTGGAAGGGAAAAATTTAAATCCACTTCTAGATTCCCCTTTAGCTTTTCTGTAACTGATTTTTCAACTGCCCTTAGTTTTCCCTCTAATATAGGCTCTGCAAAAACATTCAATGGTGCACTACACATGGACACTGCTAGTACACAAGATATTGCCTTTTTCATGAAATAACAATCCTCCCTCAATAAATCTTTAATTTTCCATGAATTTAAATGCTATAGTTTCAGACAATAAAAAAAGACACTCAAAGAGAATCTTTATTATAAATAAAAAGAACTTGCTCTTTTTAGCAACTGGCTGATATGGCTTTATAAGCTTTAATCCCTATAGTTTTGCGTCATTAGATTTCCCTAATTTTGCCATTTAATTTTCAATGCTTTTATACCCATTTTATACTATATTTAAACTTTTTAATACAATTTTTTTATGTTAAAATACAAAAAAAAGAATATTTATATTATTATGTTAATATAAATATTCTTTCTCATTATAAATAAATTACTTATACGTTATTTTCTATTTATTATCTTATTATATATTTCCAGCGCTTATATATATTATTATCAAAATATCTAAATCTTGATAAATACTTATTCTTTATATCTTCCATAAAACTCATGTGTTGCATATATAGTCTTATCACCTGTCATAGTTAACCCAAATCCCATTATCTCATATCCCTTATGTAACATATTTGTACCTTCCTCAGGATTTGTCTTCCACTCATTAAAAATAAAGTTTCCTATATCATCTGCATCCCTATTTGTATATACAGGCTTATCTGGGATTTTATACTTAATTATATTTTCCCCTTGAACAGAAATGTATCCAGGTTTAATCTCACTCCAATCTAAGTATTTCAAAAAAGTAGAATACGAATTTTTACCATTTATAGTATGAGATAAAGTCTTTTTATTTGCCATTAAATTAGACCAGTCATTTGCTAGACCTTCTAATCTACTTGCTACAGATAACGCTCTTACTCCATTCTCTTTTCTGTATTGTTTTGTAAGAGCATATATTTTTCCCTTTATCCTATCCTTAAATACTTTATCATTTGGATTATAGTACAATCCTTGTTGGTTTGGTGAAGTTTGATTTATACATTGCTTGATGACATTTTGATTTATTCCTCCTAGTACAGTCAATTTATCTGCACCACTTAAAATACTCTTGTTGCTACCATTTTCAACTAAAACTACAGGAGCATTTTTTGCTATTGTAGAAGCTGCCAATGCATCAGTTAGTTGCATACCTTTACTTAAATAAAATTCTTTACTGTCTTTATAGAACTCTTGTATAACTCTCTTATTGGTATCAAATCTATCTGTTCCACCTAATCTAACAGAATTTGTACTCTTAACCAATTCGTCACTTATTATCTCACTAGAACCAAGTGCATAACTTTTTAGCCCTGTTGTATCAAATCCTACACTGTTTCCATCTGTAAGTATTATAGGTACTCCATCTCTTGCTGCTACTGGTGATGCACTTATTGCATCTGCTTCTCCTGTAAATCCATTAGCTATAATTACTTTATCTATTAGTTTGATTTCTTTGATTTTTTCAGCTATTTTTATGCTTGTATCAAATCTATTCTCACCAAATATTCTTTGTACAACCTTCTTTTTAGATAGTAACTGATTTTCAACATTTTTACTTATTGTGGATTCTGAACCTATTATATATATAGTATTTGCTTTATTTAATCTTTCCATAGTAGTATTTGGGATTTGATTTTGTTTTGTCATTAAAATAGGCGCGTTTAATGCTCCTGCTAAACCACTTGCACTCAAGCCATCTGCCAGGCTATTATCTGAATTAATTAGTATTGCTGTATTGTAGTTTTGTTTGTCTGCTATTTTTGCTGCTGTCTCATATCTGTCAGTTCCTTTTATTTGTTCAACTGATGTGAGCGCATTTACTCTAGGAGTATTTACCATTACTAAAAATAGTGTAAGTCCTATAGCAAATATCTTTCTACTATTCTTCATATTTTTTTACCCCCAATATTAGTTTTTATAATTTTGTTATATTGATTTTACTTAAACTTAATAAAAAGTTACAATTTTGTTACCATATTTTATATATGATACCATAGTTATCCATCTAACTCAAACAATATAATTAAAGTTTTTATTATCCATAAATTCAAAACATTATAACTTATTTTCTTTAATTAAGTGATAGTCTCAAAATTTTTATTAAGTTATAAACTCAAAACAATATAATTTAATAAGTATTTATTTTCTATAAACTTTCTTATGTACAAAGTTTTTTAAATAGATATCTTAGGATACATTGACTACAAGATATAATAATTAAAAACAATAAAAAGATGGTATCCTAACTTATTTTAAGATACCATCTTTTCATTATTTCTATTTTAATTGTTTATACTTATTTATTATCTATATTATATCTTACTTAGCTAAACATTATCTAAATAAACTTACAAATTTAAATTTTATATACTATTAGTTTCTAGTAAATAAGTTTATCTTTTCTGCTATTTTTTCAATAGCATTTTTAGCTATTCCTTCACCTATTTGTACTAACTTAGTAGTATTTTTAAGTCTTAATTCAACTACTTCTTCTTGTGACTTAGAAAGTTCTTCTGTAGTTAATATTATTGGTGCTTTTGCACTAGCTGCAAGTGGTGCTGCTGTAAGTGCATCAACCAATTGTCCATTTCCACCTACATAACCATCTTTTGCAACATATGCTTTAGTTGCTCCTGCATAGTACTTGTTGATTACTTTAGCATTAGTGTCTTTTCTGTTTTCTCCTGCTAATCTTTCAACTTTATTATTTAAATCTATTTCAACTAATTTATCTTCAACGTCTTTTGATACAGAGTTCTCTCCACCAACTATTTCTAATTCTTTTCCATTTAATAACTTCTCAGCCTTAGCATCCAATTCGTTACCTGTAACTATTATTGGAGCACCAAATTGAGCAGCTCTAGCAGATATACTCATAGCATCTGCTTCTCCATTTCCACCCACTACGAAAGCAGTCTTAAATGTATCTTTTAATTGTTTTGCTATTTCTAAAGAAGTCTCAAATCTATCTTCTCCAGAAACTCTTTCAACTTTATTTACACCTAACTTAGCAAGTTTTTCTTCAGTTTTTTTTGATATTTTAGATTCTCCACCTACTATATATATTTTCTTAGAAGATAAGTTGCTTCCAAGTACTCTTAATATCTCAGCTTCTATTTCTGATGGTAATGAATCTTTCTTTGATAATAGTATTGGTGCATTTTTTTGAGATGCAAGTGGTGCTGATGCCAATCCATCAACTATAGCATCCTCTCCAACTAAGATTATTGCTTCTGCTGCTCCATCATTAAATCTCTCTTTGCTAACCTCTACTGCTGTTGTAAATCTTGAATCTCCAGATAAAACTTCTACCTTTAATTCTTTTCCATCTTTAACATCAGTTAATACTTTGTGTAAATCTCTTACTAACTTATGGTTTTTACTTGATATACTCATTGTTTCTGGCTTTTCATTTGTCTTGCTTAAAATCATATCAAAGCTTGATTTTTCTGGCTTATCTTTATCATCACTCTCTTCTTGCTCTTGAGTAAGTATTGCTACATTTTCAAATGTTAAAGAATATCCATTTTTAACTTTATTAACTATTTCTCTTCCTGATGTAGTTAATCTAACTCCATCGAATAAATCTTCTGCTGATACATCTTGTAAATCTGCATTTTTAACTGTTATTGTATGTAATTCTTTTGATTCTATATCACTATATTTCTTTTCATAGCCTTCAAAAGCACTTTCTTCTGATATTATTTGTTTTGAGAAATCTAAGTGTTGGTCTCCCACATTTATAGTAATAACATTTTTTGAATCTTTTGCTCTTTTTACTTCAACTGAACTTGTAGATTTTATTGTTGCTGTTAATTTGCTATCAGAATCTTCTGCTAAAGTTGCATTAAAAGCATTAACTGCATCTACTATTTCTTGAGCTGTTTTGTAATTTTCAATTTTATAGTCGACTACTTTTCCACCTAGAGTTTGATGACCTTTGTCTTGTATAGTAACTTTTAAACTTTGTCCTTCTACTAATGCGTTTATTTTGTTTTGTAATTGAGTTGCATTAGTTAAATTTACATTGTCAACTTTTATATCGTAAACTCTATCATTTACATTTGCTCCTGCTTTTGTCTCTTCAAATTTAATCTCTAATGATTTTCTAACTTCTTCAATTAATTTAGTAGAATCTTTCGCACTTACTGTGTAACTTTTATCAACATTTTCTGACACAGTGTTGTCTGCAAATATTGGTGCTGCTGCACTCATAACTGTGGCTCCTGC
Organism: Clostridioides difficile CD160; assembly: GCF_000449425.2. Classification (GTDB taxonomy): domain Bacteria; phylum Bacillota; class Clostridia; order Peptostreptococcales; family Peptostreptococcaceae; genus Clostridioides; species Clostridioides difficile_E. The sequence continues at coordinate 12,391 of NZ_AVHW01000092.1, forward strand.
CATTACTATTGCCATACTTCTCTTTTTGTTGCTTAACATATTTATGTCCTCCGAATATTATTTTTTGATTTTTTTATATTCGTATTTCCCACATATAAATAATATTATATATAATATTATTTTTCAATATATTTTATGTGTTTACATAATTTACTAACTTAATTTTTAAAAATCGACGTATAAAAATTTATATTTTGAGCATACTATTATACTAATTTTTGCTAATTAATCCTTTATACTTAAATTAAATATATACCACTAATTTAATACTATTTTACAAAGTTTAAGACTACTATTTATCACAATAATCATTGTAAAACAAAAGAGGATACCTCATAATGATAATAGAATCATTTTAAAGTACCCTCTTGAAAATAACTAAGTCAATAATTTTCTATCTTTCACACTCTTGATTTGCAACTGTACAAGAAGTTTTACAAGCTGATTGACAAGAAGTTTGACACTCTCCACATCCACCTTTTGCAGCACTTTGCTTTAAAGTAGCTTGAGATAAAGTTTTTACATGTTTATTTTCCATTTTCAACGCCTCCATTTCTAATTGTTTCCTATTGATTATATCACAAAACTACTCTAATATAAACTCTATTTAAAGTTGACACCCAATACGCCTCCAATACCTCCCGCTGCTGATATTAACAATAACTTATAAATCATTCCTACTTCAAACACAAACTTTTCTTGTGCTAAAAACACAGTTAAAAAAATACATACTATGTACAAAAGTCCAACTAAAAGTCCATACACAAGACCTTTTTCTTTCATGTGTTTTGAAGTATAAAAACCACCTATAGCTGCAGAAATGGTAGTTATAAATGACGCAACCATAGTTATATTATCTCCACCAATATCTGTAAATGTCAAAAATAAGTTATACACTAATAAAACAGCCAAAGTTATTATATATGCATATCCCAAACCTTTAAAAATATAATTAGATTTTCCCATAAAAAAACCTCCTCTCAAATTAATATATATTCGAGAAAAGGCTTTTAAATTACTATTTTACTGTTCTTCTATTTCTTCTTTTCTAGATTGAACTGTCCCTATAGCCCATTTTTCAAATGGAACTTTAGTTCTATTTGGTCCTAATTCTAGTATTACAACATCATCTTCAACTTTAGCTACACTAGCTACTATTCCACCTATTGTAACGACCTTGTCTCCTACACCTAGGCTACTTCTCATTTCTTTTAATTGTTTGTCTTTTTTCTTTTGAGGTCTAATCATTAGGAAATAAAAGATTGCTATTACTACTACCCATAGACCTATACTCATCATTATTTGTTGCTGTGGCATTAATTTTTCACTCCTTTGTAAATTATACTCTTTTGTAAATTATAATAAATATTTATATAACAATCTACTTTCTTTAGCTTTGAGTACTATTGAATATTATATATTAAAATGATTATAATTAATAGTGCAAAACCTATATTTCATACCCATATTTTGCAAAAAATTCATTTCTAAAATCAAGTAATCTATCTTCCATTATTGCCTGTCTTATTTGCTTCATTAAATTTAATAAAAAGTGAAGATTATGAGTAGTTATTAATCTTGCACCCAATATTTCATTTGCTTTTATAAGATGTCTTATATAAGCTCTTGAATAGTTTTTACAAGCGTAACAATCACATTCAGGGTCAAGTGGAGTAAAGTCTTCAGCATAAGTTGCATTTCTAACTACAACCTTCCCTTGACTAGTCATTGCAGTCCCATTTCTAGCGATACGAGTAGGTAAAACACAATCAAACATGTCAATACCTCTTATAACACCTTCCACTAAATCATCTGGGCTACCAACTCCCATTAGATATCTTGGTTTATCTTTTGGCATAAATGGAGTCGTATGTTCTAATACATCATACATAAGTGGCTTTGGCTCTCCAACACTAAGTCCACCAACAGCATATCCTGGTAAATCAATACTAGTTATTTCTTTTGCTGATTGCTCTCTTAAATCTTTATACATCCCACCTTGTATTATACCAAATAAAGCTTGCTTGTCTGTATTATTATGGGCATCTTTACATCTTTTTAACCATCTTGTTGTTCTTTCTAACGAATTTTTTACATACTCTCTATCTGCTGGGTATGGTGCACACTCATCAAAGGCCATCATTATATCTGACCCCAATGCATTTTGTATTTCCATAGCTTTTTCTGGAGTTAGAAAATGTTTTGAACCATCTAAATGTGACCTAAATTCTACACCTTCTTCTTTTATCTTTCTTAAAGGTCCTAAGCTAAATACTTGGAATCCTCCACTATCTGTAAGTATTGGCTTATCCCAGTTCATAAACTTATGAAGACCACCTGCTCTTTTTATAAGTTCATGACCTGGTCTCATATATAAATGGTATGTGTTGCTAAGTATTATTTGTGAACCAATCTCTTTTAGTTCTTCTGGTGTCATAGATTTGACAGTTGCTTGAGTTCCAACTGGCATAAATATTGGCGTTTCTATTATCCCATGTGGAGTGTGTAATCTTCCTAACCTTGCACCACTCTGTTTGCAAGTTTTTATCAATTCGTATCTTACTGCGTACATAAATTTCTCCTTAATAATATTTATTTCTCATTATTTCTTAAGATATCTGTTCAATAATCTATTTGTCTAATAGATTTTCTAAATAGATTTATCCTTATCGTCTTTATCCTGTTGTTCTTTAATTGCTTCTTCATCATGTATACTCATTATATTAAGTGCACTCTTGTCTTTTGTTACTAAAAACTTTTTTATAGCAAAAAGTCCTGCAATAGCTATAACACCTATTAAAACATCTATCATTCCTTCATTTTTAGGAAGTAACAACATTTTTCTAGCTATAGCATAAAGTAGTGCCTCAATAAATGCTCCTGGTATATGAAGTGATAGCATTACTACAAGTTCAACACCTATCACTAAAAGTAATATTTGTGCTAAGAAGTCATTAAGCTGACTGTATTGTACTGGATTTTGAAAGTCAACTATATATGCTCCCCACATAAGTCTTAACACATCTATTGTTCCTAGAAATACAGCTATTAGAACCACCACTGCTAACACACGTTCAAATATAAAAGCAATCTTTAATATAGGGTTATTCTTTTTTTGTTTTTGTAAACTATGCATCAATTACCTCCCTACTTTATAATCATAGCATCTCCAAAACTGAAGAATCTATATCTTTCTTTTACTGCCTCATTATATGCATTTAAAACATTATCTTTTCCACAAATAGCACTTACTAGCATTATTAATGTAGACTCTGGTAAATGAAAATTAGTAATAAGCTTATCTAGAACTTTAAACTTATAACCTGGATATATAAATATCTCTGTCCATCCACTAGTTTCTTCCATCTTTCCATTTTCATTACAGGCTGACTCTATAGTTCTGCAACTAGTAGTACCAACACATATTACATTATTTCCACTTTCTTTTGCTCTATTTATTTTGTCAGCTGCTTCTTGACTAACCATATAATATTCTGAATGCATCTTATGATTTAAAACATCATCTACTTTTACTGGTCTAAAAGTTCCTAAACCAACATGTAAAGTTACAAAGGCTATATCCACACCTTTTTCTTTTATTTTATTTAATAGTTCTTCTGTAAAGTGTAATCCTGCTGTAGGTGCTGCTGCTGAACCATTGTGCTTTGAATAAACAGTTTGGTATCTCTCTTTTTCATCCAATCTAGCAGTTATATATGGAGGTAGTGGCATATTTCCAAGTTCATCCAAGATTTCTTCAAAAATCCCATCGTAATGGAACTTTATAATTCTTGAACCTTCGTCTGATAAATCTACAACTTCTCCAATCAACTTTCCATTTCCAAAAGAAAATTTAGTACCTACTTTTGCTCTTTTTCCTGGTTTTACTAGAGCTTGCCAAGTATCTTCCTCTGTTCTTTTTAATAATAAAAATTCAATTTTTCCTCCAGTTTCAAGCTTCTCTCCTATTAATCTAGCTGGTATAACTCTAGTATTATTTAAGACTAAACAATCCCCTGGATTTAAATATTCTATTACATCTCTAAAAACTTTATGCTCAACATTTCCTGTCTCTTTATCCAGTACCATCAATCTTGAACTAGCTCTATCTTCTATAGGAACTTGAGCTATAAGTTCCTGTGGTAAGTCAAATTTAAAATCACTTGTTTTCAATGTTAAACTTCCTCTCTTAAAATTTCTCTAGCTACAATAATATCAAAAAAACAACTTATTTTCCACAATATTACCATAATCTATCAAGAAATTGCTCTTTTTAGCATACATCATATCCACAATATATAGATATTTTTCCACGATATATACGTCTTATCCACAATATATAGATACAGTACACACAATTTTTATCGTATTTATCCACAGTATCTACAGTTATAATTACCATTTTGTGGATATGTTTGAATTTTTAGCCATTTTAGAAATATTTCAATTTAATGACTATTCTATTTTATAAATATTTATATAATCTATTTTTATTTTTCATTAGGATATGGAATTTTTAAGTGTTCATAAGCTAATGGCATGGCTACTCTCCCTCTAGGACCTCTATTTATAAATCCAAGCTGAAGTAAATATGGCTCATATACATCTTCTATTGTGTTTCTATCTTCGCCAATAGAAGCTGCTAATGTATCAAGACCTACTGGTCCCCCTCTAAATTTTTCTATTATAGTCATAAGAAGCTTCTCATCTACAAAATCAAGCCCCAAATTGTCAACACCTAAAAGTTCTAGTGCATCTTTTGCTACCTCATCAGTTATTTTTCCATCAGCTCTAACTTGTGCAAAATCTCTGACTCTTTTTAGTAATCTATTTGCTATTCTTGGAGTCCCTCTTGAACGTTTTGCAAGCTCTAAGGCTCCATTAGATTGTATTTCTGCATCTAAGATATTTGATGACCTAAGTACTATTTTTGAAAGCTCATCAACTGTATAGTAATCCAATTTACAAATAACACCAAATCTATCTCTAAGTGGATTTGTAAGCATACCAGCTCTTGTTGTAGCTCCAATAAGTGTAAATTTAGGAAGGTCAAGTCTTATACTTCTTGCAGATGGTCCTTTTCCTATTATTATGTCTAAACAAAAGTCTTCCATTGCTGGATACAAAACTTCTTCAACACTTCTATTGATTCTGTGTATCTCATCTATAAATAAAACATCATTTTCATTTAAGTTTGTAAGTATAGCTGCCAAATCCCCAGCTCTTTCTATTGCAGGACCCGACGTAATCCTCAAATTTACACCCATCTCATTAGCTATTATACTAGCTAGTGTAGTTTTTCCAAGACCTGGTGGTCCATATAAAAGCACATGGTCTAACTGCTCATTTCTTGATTTAGCTGCCTCTATAAATATGCTAAGTTGCTCTTTGGATTTTTCTTGCCCCAAATAATCTTCTAGAGTCTTTGGTCTTAGACTATTTTCTATATCTATATCTTCTGTCTTCATTGTAGAAGTTATTATTCTATTTTCATCTTCAAAACCTTGCATTTATACCCCTCCTCTCGTACTTTTGGAAATCTACTTTGATATTTTGAAATCTACATTCATACTTTAAATATTATTTTAAAGTGTAAATGTTATTTCAAAGATTTACTCATTATATATGTAAGTGCTTTCTTTATAATGGCTTCTGTATCCATACCATCCTTTTTACACTTTTGAACTGCATCTTTTGACTCTGCTAAGGTATACCCCAAAGCTACAAGTGCATCCACAGATTCATCTTGAGATATGAAAGTAGGTTTTTGTGATAATAATGTTGGTTCAAAGTCTATGTTATTTTTATCTACCTTGTCTTTAAGTTCTAAGACAATTCTTTCTGCTGTCTTTTTCCCAACACCAGGAGCTTTGGATAATTTTCCAATATCTTCACTTAAAATATAAGCTCCTAACTGTGCTGGTGATGCAAATGATAGTATTGAAAGTGCCACTTTAGGTCCTATCTTAGATACAGATGTAAGTAACTCAAACATCTTAAGTTCCTCCCTACTTACAAAACCACAAAGACTCATATCATCTTCTCTCACAATTAACTTAGTATATATTTTTGTAGCCTCTCCCACTTTTAAATTCATGATTGTATTGGATGACACATTTATCTTATATCCTATACCATTATTTTCAATAACTATATTATCTATATAAATCTCTTCTATTGTACCTTTTATATAACTATACATACTTACCACCTATATTCTTTAGAGTTTTTTCAAGTTTATTTGAATGAGCATGACAAATAGCCACAGCTAAAGCATCTGCAACATCATCTGGTTTTGGAACCTTTTTTAAACTCAAAAATGAAGTTACCATCTGTTGAACTTGTGCCTTATCTGCTCTTCCATATCCAACTACACCTTGTTTTACTTGAAGTGGAGTGTATTCATACACTGGTTTCCCATTATGAGCACATGCAAGCATAGTAACACCTCTAGCTTGTGCAACTGTTATAGCTGTTTTTACATTCTTGTTAAAGAATAATTCTTCCATTCCAACTTCATCTATATTGTAATTCTTTACGATTGTATCAATTCCTTTATATACAAGTTCTAATCTTCTCGATATATTCATGTGTGCAGGTGTTGTCACTGCTCCATAATCTATTACCTTAAACTTGCTATTTTTGTATTCAACTATACCATATCCAACTATAGCTATACCTGGGTCAATCCCCAATATTATCATTTTTTAAAATTCCCCCTAAAAATAAAAGAAATACCAAAATGTATTTCTCATAAAAACTTATGTTCTAAATCATTATACCATAAATAATATTAACAAATCATAAAATGGTATATGTAAAATATAAAATAAAGTAAAAAAGTCATACCAAAGCAAGATTTTACTTCAGTATAACTTTTATATTTAGTACAAATAAATTATGGTATTTTATAGGAATTAAATGTGACTACAATTTTAATATTAACTTACTTAGTATTAACTTGCAAAGTCTTCCAATCTTGAATAAGCATCTTCTTCAGTATCCATAACTACACCTTTTTTGATTTCATCTTGAACTGTCTTAGGAAGTGAATCTACTCTTATTTTTGTTTTTTCTATTAATGTTTTATTTCCACTACTATCATATTTATATAATGCTATATTTCCATTATCATTTTCAATCGTATACTTCCCTTTTATAGTGGCATTCATTGCTTGTACATCTTTATTATCACTATATTTAGATTCTACCAATATGATTTCGTTTTTATCCATACTCTTTATTTTTTTACTTGGATACTCTTTTTTAAAATATGATACTATTTCTGATTTTGTCTTATCTAATAATGATTCTGGAACTATCCCAGCCATTGTAAGTGTTCTCTTATAATTAGTTTCATTTTCGCCTTCACTTTGAAGCCAAACTTCACAATTTTTATTTAATCCAAAAGCTTCTTTTGACTTTTCATTCATATTCGCACTAGTACTTACAACTTCACCAGTTTGAACTCCATTATGTTTTAATCTTGTCCCTATATAAACTCCACTACTTAATACAAATACTCCAACTAGTATTAAGGCAGATATTTTCCAAGGAAATAATTCTTTTTTCTTCTTTTCAAACATTGATTACGCCTCCTTTTACTATTATTTTCTCCAAGCTGTAAGTTTTTATACAATTTAGGTAAATTTTAGAAGAAAATATATTTACATATCAAATTACTCTAAGAATAGATATTTTATAAAAGAGAGTTTTCTCTTAAAGGTTATATTCTTGTAATCATATGGACATAATTTATAGTAAATAATCGTTTAGGAGGTAATAACTTTGGAAAGAATAAACTGTAATGTAACTAACTGCTCACATAATAACAGCCATATATGTTATGCAGATAAAATTTTTATAAATGGTGAGCAAGCTCACAATGATAGACATACTTGTTGTAGTTCATTTTTAGACGAATCTATTTATAGTAATCTATCAAGTAATGTTAATAATAGAAATTGTGAAGAATTAGTGTGTAGCGTAAAAACTTGTAAATACAATAAAGATGGTAGCTTATGTACACTTGATAATATATTGGTTGCTCCTGAAACTGATAGAGTAAATCTTTATGTTGAAACATGTTGTTCTAGCTTCAAATGTAAACAATCATAATATAAATAAATATAAGGGTGTCAAATATGATTAAACTAACATAGTGTAGAGTATCTACAACTATTAGTTTGATTATACTTGACACCCTTATTTATTTTAAATAAAATCTCATTATTATAATCATATATAATATTATAACTGTAATTAAATTTGATAAATTCCTATAAATTGGTATAATCAATATGTAAATTGAATTTTAAATAAATTAGTCATAAAAATAAAATATCAAGTATATAGTATTATATTAACTAGAAATGAGGTGCTTATGAGTATATTTTATATTCAATTTCTTTATTTTGTAATTTATAGTTTTATAGGATGGTGTTGTGAGACTACATATTGTTCAATTTTACAAAAGCAATTTGTAAATAGAGGATTTTTAAATGGACCATTTTGCCCTATATATGGATTTGGAGCGTTAGCGATAGTTGCTACCTTGACTCCTTTTGTGCACAATATTCCCTTGTTATTTTTATTTAGTATAATTATAACTAGTGTAATGGAATATCTTACAAGCTTTGTATTAGAAAAAATATTTAATATGACTTGGTGGGATTATTCTAAGCATAAATTTAATATTAATGGAAGAGTTTGTCTAGAAAACTCACTTATGTTTGGTGTATTATCATTAATTGTAATGCTTATAGTACATCCTATTGTAGTTGATTTCATAAACTCTATACCTAAAAATATACTATTTATACTGGCTATATCTATAGAAGTTTATTTTGTTTTAGATTTAGTAATTACAGTACATACAATCTTACAATTAAATGGCAAACTAAAACAAATCAATCTTATAATTAAAGAATTAAAAGATAAAAAGGAATACTACAAACTTATTACACAGGAAACTATTGAAAGCAAACTCGAATCTTTGGTTGAAAATAGACTTGAGACTTTAGAGGATAGATTTGAAATACTTAAGGAAAAAGAAAACTATCGTTATGCTAGAAACCGCATTGATGAGCTTAAAAATAAACTTAATAATTTATTGTCTAACCACAAATTACTTCATAGACGTATTATCAAAGCATTCCCTAATATAAGCTCTAATAAACATAAGGATATTTTAAATAAAATCAAAGAAGACATTAAATCAATAAAAAAAGATAAGTAGTGTAATAAACATCATATAAACTTAATAATAAAAACACTAACACATAAGAGTAAGGTTTAGAATATTTTTTATAAATACTCTAAACCTTACTGCTTAATGTACTATTATTTTTTAGATATTAATTTTAGCTTATTCATTTTTTAATCAATAAATCTAAATATTTATACTCTAAATACTCTAATCCATTAATATTCTAACCCATCAGTATCTCAACAGATTCTTTAAGTGTACTGACTTCTCCAACATTGCCAGGGAAAATTATATATGGCATATTAGGGAATTTGCTTTCTTTCCCTGTCATCCACACTGGTATACCAGGTTTTATTTGTCCCATTACTGTAGCTTTTTTTACTTTAAGTGCTTTAGTACCAACATCACTAGATGTAATGCCACCTTTAGCTATGATGAAATTAGGTCTTACATTAAGCATACCAATTATACTGGTAACAGCATCTGATATCTCTACAGAAATCATAAGTTGTTTATCTTTATCATTTGTATCTAAGTCAAAACGCTCTCGTCTAGTATAAACAGCAACGGTTTTTCCACTACTTATTTTTTCTTCTACAACTTGTATAACTCTTTTTACTTCATTTTTTAAGCCATTTTCCTGTAGAACTAAATGTTGATTAAACTCTATAAATTCTATTGGGTATTTACAATTTCTAAGTTCTTCTAGTTGTTGAGTAGTCTTATTTACATGTGAGCCAACAAGTATAATTCCTCCATTGGTGTTATCTTTTGAAACTAACTCATCCTTAGTAAGCAATGCTTTATCACTCACGCCTCCAAGCACCTTTGTTATGGCAGCAGCACTTCTAAACATAAACTCCTTACCACTATTTACTGCACGTATAAATGCAATTGCAAATACCTTTACATCTACATAGTCAGTTGCATTTACAATGACTTTATTGAATCCTTTAACCATTTTAAGTTTTTCTGTTATAGCTTCAATCTTTAGCTCTCTAAGCTCTTCAGAAGAAATGTATATCATATCATTAGACTTGTACTTTCCATTTGTCTTTTCTTCACACCATTCACCTATATCAGAAGATTTATAACCAAAAGATTTGTCTTTTGCAAATTCAGTCATTCCTGCTGGTACAAGTATCTCTTCTTCTTTAACATAATGTATATTATCTATAGTGAATCTGCCGCCTTCTTTGAAAAATGGCATTATTATTTCGCCATCAAATAACTTATCTGATAATTTTTCTACTTCACTTTTTAATAAATCAGTTTCTAGAGGATAATGCCCTCTCATTGTAGAATCACTACGACTTATAATTATAAAATCTTTATTAGTTTTCTTGGATACATCCACAATATTTTTTGATATTTCTCTATGTACTTTTGTAGTTTGATTAACAGTAAATCCTCTTGAATTAGTAAGTATGAAAAACATGCTATTTTGTTCATTAAAACCTTGCTCTATACTATCCTTATCCCAATCAGTATAAACAGAGATATCATGAACAGTTTGTACACCTGTTGGGTCATCATCTAATACGATTATTTTTCTATCTAAATTTTTAAGTTCATTTGCAAAAAGTTCATTTAATTTATCCTCGTCTACTTCTTTAAAAGTATTAAGTATGTCTATGCTAATTGGTTTTACTTCTCTCATTTAAAACGCCCCTTTATGTAATTTATATAATCTCAATGTAACTTATATAATATAACTCAATAGTTTATTATTTATAAGCCTGGAAGTGGTATAATTCCATTTATAACACTAAGTAATAAAACCATTATAAATGCTACAATACCAGCAATAGTTCCTCCAATTGTCCAAGAATTCAAAGTATCTTTAACTGATAATCCACTAAATCTTGAAAGTACCCAGAACCCAGAATCATTTGGAAGAGAAAAACCAACGCCACCAGCACATATAGCAAGCCCTACTAAAACTGGTGACATACCAGTTGCCAAAATTGTAGGCCCTAAAATTGATGATGTAGTTACTAAGGCTACAGTAGCAGAACCCTGAGAAATCCTAAGTAGTGCACTTAATAAGAATCCAAGTACTACAACTGATATGCTAAGACCAGACATAGTGTCAACTAAGAAATTACCTATACCACTGGCATTTATAACACTACCAAACGCTCCTCCTGAGCCTGTTATTAATAGTATTAAACCTGCTGAATCAGCAGCTTCGATAACAACATCTCCCATAGGTTTACTTATGTATTTCTTTAAAAATACTATTGCCACTAATATTCCAAGAAGTATTGCTATATTTTTATCTCCTATAAATGCAAGTATTCCACTAATTTTAGAACCTTTTTCCACAAACATACTAAATACATTTGATACAAGTATAAGAAGTATTGGAAATAATAAAGAGAACATAGAAACTCCAAAACCTGGTACTTCAGAAGATTTATCATTTTCAAGCTTGATACTATCTTCTCCCTGTTCTAAATTTTTTTCTCTATCATTCTCATCAATTGCATAAGACGGATATTTTTCAAAACGTTTTCCATAAAGCCATCCACCCACAATAGCAGCTGGAAAAGCGACAATTATAGAATACAGTATAAAACTACCTACATTCGCATTTACATTTGCTGCAACTGCCAAAGGTCCTGGTGTAGGTATTACAAGTGCATGTCCTACTATAGTCCCAACACCTAATGCACATACAAATACCATTAGAGATTTCTTAGTAACTCTTGAAACATACTTAATTATAGGCATCATTATAACGAAAGCTGCATCCATAAAAACTGGAATTGAAATTAAAAATCCTGCTGTAGTTACAGCTAATGCACTATTTTTTTCTCCTGTTTTAGCTAACAAACCCTTTGCAATAGATTCTGTAGCTCTTGACTCTGAAAGAATATTTCCAAATATTATTCCAAGTCCAATTACAATACCTATACTTCCTAATGTATTTCCAAAACCAGTCGATATTGTAGTCGAAATTTCATTTATAGGCATTTTAACCATAAAACCTGTAATTATCGATGTTATAAGTAATGCCAAAAATGGATTTACTTTAAATTTAATAATCGATACAAGTAAAATTCCTATAGATATAACAAATGCTATCAAAAGTCCGTATCCTGTAATCATAATTTTTACCCCTTTATCATTCTACTTTATTATTTATCAATCTTATTCTTCTTTTACTATGATAACTTAACTTTGCTGTATTTATATAATCTAATCTTAATAGTATGTATTTACTATCATATCAATCTACTTAAAATTAATTATTGTGTTTCTTTATTTCAACTCCTGCTAATTTTTCAAAATACTGTGCTATTCCACCATGGTCATCTTCTAAATGTCCATGTACTTTTAGTGTCTGCATGATTTCTAATAGTTGACTTGTCATAGGTAGTGGCACATCTAAATTGTGTGCTGTCTGCATTACATTCTTAATATCTTTTAGATTAATAGATATTTTACCACCTGGTTTAAAGTCACGATTCATAATCATTGGTATCTTTGCATCTAATATTGTACTACCAGCTAGACCTCCTCTTATCGCCTTATAGACTTTTTCTGGGTCTGCCCCTGCTTTTGCTGCAAGTACAAATGCCTCAGATACTGCTGCTATTGTTAAATTAACTATTACTTGATTTGTAAGTTTTGTAACACTTCCACTTCCATTATCTCCAATTAAAATAGATGAACTTCCCATTATATTAAAAAATGGCTCTACTTTTTTATAGGTTTCTTCCTTACCACCAGCCATAAAAGCAAGTGTACCATCAATTGCTTTTGGCTCTCCTCCACTTACTGGAGAATCTATAAATTCCAAGCTCATTTCTTTTAATTTATTTGCACACAAAGCAGATTCTGTAGGAGTAACTGAACTCATATCCACTATTATACTTCCTTCTTTTAGAGTCTTTGTCAAACCATCTGTTCCAAATAATACATCTTGTACAATAGCTCCATTTGGAAGAATTGTAAATACTATCTCACACTCGTTACCTATCTCTAAAATACTTGCATATTTTGCTCCACATGATATAAGTTCATCCACAGCAGATTTATTAATATCATACACAAAAAGATTACATCCATCTTTCAATAAATTTTTTGCCATTGGTTTTCCCATTATTCCTAATCCAATAAATCCTAACTTCATTTTATTTCCCTCCATATCTTCACATTTTTGAAAACGGTTTTTTATGATTTAGAGTATACTACACACCAGTATACCGGTCAATATAAAATGTAAAAGTATTTATTTTAACAATAAATTGTATTTTTTATATATTTTTATTATATTTAGTTATTCTATATAATATTTAATACATACTATTAATTTAAAATACTACACTCTACTTTCCATATAATTTGTATATTTTAATTAATCTAGCTCTAATGTTAACCATATATCACTATCCAACAATTTTTCATATTTTGTCATCTTATATATAATTTGAATTTCAAAAGATTGACCTTATTTTTACTATGTTGTATGCTTAAAATTATATAAGTTTTTGTATTTTTACATTGTTTAGGGGGTATTATATATGGCTATATTTAAAAGATTACAAGAACAAGCATATGACTACTTAAAAGAATTGATACTGTCTGGAGAAATAATAGAAAATGAAATATATTCTGAGACAAAGCTTGCTAGTGAAATAGGTATCTCTAGAACGCCAATAAGAGATGCTCTTCAAAGACTTAGTCAAGATGGATTTATAGATATAATCCCAAGTAAAGGCTTTAGAATTCATCAAATAACAGCAAATGAAATTGTAGAGATATTCCAAATACGCTCTGCAATAGAAGGGTTTTGCACTTTTTTAATTACAAGTCAATACAAAGAACCTAGGGCAGTTGAAACTATAAGTAAATTAAAATCTCTTTTAGATAAACAAAAAGAAATTTTATTAGGTGATAAAAACTTAAACTCATTTGCTGAATATGATACATTATTTCACACAACAATAGTGTCATATGCTCAAAATACTGAATTTGATAAGATGTTTAACAGTTATATGTACAGAATAAAAAAACTAGCTCTTGACTCATTGTCACATGAAGGAAGACTTGAAACAACATTAAAAGAACATACAGATATTTTTAATAATATAGAAAATGGATGTATTGAGGATGTTTACAGAACGACACTTGTTCATATGGAAACTCCTAAATACATTAATTTAGAAGATTTTTGCAACAATAAAATATTTTAATATTATCTTTGGTAAAATTATATTTATCTTAAATTAATTTCCCAGTTATAAAAAATAATCTATAATTATAGTGTAACTAATATTATTTTAAGGAGTGATTTTTTTGAACAAAGATGTTGTAACTAATGAAACAATCGACAAAGATTATGCTATTGAAGAAGTTCGTATGGCATGTAAGCATTTTGGTGACTTATATTTTTATTTTTCCAAAGTGTTATTTGAAGAATTTGGAGAAGATAAAGCTATCGAAATATTAAAGAAAGTTTTATTTGAAAGGTCTGAAGAAAGAGCTATTGCTATGAGAGAAAGAGCTCATGAAAATGGAGATGAATTAATTGCAGAAAATATTATTAGCACAACTGATGTCCCATTCTTAGGTTGGGTTCCTGAATTTGAAGAGTTACATTGTCCTTATGGAGCTTCCTGGCTTGCAAGATTTGAGGAAAATTCTTGGTTTAAAAAATTCGCATCTCTTTATTGTGATGTTACAGATACTACTGTAGCTGAAGTATTTACAGGAGATACATCCCATAAGATAACAAAAAATATTCTATGGGGAGACAAAAGCTGTGAAAGAATATACTTCCATGATGATAAGGTATCTGAAGGTAAGTACACATATGGAAATAAAAATTGTAAATAAATAAATTAAATTTTCTATATTCTTATACTATATTTTGTACTTTTTCATATAAATATTATAACTAGTCTTTTATTTTACTTTGGTTTAACTTAAAGATAATTTAATTTTAATCTATATGTATTACCATATAAGTAATAAGAAAATTATCTTTATAAATTATAGTTTTAAGTTTTTAATTTATAAAATATTTATGTTCTTTGTAAAATTTTTTAGGAGCTTCTAATGTTATGCTATAAAACTATCTTGAGAAGGGCTGATTGAATGTTTAATAAAATATATGAAAAGAAAGAATTTATAGTTTTTCAAGTTAAAAAAGGTTATGTAGTTTATAATACTAGAAAGAGTTTTGAAGAAGGTCATACACATTTAAAGCATTTTGAAGCAGCAAAGACAGCTATTGATTTAGCAATAAATAAAAAGATTCCTAGAAGTAAAGATGGTTATTATCTGACTAGTTTAATTCGCATAAGTGATGATTGTTATTACATTGATAAGTTAAGCGAATTATTATATGTCAGAGAACAAAAAGGTAAAAAAGAAAAGTACTGTAATTCTGGTTATCAGATGTAGCAAGACTAGTTGTGAATTATAAGTACCTTTAGTCTTAAAACCAAAGAGTATCAGTAAATTTACAAAAATAACTTACTGATACTCTTTTTAATTATATGATTAATATCTAAATTTATTACAAAATTCTATAAAAATTTTTATCCTATCTATTCAGATTCTGTATCTGCAAATTGACTATTATAAAGCTTCTCATAAAATCCGCCTTTTTCCATAAGTTCTTCATGATTACCCTGCTCTATAATGCTTCCATTATTCATAACTAAAATCAAGTCAGCATTACGAATTGTAGAAAGTCTATGTGCTATAACAAAACTAGTTCTACCATTCATAAGATTTCTCATTGCTTTTTGAAGCATAAGTTCCAATCTAGTATCAACAGAACTAGTAGCCTCATCAAGTATCAATATTGATGGGTCTGATATAAAAGCTCTAGCTATAGTTAAAAGCTGTTTTTCTCCCAAAGATATATTAGAAGCTTCTTCATTTAAGAACATATTGTATCCATCTGGAAGAGTGGTTATAAAGTGATGCACATTTGCTACTTTTGCTGCCTGTATAACTTCTTCCTTAGTAGCTCCAAATCTACCATATTCTATATTTTCAAAAATGGTTCCATTAAATAGCCATGTATCTTGAAGCACCATACCAAACATTGAACGTAAGTCTTTACGTTTCATATCCCTTATGTCTACTCCATCAACTTTAATAGCACCTTTCTTAACATCATAAAACCTCATCAATAAGTTTATTAATGTCGTTTTACCTGCTCCAGTAGGTCCAACAATAGCTACCATCTGACCACTTTTTATTTCTGCATTTAAATCTTCTATTAAAGTTGCTTCTTCTCCATAACCAAAATTAACATGCTCAAATGTAACATTGCCTTTTACATTTTCTATTTTAATTGAATTTTCAACATCAGGTATTTCCTCTTCTTCATCTAGAATTTCAAATACACGCTCTATCGCTGCAAAAGAAGATTGTATTACAGTGGATAACTGTGTCATTTGTGAAAGAGGCTGATTTATCTGCCATATATAACGTACAAATGCCTGTAAATTTCCGACTGTTATTCCTCCACTTACTGCATATACAGAACCAACAACTGCTACTGCTGCAATTCCAAAATAAGTTACTAATGATACCATTGGATTCATCATACTTGATATAAATTGTGCTTTAAACCCATTTTCACAAAGTTCTTGATTTACCTTTTTAAACTCTTTTATAGAATCTTCTTCTTTACCATATAATTTTATCTCATTAAATCCAGTATACATTTCTTGCACTTTTCCGTTTAGTTTTCCAAGGGCATTTTGTTGTAATGAAAACCTATTTTGTGATTTCTTTACTATGAACTTAGATACAAAGTAACTAATTGGAATTATAAAAAGTGCTATAATAGCCATATATGTGTTAATTGTAAACATCATTGAAAGTGCTAAGATTATTACTAAAATTGAATTTACAATTTGCATAAAACTCTGTTGTAGTGCATTTGATATTGTATCTACGTCATTTGATATACGGCTTAATACATCTCCAAAGCTATTACTATCAAAATAACTAATTGGCAACTTTCTTATTTTATTTTCTACTTCATTTCTTAAATCTCTCATCGTATTTTGGATGGCATTTGTAAGTAGAAAACTTGACACATAAGTAAAAATTGCATTAGCAACATATATACCTGCTAAAAGCACCAATATTTTTATTACATAATTAAAATTTACAGATGCTCCTGGTATTCCTCTTGCTATACGAATTACATCTTTAGTCAATTGTGTTATTATTAATCCTTCTGTTTTAGGAGCAATTGCATTCATAGTAGCTGCTGAAATTATACATATAATAGCTATAATAAAGGAAAATTTATATCGTTTTACAAATGGAAGAAGTCTACCAATTGTTTTCTTAAAACCTTTAGACTTTTTCATTATTCCAATTCCTCCTTTTTCAACTGAGATGTTGCAATTTCATAGTATATTTCACAATTTTTCAATAATTCTTTATGAGTTCCCATTCCGACAACTTGCCCTTCATTGAGTACTATAATCTTATCAGCATCAATAATAGAACTAATTCTCTGTGCGACAATCAATACAATTGCGTCTTTTGTTTCTTTTTTCAACTTAGAACGAAGTATTGCATCAGTTTTAAAATCAAGTGCAGAAAAACTATCATCAAAAATATATATTTCAGGTCTTCTTATAATAGCTCTTGCAATAGAAAGTCTTTGTTTTTGACCTCCTGATACATTTGCTCCACCTTCACTAATTAATTCATCAAATTTTCTAGGTTTTTTTGATATAAATTCATATGCTTGTGCAACTTTGGCTGAATGTTCTAGTTCTGATTCTCCTGCCTTATGTTTACCAAATCTAATATTGTTTGCTATACTACCAGTAAAAAGCAGTGATTTTTGAGGTATAAATCCTATCTTTTTTCTTAAAGCTTTCAAATCATACTCTCTTATATCTACTCCGTTTATCCTAATACTACCTTCTGTTACATCATAAAATCTAGGTATCAAGTTAATCAGAGTACTTTTTCCACTACCAGTACTTCCTATAAAGGCTACTGTTTCACCAGTCTTTGCAGTAAATGAAACATCTTTAAGTACAGAAGCCTCTCCATCTGGATAAGTAAAAGTTACATCATCAAATTCTATAATACCTTTATTTTCAGTCTCCTTAATTCCATTTTCAGGATTTTTTATCAATGGCTCCTCATTTAAAAGCTCCTTTATTCTATTTGCAGACACCTCTGCTCTTGGATACATAATAAATACCATTGAAAAGAGCATAATTGAAAACATAGCATGGAAAAGATACTCCAAAAATGCAACTAACTGTCCAACTTGAATTTCTCCAATATTTATCTTCTCACTTGAAATCCAAAATACAGCCAAAACAGCTATATTTAATAGTAAAAAGAATGCTGGTTGAGTAATTGACATAAGCTTGAATAATTTTTTAGAAACATTAGCATAATATGTATTTGTTTTTTCAAACCTTTCTGTTTCATAATCATCATTTCCAAAAGCTCTAATTACTCTTATTCCTGTTAAATTTTCTCTTGATATAAGGTTTAATTTATCTAACCCTTTTTGTTGTTTCAAAGATATTGCCTGAGATACTTTTGCTATTATTGCAACTCCAATAATTATAAAAGGTACTGATATAGCTAATACCATTGAAAGCTCTACACTTGTTCTAATCGTCATTATTATACTTATAATAAACATGACTGGTGTTAATAAAGCAGTTCTTAGTAGTATATTCACAAATTGTTGGATTTGAAACGCATCATTTGTCGTTCTTGTAATCATTGAAGAAATCCCAAACTTATTATATTCAGTATGTGAAAATTCTTGAGATTTTTGAAATATGTCATTTCTTATATCCCTAGTTACACTTGTTGACACCTTTGCAGAACAATAACCCAGCAATATACTACCTACAACTCCTATAATAGAAATAATAACAATTACTATTCCCATTTGCTTTATGTAAGCTATATTTTGATTTGCAATACCATTATCAATTATTTTCGCTATTATTGTTGGGATACCTAATTCAACTAATGCAAAACTAAATATAGCCAGTATATTTAATACTATTAACAACTTATAATTCTTTAAATAACTTAAAATTAATTTCATAGTTTTCTCCTTTCTTAATTTTTGAGATAGTGTAATTATGTAATCATACCAAATTTATAAATACTTGATTTTATAAAAAAAGGAGAAAAGAGTTAACGCACTCTCTTCTCCAGCATATTCTTTTTAATACACCCTCCGACAAGTCGCTTATATGTTAACACATTTGACAAGTAATGTCAATTCATATAGCCAAAAGTCTTTTAAATGCTTTATTTCATAATGTTATAACAAATTGGCATGTACTTTATTTTTACTTTTTACTGTATTCTAATTTTACAAGTTCTCCAATATTACTAGTTTTCTTAAACTTTAAATTAGTCTTATTTATACCAGATTTAAACAATGGAATCCCTTTACCCAATATTATTGGCAATATATAGATATAATAATCATCAATTAGATTATCTTTCATAAATAATTTTACTATGTCACTTCCTCCAACTATCCAAATATCTTTTTTATCATTCTCTTTCCTAAGTTGTTCAATTAATTTTTGAGGTTCTAAATTTGTATACTTTACATTTTCAGTTGCTTCACTAACTGTATTTGAGTATACATAACACTCCTTACCCTTATAATACCATTCGTTTGGACTAAGTTCATTTGCAACTTGTATATATGTTGAATTTCCCATAATAATAGTATCAATTGTATCGTAAAAAGTATTATAATCTTCTTCCTGTTCATGTTTAAAATCTAAAGATATTTCATCTAAAAAACTTACACTACCATTTTCCTCGGCTATATATCCATCTAAGCTTATTGCAATGTAAAGTACTACTTTTCTCATATTTACTACCTCCAATATCTATAGTGTGATTATTCTACGTAAATATCACTTTTTTACTCATTCAATAATACCCTATTAATATCTCCTAAAACAAAATTAAATGAAATTCGTATTAATTTCAAAAATTATTATATAAATAATTTAAAAACAGGATAGTTTATTGAAAATTCTAATTAATCTAAATAAACATTGCTCTCACTTCACACTGGATTTATAATATAATTATAAGCTATTAATATTGTAAAACTTGTATTTTAATATAATAACTTTAATACTTATAATTAATTTTACTTTTGTTGAAAGGTGGTAAATGACATGAAAATTTCTGAAATTGCTACTCCAAGTTTTTTGCTAGATTTAGACCAGTTAGAAAAGAATATTGATACAGTTCAACAAATTTGTTCAAAGAATAATAAACAACTTTGGCCTATGCTTAAGACACATAAAAGTACCTATATTGCAAAACTTCAAAAAGATGCAGGTGCTACTGGATTTCTCGTTGGGACACTTGATGAAGCTGAAGCTTTAATGAAATCTGGCTTTGAAGATATTATGTTGGCTTATCCTTACATGGGAGATGCAAATATAAGTAGAATTGTAACTATGGCATCAAAAATAAATTTAATCTGTGCTACAGACAATATAGAATGTGCTAAGGCTTACAGTGAAGCTTTCTCTAAAGCTAAGGTTGAATGTAAATTACTTATTATTGTGGATTGTGGCTTACATCGTTTTGGAGTTGAACCAGAAAAAGTAGTTGAACTTGCTACTGAAATTTCAAAATTAGAAAACATAAAAATCGTTGGTATAAGCTCACATCCAGGTCAAGTCTATGGTTGTAGTTCTCCAGAAGGAGTTCCAGATGTGTGTATTCAAGAGGATTCTTCTATGAATAAGGCATACAAAGCTCTAACTGATAGTGGATTTAATATAGAAATTGTCGCTTCTGGTAGCACTCCAACAGTTGAAACTGAAGCTGCTTCCAAAACTATAACTGCTGTAAGACCTGGAAACTATGTATACTATGATGCTATACAAATAGGTCTAGGTTGCGCTACTGAAGATATGTGTGCTCTCACTGTTGTGTGCACTGTAATCTCAAAAAATAGCAGTGGATACTATTTAGTAGATTGTGGAAGTAAGTGCCTTGGACTTGATAAAGGTGCACATGGAAACAGCAGTATTATTGGCTATGGTAGAGTTTGTGGACATCCAGAGCTTACTATTGATTCACTTTCTGAAGAGGTCGGAAAAATTAAAGTAAATGGTGAAACTAATATAAAAATTGGTGATAGAATAAGAATCATACCTAATCATTCTTGTTCCACTGGAAATTTGACAAGTAACTTGTTAGGTTTTAGAGGAGATACAATAGAAAAAGTTATCGAAGTAGATATACGTGAAAATTCAAAACAGATTCTACTTTAAAATATATTTGTATTAATTTAAAAATATTTTTAATATAATACTCATATTAAAAATATAAAAAAAATACAAACTCTAAAAATTATAAATTAAAAGAAGTTTACCAAAATACGTTTTTAGTAAACTTCTTTTTTAATTAATATAAATATTAATTACTTTATATTAATTATTATATATCAATGCTTGTACATATTGATTCTTGTACAAACTTTATAATTAAGTTATAATGTTATCTACATTAATCCCATAACAGTAAGTAAGACTCTTACTATCAACATTCCTACTACTGCATCAAATATAGGAACTGCCAACAATAACATTCTATACTTAGTACTAGCATTTGCTACAAGTACTATTCTCGCATAATGACCAACTAGAGTACCCATTAGCATACATGGCATAATTAATATAGTTGCTTGTGGTGCAGTAATTAGACCTTGTGCAAATAAGTTTGCAGCTGTAGCTGCTCCTGCTGCCTTAGCAAAGAATGCCGCTATCAAAACTACAACTGATTCTCCAGGTAGTCCAAAAATACCCATTACTGGACCGAAAACACTTCCTAAAATATCAACTAGCCCAGTTAATTGTAAAAACTGTACTATTACATACCCCATTATCATAGCTGGTAATATTTGTTCAACGCCTATGTAGAAACCTTTTTTTGCGCCTCCCATAAATGTTTCAACAACAGTTTTCTTAGGTTTACTATTTACAATTGCATTTCCAGTATTTTGTTGACTCATACTACACAGCCTCCTTAGTCTTCTTATTTTTTACACTTATAATTAATCTAACTAAATTGGCACCAAGTATCTTACAGAATATCTCTATAAGGATTATTGGACCTAGTGCTAATAATGCTATTGGTAGAAGTGGAGCTTGAGTATTTATTGTATTTAATATAACCGCTGAACCAGCATATTGATATGCTACAAATATAGTTCTTTCATCATCCGTTATTTCTCCACTTTCATATAATTCTTTTGTCATTATTGAAGCTACATCTGAACTAGTAAATGAAGATACAAACGCTATACCCGCTATACCAGGTATACCAAGTATAGGTCTAAGCAATGGATTGAATATCTTTGATGCTGCTTTCATTCCGCCCATAGATTCAACTACATCTATAAGCCCTACAGCAAAACAGACAGTTGGTATCAAAGTTAGTGAAAATAAGAATCCATCTTTTGCTCCAGTTCCTCCTTTCCCCATAAAATCTACACCATCTGATATGGTACCAAATGAGCCTGTAAGATTAGCAAAATCTAGTGCTTTAAGAAATCCTTGACTATCCTTAAATATTCCTGAAAATAATACTATCAATATAAATAAAGACAAATATCCTTTCCATGTTACCTTATTATCTCCAGTTGTTTTGTCCATATAAAATCCCCCTTTATACCTCAAATTTATCTAAATTTAAAACAATTGTAGAAATTAATTTCACCCTCTCAAACATCGAATTTACTAATGCATATTCTCTTGATGTATGATTCCATTCTCCTCTTACACCAAAAGAACAAATTGTAGGAACGTTTGCAATGGTCAAATAACTGGCATCTGAACTTCCTCCAAGTCTCTTAGCCTTTAACTCTCCAAACCCATTTTCTTTAGATACTGTATTTACAAACTTGTGAAATCTCATAACGTCTTCTGTAGTTTCAAATGCCATCATTTCACTTATAAAGTCAACTTGTGTAGAAGTCCCTTCTATATAAGCTTCTTTACATATTTCTCTAACTTTTTCTTTAACATTCTCCATTTCTTCTACTTTCTCAAATCTAAGGTCTACTTCTATATTACAATCTTCTGGAATAGAGTTTGATACTCTTCCTCCCTTAATAACACTTACACTTGCTGTAGTTCCAACCTCAAGATTGGTCAATTTTTGTATGCGTAGTATCTTATTAGCCATTTCTTCTATAGCATTTCTTCCACCTTCAAAGTCATTACCTGCATGTGTTTCTACACCTTTTACGTGTACATTACATCCTATTCTTCCTTTTCTACCTACGCACAAACTATTATCTACTAATCCAGTTTCCATATTAAAAGCACAAAGACCACCTTTTGCTTCTTTTAATATAACATCTCCACCAGTTGAATCCTTATGTCCTATCTCTTCATCCCCAGAAAATACTATTTTTATTGGTCTTTCTTTGTATCCTATTTTATTTAAAGCTTTAATAACATATAAAGCAATTACTATTCCGCCTTTCATATCTAAGACACCTGGTCCATATGCTTTTCCATCTATTATTTTAAATGGATTTTCCCCAAATGTACCTATTTCAAACACAGTATCCATATGCCCTGAAAAAATTATTGGCTTTTTATCTATACTAGAACCAAGTGTACCTATCAATGTACTACCATTGTCTCCAACGTCTACCATCTCACAATCTAAGCCTTCCTTTTCAAACTCAAGCTTTAATCTATCAGCCAACTTATTTACGCTTTCTTTACAATGTGTATAGCTTTCTATATTAACAATCTCTTTCCATAATGAAACTATTTCTTCTCTCTTCTCATCAACAAACTCAGAAATCTCATTTAAATATGTATTCATAATAATCTCCTTCATTCTTTAATAAAATATACTTCTTACCTAAAATCTAAGCTATTTTAGGAAATTTTAAAAGACTAGTCCTTAAATACAAAATATCACAATTATTTTTATCAGTCAATATCTTTTTCAGTATTTTTTATATTTTCTGATTTTTCTTTCAATTATCATTTTGTAAAATAAATTGACGTGTTTTATCTACTATTATAAAATGAGGATATAAATTGATTGATTAGTTTTAATACTCTAAAGATTTTAAAGGAGGCTTTATGAAATATAAAATTGGATTTTTGACAACATCTTATTTTATGTCAAATAAGTATAAACAAGCTCTTAAAGAACTAAAAAATATTTGTGAAATTACATTTATTGAGCTTAAAGGAGAAAATCCTTTTAGTAATTTACCAAATATATACAGTGAGCAAGTAGATAATTTCGATGGATTTGTATGTAGTGGTATAATTCCATATAGTGAACTTATAATAAACATAAAGGACATAAAAGTACCATTAAAGTTTTTAAAACTTGATTAAAAAATAGCTACGCACACTCGTGACTTTAGTCATGATTTAGTAGCTAAAATAGTCAGCATATAGGGAAACTTATATGTAGAGATAGGATAGAACCTATCCAATACTACTTGAATTGCTGGAAACCCCTAAAGCTAACCAAACTAAAACATAAGGATGAAATAAACCTAAGTGTGAAAGTTACGAAAGTAGAAAAAATTGGTTAGATGGTATAAGGTTAAACCCTAAGTACTTTAAAATGGGCAATCAGCAGGTAAACTCCGAATAGGAGAAACTTCAACGACTATTCCTCCTGAGGGAAGTACAAAAGTATGGTAGTGGAAGTGGGTAGACCTTAACGATAAGCGAAGGATAAGATATAGTCTGTGCTTCATGAAATGTAAGAAGTTCATAAGAGAACTGCATAGGTAGTAGCGAACTTATGTGAACGACAACCTCAAAAA
>NZ_AVHW01000093.1 GCF_000449425.2 Clostridioides difficile CD160
ATGGTAGACAAATTGTAAAGGTAGGTAAATTCTTTGCAAGTTCACAAATATGCAATAAATGTGGATATAAAAACAAGGAAATGAAGAATTTAAGTATAAGAGAATGGATTTGTCCTTGTTGTAATGAAACTCACGATAGAGATATAAATGCAAGTATAAATATACTAAAAGAAGGATTAAGACTAATAAGAGTTTAAAATAGATAACGCATGTAAGAACCGTAGGAACTACGGGGATAGCCTGTGGAGAGTTTGTAAGACATATTTTAGTATGCAAAATTCTATGAAACAGGAACCCTGTGACTTTAGTCATGGGAGGTTCAGGAAAGGGATTTTTATAAATACTTATTTAAACTGTTAAATAATCAAAAAGATATTGATTTCACAAAATCATTTATGGATTTTTTAAGAGAAGACAATAATTATTATGATATCTATTCATTAATAGATTATAATAAATGCCCATATACGATTAAAGATTTTAACATCCCTCAACCTGTGTATGACTTTAAGAAACTAAATGACAAATTGCTGGAAATACACTTGGATTTATTAAAAAATGATAAGATTAATCTTTCTTTTACTAGAAATTATATTATTAGTTGCGAACTTAATAAACTTGGATATGATTGTATTTATATGGTTCCATCTACAGAATCTATCTTAAATACATTTAAATCTCTAGTAAATGAAATAACATTACAAAACTTAGATAAAAATAAATCTGCAACATGTATAGTTACAGTAAATAGCTCAGAGTATATAAATGAAGATTTAATATTTAAAAATGATGAGATACAAAACCAAATATATAACACTATCTTAAATTCGTTATCAAGATATGGCTTTTACGGAGTTCAAGTCAAAAAAAATGATATGAAAATAGAGATACATACCACTAAAGAAATGTTAAATAATATGACCAATAATTATACAGACTTTTTTATTTCAGAAGATTTAAAAGAGATTAAGTATAGCTTAAATATTGGTTGGGGTATTGGAAATACAAATATTCATGCAGAACAGAATGCTCGTCAAGCTAATAGTAAATCTGCTTCTTTAGGTGGAAACTGTACTTTTATAGTAAATGATACTAATAATACAATAGGACCTTTATATTCAAATAAAAATTCTCATGATACTGAAGAGAGTTCATTAGCCAATAAAGTTGCTTCTTTTATACCTCTATCTAATACAAATGTATCTAAAATTATGTGTATGATTAATGACAGAAATTCAAATAATGTCTCTGCAGAAATACTATCAGACTATATGAATATAACTCTTAGAAGCGCAAATAGAATATTGAGCATATTGTATAAAGCTGGAATTGCAACCATTGTAAATACAAAACTTGATAATCAAAGAGGAAGACCAAAAAAAATATATAAAGTTGACTTCTTGTCTTTTTTAAATAAGATGTAGATATTTAGTTCTTAATTGTTAACCTCTTTAATAAAAAATAATATATTTCTTTGACTTTAAAGAACTAAAGCCTTCAAATCTCATTAGTACATACAACTTATTACTTTAAAATTACATAAATGTTTCATCAATTATATCAAATTATATGATATATCAACTTATGAAATAACAAAATAATTTCATATATAAATAATAAAATATAATAGCCACTACAATCCATAATTTGTAGTGGCTATTTTTTACATCATTACTTATTACTCATTTTTAAAATTTGATTATTTTTTTCAAACAGTTTATACCATCCTATTATCAGTAAAACAGCAAATACAAGTATATCTATAAAAAGGATTACTGTAACATGTTTAGCAATATTGTAAATAAAAAATATAGAGAATACTTCTACAGACAAAGCTACAAAACACAAGAAGTTCGTTAAGTAATCTGCAATAATATCAATATAGAAAGCATGTATCTGTAGCCACCTCCATATAAATGGACGTAAAAGAAATCTTATCATAACACAAATAATAGGATATGCATAAATAAATTTTTTATCTACATAGTTAGCTACACCATTATTCCATTGCACAGGAATCTGGGATGGCAACTTTGGAAATATTATTATTGCAATCAACAAGCAAGCAATAGTAATGATTCCCCAAGTAAACGTTCCTCCCCACATATATAAGAAACTTACAGAGTCTAGCTTGAAAATACTTTTATTTTTATTCCAGTATTCTGGCAACTTAGTTACATATTCTTCTACCTTCAAATTTAAATAAGTTAATTCATCACGCTCTAGCATTTTTTCACACATAATTTTTGAATTTTCTAAATCGGATATTTGAGTTTTAAGAACTTGCTCCTGTTTCTCAAGAACTTTATATAAAGATACTTTCTGTAATATAATATCACGAATATCTTCAATAGAAATTCCTAGTGTACGTAAATATGCAATTTTTTTAATGTCCTCCACATTTTCATCTGAATATACCCTATATCCATTACTCTCATTACGAATAGGTTTAATTAGAAACTCCTTCTCATAAAAACGAATATTAGAGCGAGTCAATCCTGTTTTTTCTTCAACTTCCTTAATTGTCATTTTCAAATACCTCCTTTTCATTCTAATAACCTATAAATCTACTCTAGTTTCACACATATTCATTTTTTATGGCAACATGTTTATAACATCTTGAAATCAGATTCTTTATTTGTTATAAATTTTTATACAATAATCTCTTTTTCTATGTTCTATGTTTAAAACCATCTTATTTCCTATAAAGTACTCTATAAACAAGGTTTACAGTCAAGTATTTTTATTATTTTTTTGATCTCCTAAAATTTGATTTCATAAAAAAAGGTATAGCAAATCATTTGCTATACCTTTTTATTGGATTATTGATTATATATATTCTATAAACCTAGTGTTTAACTATTACATAGTACTAGCCTTGGTCATCACATCTTTTGCAAATATGACAGCTTCACATATTTCTTGCTCATCTGGATGACTTTGAGATTCTTCATGATTATTTAATTGTTCGCGAATATGTTCATTCTCAGGATTAAGCTTTAACATTTCTTTGTATTTTACTTTCAATCCTTCTGCTATCTTACCTTGACATATGAATGAACCTAAGTTTTCATTATCTTTTGAAACAATTGATTCTACCTTTTCTATAATACTAGCACCATAACTTCCTTTTGTACTTGCTCCCATTGTTCCAAATAGAGCTATTTTTTTATTGTGAATATTTTCAAGCACTTGTTTTGAATTTTTATCACAAATTCCCTTGTCCACCCAATATCCTAGGAATACTATATCATAACTTTCATAGTTAATACTACCATCAACTACTTCACTTATATTTTTAATGTCCTTTTCTCCTTGAATTGCATCATATATAGAATAAGCAACTTTTTTAGTATTTCCAGTTAAACTTGAATATAAAATTAAACTTTTCATGATATATCCTCCTCTTTATCTAGATACTTATCTAAACTTACCAAAATGTATTAATATTAGCATATTTTAATTTCTACAATATATCCTAATCTAATATACATCCAAACTTAGAGTGTGTTTGTAACGCATCTGCACATTTCTTATTACAGTAACAGCATTTTTTAATATCATCTACTCTTCCGTCTTTTACTTTCTGTAACCAATTACTATCTGCCAATAATTGTCTTGACATGGAAACCATATCTACCCTATTACTTGAAATAATACTTTCTATAAAATCTGGGCTAGATAATTTTCCAACTCCACATACAGGAAGATTTGTGTGTGTTTTCACTTCAGCAGCTAAATATAAAAAACATCCTTCATCTTTAAAATAAGGATGATTCTTAGTTGGTATAGTATCTTCTAATTTTGAATGATTTGCAAGTGTTACATGAAAACTGTTTACACCTAATGATTCAAATTTTTTTACAAAATACCCAACTTCTGAAAGTAGCACTCCTGCATTACCATAATGAGGGTTTTCTTGTCTTATTGCAAGTTTATAGTCTATTGGAATATCCTTAATTTCATTTCGAATACTTCTAATTATTTCACTTGCAAATCTACTTCTATTATCACATGTTCCACCATATTCATCATTTCTATTATTAAATATACTTGATGAAAAACTTCCAACAAGTCTATCTCCATGGATTTGAATCATATCAAACCCTGCTTTTTTTGCATTCAATGCTGCTACTTTAAATAAATCTATAATATTTTTAATTTCTTCTTTAGACATATTTGTTATGTAATCTTTTACTCCTTCACTCATAATTTTTTTAATTTCATCATGTGAAGTAATTCCTGTCTTCATAGTATCTTTAATTAAATTAATATCATAATCTGAACAGAATATTTGTGCTGACACCTTTGCACCAGAATTGTGTATATCATCCACAATCTTCTTATATTTCATAACACCATCTTCATCTGATAAACTTAAAGCCATCTTATGAAAACTAGGTCTAACAGCCACATCTCCTAAAGTAATCAGAGCTACACCTGATTTGGCGATATCACAAAACTTTTTAATTTTTTCTTCAAATTTAAGCCCCATACTTGTAGGTGCAAATGATACTCTATTTTTTAATTCTAAGTTTCCAATTTTAATTGGCTTCAACAAATTGCAATACATCCTATTCTTCCTCCACTGTTGTCTTTATATCCTTTACTATATGTAATTTCTTCACTAATTCTTTATACTCTTCATCTGAAAACTCTTTTTTTATACTATTATCCCACTTTGAAA
Organism: Clostridioides difficile CD160; assembly: GCF_000449425.2. Classification (GTDB taxonomy): domain Bacteria; phylum Bacillota; class Clostridia; order Peptostreptococcales; family Peptostreptococcaceae; genus Clostridioides; species Clostridioides difficile_E. Next base: position 4,688 of record NZ_AVHW01000093.1, read on the forward strand.
ATATATTTTTTATATCTCCTAATACTTCCTCACCCTTATCTGTTACTCTCAACTGAAAAGCCCTGCTGTCATTAGGGTTTTGAATTTTTTCTATGTATCCGTCTTGCTCTAATCTAGATATAGTTCTTGTCGTATGTGCTTTATCAACTTCAAATTCTGTCGAAACATCATTCAAAGAACAATTTCTATTTTTATTGATATAAATTAAATAGAAATACAAACCATTCGTAAGTTTGTATGGCTTTAAGCATTTTTCACAATAAAGTTTAAAGTTTTTTTGTAAGTTACAGATAATATATGACAAACTTTCATACTGTAAATTTCTAAAATCCATCTTAAATTTCCCCTCTATAATTCAATATATTTGACTATATCAACTATATTATATTAAACAATTAATATAGTCAAGAATATTTTGCTTTATAAATATATCTTTTATTAATTTTTTATAAAGTTATTATGATAAATAACTATGATTAAGTTCGAAATTGGAATTTTTAATACTCACTTCACATAAATATATTTTATATAAAAGTTTATATTTTCAAACAAATAATTTTTCGAAAATTGTCTAAATTCTGTAAAAATATGGTAAGATATACATAAGCAATATAAATCTATAAAAGGGAGTGTTACATATGATATCTAATAAAATGCAAACTTTAGTTGCAAACAGCTCTGTTATAAGAGCCATGTTTGAAGAAGGAAAGAAACTTTCTGATATTTATGGAGAAGAAAATGTTTTTGATTTTAGCATAGGAAATCCAAGTGTTGAACCTCCAGAGACTATTAAAGCAGTTATAAATGATATTTTAAATGAAGAATCTCCAAATCTAGTTCATGGCTACATGAATAACTCAGGATATGAAGATGTAAGAGATGCTATTGCTGAGCACATAAATAAAAAAGATGGATTAAACCTTACAAGAGAAAATCTAATTATGACTTGTGGTGCTGCTGGTGGTCTGAATATTATTTTAAAAACTCTTTTAAATCCTAATGATGAAGTTATTGCTTTTGCACCGTATTTTGGTGAGTACAAAAACTATACAGAAAATTATGATGGAAAATTAATAGAAGTTCCTACAAATATAGAAACTTTTGAACCAGATTTAAATGCTCTAAAAAATGCCATTACTTCAAAGACAAGAGCTTTAATAATAAACACTCCAAATAATCCTACTGGTGTCATCTATTCTGAAGAATTATTAAAAAATCTTGGAGAGCTATTAGACTCAAAACAAAAAGAATTAAATACAAATATATATCTAATTTCTGATGAGCCATATAGAGAAATAATTTATGATGGTGCGAAAGTTCCTTGTGTACTAAAATACTATAAAAACTCATTTATAGGATACTCTTATAGTAAATCATTATCTCTACCTGGTGAACGTATAGGATATATTGTTGCTAATGGACAAATGGATGATTTTGATGATGTCATGTCTTCATTAAATGTTGCAAATAGAATACTTGGATTTGTAAATGCTCCTTCTCTTTTCCAAAGAGTTATCGCAAGAAGTTTAGATGCTGAAGTTGATGTTAACATTTATAAAAAGAATTTTGACCTTCTATATAATAGCTTAATAGATATGGGATTTTCTTGTGTTAAACCTAGTGGTACATTCTATTTATTCCCAAAAGCTCCAATTGAAGACGATAAAAAATTCTGTAATGATGCAAAACAGTTTAATTTATTATTAGTACCAGGTTCTTCTTTTGGTTGTCCAGGTCACTTTAGAGTATCATATTGTGTATCTTATGATAAAGTTAAAAGTTCTCTACCAGCATTTGAAAAGTTAGCTAAACTTTATAATTTAAAATAATTAAATCAAGGTAATTCAAATAATTAACTACCTTAGTATAGAATCTAAGTATTCTATACTAAGGTAGTTTATAATTTTATGTACTATATTTTATATACCATATTATACCAATATACTTGAATGTTGTAATATATAGTACTAATATAAATTACAAGGAGGTGTTTGACTTGAAAAAAGGTTATGTTTATATAATACTGACTACCTTATTTTTTAGTTCAATGGAAATTAGTCTAAAAACTGTTACTAATGACTTTAATCCCTTACAAATAACTTTATCAAGATTTTTTGTTGGTGGTTTAGTCTTACTACCTTTTGCTATAAAAAAATTAAAATCTCTTAATCTTTCTATAACAAAATCAGAATTAAAATACTTTGCATTTCTAGGTTTTATGTGTGTAGTAGTGAGTATGTCATTGTATCAACTGGCTGTTCTAAACACAAAAGCATCTGTAGTTGCTGTTTTGTTTAGTTGTAATCCAGTATTTGTAATGCTTCTAGCTTACTTAATTTTAAAGGAAAAAATATATAGGCACAATGTAATTTCTCTTATATTAGAAGTACTTGGAATTATAGTTATCATAAATCCATTGCATACAAAGTTAACTCTTAGCGGAATATTCCTGACATTATCTTCTGCTATCATTTTTTCAATGTATACTGTATTTGGTAAAAGAAAAACTTTAAAATTTGGTGGAATAGTTGTAACTTGTTTTAGTTTTATATTTGGTAGTATAGAAATGTTAATATTAGTTTTACTTAGTAAAATTAATTTTATAGCAGATATCTTAAACAAAAATAAACTTCATGTATTTGCAAATATACCTATTTTTAGTGGCTATACTTTACACAATATGCCTATTATGATTTATGTATTTGTATTTGTTACAGGTGTTGGTTATGCACTTTACTTTATGGCAATGGAGGCTACATCTACTAGTCTTACATCTTTAGTATTCTTCTTTAAACCAGTAATATCTCCAATACTAGCTTTATTAATACTTAAAGAGATTATCCCTATTAATATGGTTATAGGAATTTTATTTATAGTACTTGGTTCAATAATTTCTATAATACCTACGATAATTACTCAAGCACATAATAAGCACATTGAAGCCTTGTATAAAGAGTAGTAACTGATAATCTATTGTTTTATACATAAGAGTAAATTTATTAGTTTTAAACGAAATATAAAAGAGATGCTATTATAGTAGCATCTCTTTTTTACATTTATTTTAAATTTTTTTAATTCTCTATTTAGCTAAATTTTGTAAAAAGCTATAAGTTTGTGGACAAGCTGCTTTTAATTTACTATTTGTATCTTGATTTAAATAATAATATGCAAATGCTTCTGCAAAGAATTCTTCTGGATATACACCTAAGTAATTTACATTACCTAAAGAACGTCCTTCTTTAGCAAATATTTGTTTAAATTGTGCTGATTTAGAAATATCCTTTAATGCGATATGGTCTACTGCATGTGCTGTTTCATGTAATTCTAAGTTTATTGCATCATGACCTTTACCTTTGTTACTAAATCCTATTCTAAGAGCTACTGTACTTCCACCTAAACCAGGAACATCATCCCAAGTTTTTCCAGTGCCTTCCCAACCCTTAGGAACTACACCTTTTAAATAAGCATATTCTTTTTCATCTGTTAATTTTCCACTTAATAATTTTATTTTTAAGTTATCTTGTTTTAAAGCATTTAAATATTTTCCATCTATATTTGCTAATCTACCTATCATAGCATTAGCTTCATTTTTATTGTAATTTCCAGTTGGAAGAACAACTATTTGATTAAGTGTTTCTTTATTATGTTGTATAGTTGCACTATCTGCATGTGCACTTACTGGAACTGAACTTATTAAGAATATTGATATTATAGCGATTAATAACTTTTTACTTGGTTTCATATTATTCCCTCCTTTGAGTTAGGCCGGGAGTAATAAATTTCAAAATAAAAAAGATACCCAAGAGTATCTTTGTATATACAAAAAGAAATTTTTACTCTTTTCGGCAACTGGCTGGCGTGGTTTACTAAACTTTAGCCCCTATAGCTTTGCGTGACTAGGTTTCCCTAGTTTTGCCTCATTTAATTTTATATTTATATTATAGCTTATATTTCTCTAATTGTCTATAGATTTTTGGATTTTTTTTCTAAAAAGTTATTATTTTTTTACATAATCCACCAAAAAAAAATATCTTCTAACAATATTCTCACTATGAAATATTGTTTTAGAAGATATTTTTTAATATTACTTATATTTTTATAATGTTAGGGTCTAATTTGTATTTTTATTTCGTCTTAATATAATAAGACCTATAATAGCTCCTAGAGCTAATAGTATTTCTCCAGTAATTGTAGTATTATCTCCTGTCTTTGGTGGTACTGGCGGATTTACTAAAGTATCATCTTTCACTTTATCATTTTTTTCTTCTGATACTGATGGTTTTACTACTTCTGTTATTGGAACAATTGGTTTAACAGGCTTTTCTATTACATCATCTGATGGTGGTATTGGTGGATTCACTACCTCTGGTATCGGAGGATTTACCACATCATCTGATGGTGGTATTGGTGGATTCACCACTATTTCATCTGTGTCAGATGGTCTTGATGATTTACTTGGTTTATCTGTACTTGGTGGCACTGGTGGATTTACTACTGGTTCATCTGGATTTGGTGGTACTGGTGGATTTTCTTGTTTTACATTTTCTATATTTCCAATATCCACAATTCTACCAATATCTTTCTTATCAATATTAACTTTGATTTTGTCCTTTAATTTTTCATATCCACTTGGAGCCATTATTTCTACTAAATAATATGTTCCTGTTTTTTTTACACTAGATTGAATTATACCATCTTCATCACTAACTAAATTCTTAACTACTACATTTCCAGATACATCTTCTAAATTAAATTTAGCACCTGAAAGTGCGCTTTTATCTAAAGCATCTACTTTTTTAGCTTCAAAAGCATAACCTTGCTTAGTAGTTTCTACTCCAGGAGGACTTGAACCATTAATCTGAGCTACATTTTGTATAGTCTCTCCAACTTTTACATCCGTGAAATCTGCATCAAATGTAACCCAACTTTGCACAGGTTCGCCTTCTTTTATCTGCTTAAATTCATATTTATTTACTAATCTTATAGTGTTTTTTCCATCTCCAGCTTCTTTTTTAAGTTCAAGATTATCAGAATATTTTATATTAGATATTTTTAAAGCTGGGTTTACTTTATCCAAAAGATTTACTTGACCTGCATCATAAACACCATAAGTTGACATATTTATTTTGTATTTAACAATCTGATTATCATTGCTATTTAAGACTTTTTTATCAACTTCTTTTTTTGCACTTATTAATCCAGAATTCTTCTTAAAACTTATCTCATCACTTTTATCAACTTTACTGTTATTTGCATCAAGAACAGCTCTATTTGTATAACTATCTTCAATACTAATAACCTTTAATGTATAAGCTATATAAAATTTTGATTCTACTTCTTCTTTACTAAGATTAATTGTAAATCCAGTTATAACTTTATCTACTTGACCACTTTCATTTCTTTTTTCTTCTAGTTTATACGAAATGTTGTTGGCAATTTTTTCTTTACTCCAAGGAGTCCAACTTCCATTCATTGGAATTTCTACAACTCTAAAATCATGTCCAGCTTCTCCTGCTGTAGTTAATCTCATACCTTCTGGTATGTTATCTGTTATAACAACATTACTTATTGGTGACTTATCATCATTTACTGAAATCTGATAGTTTATTACTTGACCAACTTGAGTAATATTTGTTGCTCCTGAATGCCCTTTAGTCAAAAGATAATCGCTACCTCTATCAAATACACTTACAGTAGCATCGTCTTCTTGTACCTTCTTACCATCAGATTCTATCCTAGCTACATTTTTATATTTATTATCATGTTTTGCATTTTCATCACTAATTCTAGCTTTATATTTAACTGTATACGCTTTATCTATATTCCCAAAATTAACTGAGATAGAGTTTGTATTCTGTTCAATGTTAAAATCACTCACTTCTTTCCCATCGCTTGCTACTACACTCACAGAATTATTTACCAATGTCAACCCTTCTGGAAGTTCATCATACAAAATAATGTCTTTTAATTCTTCCTGTTTTTCATTTACTTGTATACTATAATTTATATCTTTATTTTTAACTGGCATAAATACAGTAGTTGATTTTCTTCCTTCAACAAGCTTTTTAAGTGTTCCTTTAGCCTCTTCTACATCGTCCTTATCTCCAGGCTTTATTTCTACATCCACATCTCCACTTCCACTTTCTATCTTTCCAGTAGTTTCAATATGAATTTTTGTATTTGTTTCTTCATCAACCTTTTTAACATATGCTTCTAGACCTATTTTCCCTTGCATTATACTTTGACATTAGGTAGTTCTCTAAATGTAAGTGTGTATTCTCCATTACTTTCTGTTTTATCAAAACATTCACTTGTATAATCTAAATTAACTTTATTAAATACATCTGGCACCTTGAAAGTTATTGAATCACCTGCTTGTATTCCCTTTGATGTTGGAGTATAAGTTAGTTTAAATGATATTTTTTTCATTGATTCAGTTTCTATTGTACTATTATTAATTTTTATAATGAATCCATAATCTTCATTCTCTTCATTAAGTTCTTCTTCTAAAGTTTTTAATAGATTTTCATCTTCTAATGGCTTCTCTTCTTTTGGAATCTGCTCTGTATTTTTATTGTCTAATGGCTTCTCCTCTTCTGGAGTCTGCTCTGGTTTTTTATTGTCTGATGGTTTCTCTCCTTCTGGAGTTTGCTCCGGCTTTTTATTGTCTGATGGCTTCTCCTCTTCTGGAGTCTGCTCTGGTTTTTTATTGTCTGATGGCTTCTCTCCTTCTGGAGTCTGCTCTGGCTTTTTATTATCTGAGGGCTTCTCTTCCCCACTTGATGAACTAGTTGAGCTATTTTGACTCTGACTGTTATCTCCTAATTCCGAAGCATAAGATACAGTTGGATATATTGTAGATACTACCATACTTAAAATCATAATTAAGCTTATTAATAATGCCCTTTTATTACCCTTCTTCATATAGATTTCTCCCCTCTATACTGTCTATAGTTTATAAATTTCCATTGATATCCCATTTAAATTAATTTTTATCAAAAAATTATACAAAAAAAGCTATGAAAATAAATAAATTTATATTCATAGCCGGTTGCACCACTGACTCAGTATGTCCATAAGGCGCCCAATAATAAGACATACATCAACATCTCTATAATATTTTATAAAAAACAATTAAAATTGTTATATTCATACTAAATACAATTATATATTTATATTATATAATGACTATATCTTATTGTCTATATATTTTACATTTTTTTCCTTATAACAATTTTAGGTAATCATTAAATAAAATCCTTATCCACAACAATTACACAATTATATTCAGGATTCATCTCCTTAACTAATCTCGTTATATCTTCTTTTAAATCTTCTTCTGACATATTTTTAGAGAACTCAGAAGGATTAACTACTATATCAAACACTAAATTTTTCTTATTTCCTTTTCCAACTATTCTAAAATCATGCATAGATTTTACGAGACTATTTTTCTTAAGTATTTTTTCAAGTTCTTCCTTTGCTGACATAACTTCTTCATCTTCAAGACATATAGGGTCCATGTGAATTACCAAATATATATCCAATTTTTCAGATATTTCTCTCTCAGCAGTATCTATGATTTCATGAATTTCCATTATATCTATATTTGATGGAATTTCTGCATGTATAGATGCAATACATCGTCCAACTCCATAGTTATGGATTATTAAATCATGTGTCCCTATAATATGTTTATAAGATAGTAATAATTCTATAATGGATTTTACCATTTCTTCATCTGGGGCTTCTCCTAGAAGAGGATTTATAGTATCTTTTACAAGTGAAAATCCAGCATAAAGTATTACTAGTGATACTGCAATACCAACATAGCCATCTATAGGAAAACTAGTAAACCTAGCTATAACAAATGATATTACTACACAACTCGATGTGAATACGTCTCCTAAAGCATCAAGTGAAACTGCTTTTAATGCTGAAGAATTAATTTTATTTCCCATAAATTTATTAAATTTACTTAACCAAACTTTAATCATTATAGAAGCAATTAAAAGTACAAGAGGTATTACTTCAAATTTTATAGGTACTGGATTTACTATCCTTTCTACAGATGACTTTATAAATTGAAGTCCTACCAACATCACCATAAATGCTACTATTAATGCGGATAAATATTCTATTCTTCCATGTCCAAAAGGATGCTCTTTATCAGCTGGTTTACTTGCTAATTTGAATCCTATCATAGTTATTGCTGAAGATGCCATATCAGAAAGATTGTTAAATGCATCAGCCATTATGGCTATACTTGCTGTGAGCATACCTATAGACACCTTTACTACAAATAAAAGTAAATTAGATAATATACCTACTACACCAGCTACATAACCATACTTATTTCTAACATCTCTATTTTGAACATTTTCACTATCTTTGATAAATGTTTTGACTAGGATTTTTGAAAACATAAAACTTACCCTCCTTGTCTTCTATTTTATTAACAAATTTTAGAATTTATATCTTTATTTATGATAACATAATTTGTATATAAAATTCTTAAAAGTTACTCTATCTTAATAAGATATTATTAGCCTTATTTTCATACAGCCATTATAAAAGCAACATATTTTCAGTTTAAATTCTTGAAGTCTAACAAAATTAGCCCTAGATATTTTATAATTTTACCTAGGACTTATATTACTATTTTATACCAACTATTTTATTTAACATAATTGAACCTGTATCTGGATTTTCAAATTCAAATTTAATGCCTTTTACATTAGATAAATCTATGTTTTTAAACTTTTCAATAGGTATTATTGTATCACTTACTGGAGTATATCTTGACCAAAACTCCATAAATTTTCCTTCTACATATTCATCTCTCACAGCTTTACCCTCAAAATATTTTATAGCAGACACTTTATCATTATCCATTATTACACTACTTTCTTTTCCTTTAGAATCAATTAAGCTAAGTTTAACTGAAACCTTCTTATCTTTACTATTTAACTCACTAGGAGAATTCAACGCCCATCTAAATTTTAGTGCAGAGTAATCTTTTAAATTTTTATTACTTAAAGGTAACTCTATTTTTGCTTCTTTAGATTTCCAATCAACTTGCAATAAATCAACATCTTCACTTGAGCTTATATTACTAAAAAGTTTTGCAGTATCTTTATCTAATCTCTCTGATTCAACTACCTCTTTTGTATCAACATCACTTGAATCTATATCTTTAAATGATTTTTGATTGAATAAATCTAAAGAACCATTATATTTAACTTTGTTTAATGTCTGATACCCATACATTTTATATGGCAATCCCTTTTTACTAAAAATAGGTGATTCGCTATCATCAAAGTCAAAAATAGATTTCATATAGTCAACTGCATAATTAGAAAAGAAATCTCTATGTTCTTCTTTACCTAATTTTTCAGGATAAGTCCCATCCGTATCTCGTGGTGCAGAAAATTCCTTTTCTCCCAAAACTGAGTTATATGCATTATGATTTCCACCTACTAAATAAGTTAGTCCCAATGGGCTTTTTCTATTTTTATCTAAGGATATAGCATGAAAAATATCATCTCCACTGTGAATAACATCTCCATCGTACTCTGATACTATTATTGTTGTTGGTATATCTGGAAACTTTTCTATCGGACTATTATAGGCTGGTGTAAGTGATATAATTCCTTTTATTCCCTTAAACTCTTTTTGTATTTGGTCTTGTGCTATTTTGAATACACCAGAACCAGCTACAGAATGACCTATAAGACCAATATTATTTAAATCAACTTTATCTTTAAGATATACTCCAAATCCGTTTTTATTTCCCTCATTTGCATCTTGAAATGCTTTTATATAAGCCTGAGTTAAATATGTGATTCTCTCGTTTTCTACAGGTTCTCCATACTTAAAAGTATAGTTTACTGAAGTATCAATAGATACTCCTATAATACCATTTTTCGCTAAATCCTCAGTAAGATATTTAAATCCATCTTCAAAATCATTTTCTCCATCTCCATGTTGTCCATGAAAGATTAATACTACAGGTGCTTTTTCTTTTATCTCTTTAGGAGCTGATATTATACCTTCTATCTTAAAAGGTATTGTCTTTCCTCTTATAACTATTTCTGATGTTCCTAAACTAAATTTATTAGATTCAATCTTATTATCATTATTTTTTGTTGAATTTATTTCGTATGATATTTTTTCATTTGAAGTTTCATTAGAATTAGCTTTATTTGTACAACCTACAAACAGAGCACTTATTACTGATATAGATAAAATCATACTAATCCATTTTTTAAATTTCATAAATTTATTCCTTTCTATATATACATTTTGATATGATTTATTAGATTTCTAGTAAATTTTCTTTATAACTTAATATCTATTTATTAATCTTTCTATCTATTCGGATAATCTATTTGAATTCTATTAAAGTAACCTTATACTATTAGTTCCTTTTCTTCATAGATTTATTGTCATGCTATTATTTTTCCCAAGTATTATTTATAATATTATTTTTTATTTCTGATATCTTTTAATTTAAAGCTCTAAAATTTTACTTTTATATAATTTTTTTACATGTAAAACAGTTTTTTCATTGATTTTTTTGTATTTATTTATACTTTATATAATCTATAAACTTCTTCACTGCAAGTGATGTACTCTTTTTGTCCCTTAATACCATACCAATATTTCGATAAGCTGGTACTTCCAACTCCTTTGCCACAATACGATAAGGAATACGTTGTAAAATAAGCTGAGGTAATATGCTAATACCCAAGCCACTTTCCACCATAGACATAATTGCATAATCATCCCATGTTGTAAAATGAACTTTAGGAGAAATATTGTGGCGTTCAAATATCTCAGAAATCTCTGTTTTTGCACCTTTTTCTAATAACATAAAAGGATAATTACAAAGTTCATCAATTGGAAAGTATTCACACTCTACAAGAGGATGGTTTTCAGGTAAAATCACAAGTAATTTATCCTGCTCTAAAAAAATAGTTTCAAATTCTGGAAGCGTAGGAAGTCTTAAAAAACCACAATCAACTCTACCATCTAGAATCCAATTTTCTATTTCTGTATAATCACCAAGTAATAATTCATAGTCAATATTAGGATAGTTCTTTTGAAACTCTCTAATAATATTTGGAAGCCAATGAGTTGCCACACTTGAAAAGGTTCCTATTCGTATAATCCCTGATTTCAATCCATTCAATTCCTCTATTTGCATTTGTAATTTATAATATTCATTACATACACCTTTAGCAAAAGGTAATAATTTCATACCATCAGAAGTTAATTTTACCCCAGAACGTCTACGTTCTAATAGTGATACCCCCCATTCCTTTTCTAAATCATTAATCATACGGCTAATGCCAGATTGCGAATACTTTAACATATCCGCTGCCTTTGTAAAACTCCCAGATTCAACAGCCTTAACAAATGCCATATATTTTTGAATATTCATATCCATACTATGTACACCTCACATCCATCTGATTTTGTCATATTTTCTATGATAAACATTCGCTTTTATAATTTATAACCTTATGATACACTATGCCCATAGGATTTTAAACGGAAAGGAAGGAAATAAATCATGTTTTTTATAAGTGACATTTATACAGAAGCACCAGTTAAATTTGATACTCCATTACAAAAAGAGGTATACGAAATATTACAAAATTTGAATATTGAATTTGAACGCGTTGAGACAGATGAAGCAATTACAATGGAAGACTGTGTTCAGATTGATAAAAAATTGGATATGAAAATGGTAAAGACTCTATTTCTTTGTAATAGACAAAAAACAGATTTTTATCTATTTATTATGCCAGGGGATAAACCATTTAAATCAACTAATTTTAGCAACGCATTAGGAGTGTCTAGAGTTTCTTTTGCTCCTGCTGAATTCATGGAAACAATGTTGGGAACTAAAATTGGTGCAGCAACTATTTTCAGTGCTATACTTGACAGTGATAATACTGTACAAATCGTTTTTGACAAAGGCGTTGTCAATGAAGAATGGTATGGATGTAGTGATGGTACTACTACCAGTTACATGAAAATTAAAACAAAACAAATCATTCACGATTTTTTACCTTTCGTAAATCATACACCATCTATAATCGAATTGTAATATAATGAAATACTATAGAAAGAAACCATATAATATTAAAATAACTCCAAAATACTTGTATAAAACACAAAACCGCAAAGTCATAATATATGCTACTTTGCGGTCTTACAAAAATTAACTTTTAATACTAAGATTCGTAGTTCTGCTATTTTTTAGTGTTCTAAGAATTAATTTGACAAATTCATTTGATAACAAAATAGTTGATGCAAATAGAATTATTTTTATCCACATATTAAAGTCTAAAGAAACAGAGTTAAAGAAACTCTGGAATACTTGTGTAAATATTATCTGGATTACACCTGTAACAACAATTATTTGTAATGCCAGCTTATTTTTAAAGAAATTCGGTATTGTACTATTAAAGCCAAACTCTCTACAATTCAATGCATTAAAAAGGGCACTGAATGCAAATAAAGAAAATATAACAGTACCTTGCTCATCTGGTGTGGCCCCCAATATATTAAAAGCTGATTGTGTAAATACAATTGTAATTATAAGGATAGCATTTATAATAATATTTATAGACATAGACCTAGCTATTATTCCAGAGTGTCTATTTATTGGTTTTCTTTTCAATACATAATCTCTAACAGGTTCTAGTCCTAATGCAAGAGCTGGAGGACCATCCATTATTATGTTTACCCATAATAGTTGTATTGTGGTAAATGGCATATCTTTACCAGTAAGCTGAGATATTATAGCAATTATAAATGCTACTATATTTACAGTAAGCTGGAACTGTATAAATCTTTGGAAGTTTTCATAAATACCTCTTCCCCATTTTATTCCTTCTACTATTGTACTAAAGCTATCATCAGTCAATATTATATCCGCTGCATTTTTAGATACTTCTGTACCTGAGATTCCCATCGCAATACCAACATCTGCTTGACTAAGAGCTGGGGCATCGTTTATACCATCACCTGTTACAGCTACAACTTCACCACTTTTTTGAAGTGCAGAAACTATTCTCATCTTTGTATCTGGTTTACTTCTTGCCACAATAGATATTCCTTTTATCTCTTCCCTCAACTCTTCGTCTGTCAGTACATCTATATAGGTTGCCTCAACTGCCTTTTTCCCATCACTTAGTAGTCCTAATTCATCTCCAATAGCAGTGGCTGTATTGATATTATCTCCTGTAAGCATTTTTACATCTACTCCTGCATTAAATGCCTTATCAATAGATTCTTTAACCCCTTCTCTCAATGGGTCTACTATTCCTACAAATCCACTAAATACCAAATTATCTTCCTTTTCATAGCCTCTTGGATTTCCTATTAAATTCAATTCTCCTTCTGAAGTTATTGCAACTTCTGTTCTAGATTTAGTCATCTTTTTATAAGCAAACCCTAATGTTCTCATAGATTTAATTTGTAGCTTTTTTATTTCATCCAAAATATTTTTTTCTATTTTGGGAGTTATTGGAACAATACTTTTTCCTTGTTGTACATAAGAACATTTCTTTAATAGTACTTCTGGTGCTCCTTTTGAAAGCAGTATATCTGAATCCTCTTGACGGATTAATGTAGACATTTTCTTTTCTTCTGAACTAAATGGTATTTGTGATATTAAATAAGTTTGTTTTCTCATTTCATTATAGTTCTTATCATTATGATATAAAAGTAATGCACACTCTGTTGCACTCCCTATGTATTTAAATGAATTATCTTCCTTTTCGATATCTGCTGTTGAATTTACTATACAGTTTTGTTCAAAATAGCTATTACTTTGATATTCTCCACTATTTATATACTTACCATCAACATATGCTACTTCTACCATCATTTTATTTTGTGTTAAAGTACCTGTCTTATCAGAACATATTACAGAAACAGAGCCTATAGTTTCACAGGCTTCTTTCTTCGTTACTAGAGCATTTATCTTTGCCATTTTTTGCATCGTTATAGCTAAGGTGATATTTATCATAGTTGGTAGACCTTCTGGAACAGTTGCAACTATTAAAGCAATACAAACCATATATGCATTCTTAGCTGGTTCTAATGATTGTAAAAAAGACAAGATACTGCTTGTATCCAAAATCAATAGTCCTTTTCTCTGCATCTGTATAATCATGAACATACACAATAAAGTAGCTATTATCCCTGATATTCCTGCTATTTTAGCCCCTAACTTACCTAGCTTAATTTGAAGTGGAGTTTGCTGGTCATCATTTGACAAATTCTGTGCTATCTTACCCATCTCTGTCTTATCACCAATATGAGTAACAACCATTATACCTCTACCATATGCTACAAGAGTTCCTCCAAATACCATATTTATTTGCTTTGCAGGTATTGTATCCTGTTCAATTATTTCTGTTTTAGAATAAACTACCTCCATATCCAGTATAGCATCAGCATTTTTAGCTACATCATCAGACTCTCCTGTTAGCATATCTTCTCTAAGCTTCAAATTTATAGATTGTATAAGCCTTCCATCTGCTGGTATCATATCCCCCGTTTCTATATATACAATATCTCCTGGTACCAAATCATTTTTTGATATTTTAACTATCTTTCCATTTCTAAGTACTTTTACTTCTATATTCTCTGTTAATTTTGATAGAGCATGAGCTGCTTTTTTAGATTTTCCTTCGGTTATTATACCTATAGAAATACCAATAAAAATAGCTCCTAAAATACCTAATGCATCATGCAATTCTCCAACAAATGAACTTATTACTGCTGCTCCTATAAGAATTAATATCATGGGTTCTGTCAGACTTTCTCCCAACTCGTCCCAAAATGTTCGTCCTTCTTTTATCGTAAATTCATTTAATCCATATCTAAGCTTCCTCTCTTCTACCTCATTATCAGCAAGTCCAACTTCTGGATTTGTCTTTAAGTATTTTAATACTTCTTTGGTAGGTTTATTATAATACCTCATAACTTTATCCCCCTTGTTAATTATCTATAGAGAATTATATGCTTATGATAGCTTGTATATTACTTTTCCAAAAAAATAAGGAGTTGTCTCAAAATTGATTTTTTTCCAATCAAATTTTAAGTTCAACTCCTCTTTTAAATTTTTTATATGTTATTTTTTACTACCTTTTTAAATTAATATTTTAAGGTTTTAATATTGAAAAAATTTGAGTACAAGAAATAAAGCATCTATATTTTTAGATAAAATTATATAAAAACAAATCTATTTACACCTCTACCATTTATCACTATGTTAAAATACTAGTTATCATTACACCAAAAATTTACTCTTTATAATAGCTAAACCCTTTGCTTGTCATGTGACAAGCAACTAGATGATTCTGCCTGTGTTCAAATAATTCAGGTATTTCTTTCCTACAATATTCTGTTGATATTGGACAACGCTCCACAAAAGGACATCCTTTTTCACAACTTGAAAAAATTTTAACTTCGTCTTGTACGTCTATTTCTTCATCTAGTATATTTCTCTCATTCGGATTTGGAGTCAAAACTGCACATAAAAGCATCTGTGTATATGGATGTAAAGGTGTCTTGTAAATCTCCTCAGCATTCCCAATCTCCACGATTCTACCAGCATACATCACTGCTATCCTATCAGAAATATAACGAACCATATTTAGGTCATGTGAAATAAATAGATAAGTAAGCCCAAGTTCTATCTTTAATTTGTACAAAAGGTTTATAATCTGACTCTGGATAGAATTGTCTAGTGCTGACACTGGTTCATCACATATAATGAAATCTGGCTGAACCACGAGTGCACGTGCAATACTAATCCTTTGTCTTTGGCCTCCTGAAAACTCATGTGGAAAACGTCCTGCATGCTCTCGCAAAAGCCCAGTCATTTCTAACAATTCATATACTTTTTGTGTTCTTGTATTTTTATCCAGCATGCCATGAACCTTCAAATTTTCTGCAATAATAGACTCCACTGTCATATGTGGGTCTAAAGACATATATGGGTCCTGGAATATCATTTGTGTATGTTGTGCAAATGCCTTTCTTCTACTTTGTCGATGTAGCTCTAGTTTTTTGCCTTGAAATAATATTTCACCTTCGCTTGATGGATATACACCCATAATAACTCTTGCAAGAGTTGATTTTCCACAACCAGATTCTCCAACAAGCCCTAAAGTTTCACCTTTATAAATAGTTAGGTTAACGTGATTGACAGCAATATTTTTGCGCTTTCTTCCTAAAGGAAAGCTCTTGGATACATTATTTAATTCAAGTAATTTTTCCATCATCCAATTCCTCCTTTGGAAAACTTTCATGCAGACGCCAACAAGAAGCACTATGACTATTTGACACCTTAAACAAAGGAGGCTCTTCTCTCAAACAAATCTGCATACAATATGGACACCTCTTTGAAAAAGAACAACCGACTGGCAAATCAGATAAATTTGGTGGACTTCCCAATATATATATGCGTTCACCCATACCACCTGATGTAGGGAGTGTTCTTAACAATGCTTGTGTATATGGGTGTATTGCTTTACTAAAAAGTTCTTTCACATCACTCTCTTCCACAATTTTTCCAGCATACATCACTACTACACGGTCTGCCAAGTTTGCCACAACACCAAAATCATGGGTAATCAAAAGCACAGCTGTCCCCATCTCTTTTCTGATTTTGGCAATCAGTTTCAAGATTTGCAGTTGTGTAGTAACATCAAGAGCTGTTGTTGGTTCGTCTGCAATAAGTAGTTTCGGATTACATGCCAAAGCCATAGCAATCATTACACGTTGTCGCATACCTCCTGAAAATTGATGAGGGTACTGCTCTGCTTGTAGTGCAGCATTTGGTATCTGTACCATTTCAAGTAGTCTAACTGCCTCTTGTTTACAATCAGATGATGACATTTTTTCTTTTCTGTATAGCGACTCTGTAATCTGCTTACCTATTTTCATTGTAGGATTCAAACAAGTCAGAGGGTCTTGAAAAATCATACTTGCTAAAGTACCTCTTATTTGTTCCATCTCTTTTTCTGATGCATTCAAAATATCAAAGTTTAGAAGTTTCAATTCTTCAGCCATAATTTTAGCTGGTGGTGAAGGATTCAGTTGTAAAATTGACTGTGCCATTACACTTTTACCACAGCCACTTTCACCCACTAGTGCAAGAATCTCGCCACTGTTCATAGAAAGCGAAACACCTCGAACTGCATTTACGGTTCTTTTGTGCATATCGAAAGACACATTCAATTCCTTAATTCTCAGAATATCGTCCATAATCAGCAGACCTCCTCAACCTAGGATTTAGAGCATCTTGAAGTTGGTCTCCCAAGAGATTGAAAGAAAGCATTATAAGACAAATAAATAGTCCTGGCACTAAAAGCCTTACTGGATAAGTCTGAAAAACAGCAACACCTTCATTTGCCATAATTCCCAATGATGGATATGGTGGAGGGACTCCCATTCCCAACATTGATAAGAATGCTTCTGTAAATATAATCCCTGGAATACTCAATGTCATATGTACAATAATAATACCTAACATATTGGGAATTAGGTGGCAGAAAATAATCCGTCCCATACTTGCTCCCATAATTCTTGCAGCAATTATAAATTCTCTCTCCATAAGAGAAATCACCTGTCCTCTTACCAATCGTGCCATACTAGTCCATCCTACAAGAGTATAGGCAATAATCAAAGTTCCAACTCCCTGTGGTAGCACTGCCATGAGTAAAAGGACAACAACAAGGTATGGAATTCCACTAATGATTTCCAATATACGCATCATTACATTGTCAACCATGCCACCTATATATCCAGAAATACTACCATATACTACTCCTACTATGCAGTCTATGATAGCTACCACCCCTGCTACTAGAAGTGATACTCGTGTCCCATACCAAATACGTACAAAAATATCACGCCCAAGATTATCTGTACCAAAGATATGAGTAAAACCACTACTTGGGTCTTTGCTAAAAAAGGGTGTATTTGCATATGCCACATTCTGAGATGCAAAATCAAAATTACAAAATATTGGAAAACATATTGAGCCTATAATCAGAAGAAGTATCATTATAAATGACACTACTGCAATTTTATTGTGGCATAGTATGGATATAGTTTCCCTTACAAAACTCATAGAGGGATACACCTGTTTATTATTAGTCATATCTAAATTACAGCCATCAGTAGAAGAAAAATCTTCATGGACAAGTACTCTTTTACTACTGTCTATTTTCCTCACCTCCTAATTTTATGCGAGGGTCTATACAACTGTTCAAAATATCCACGATTAAATTACACAATACGAGAAACATACCAAAAAACAATGTTGTTCCTATAATCACTGGATAGTCATTGGCCTGTACTGAGTCTACAAAGTATTTTCCAAGACCTGGAATAGAAAATACATATTCTACAGCAAATGTCCCAGTCAACAGAACTGCTGTCATAGGACCAAGAACTGTTATCACTGGCATTAATGCATTACGTAGACAATGATGAAAGATAATATCTTTTTTCTTGATTCCTTTAACCTTTGCTGTACGGATATAGTCCTGCCCAAGTACATCAAGCATACTAGAACGCATTAACCTCCCAATACTTGCCATAGAACCAAAGGCGAGCGCAAATGCAGGTAAAATCTTGCTATTCTCACTCCCCCATCCTATAATGGCAAAAAAATGGATACCAGTAAATTGAAACACCATAATTCCAAAAAAATACTGCAACAAAGCACCAATAATAAATGATGGAACAGACACCCCAAGAAGCACCAAAATCATTGTCAATGTATCCCACTTCGTCCCATGCTTCAAAGCAGCTGTAATCCCTGACAAAAATCCCAAAATAATTGCAAAAATCAAAGCCCGTATTCCCAGTTCTAAAGAAACTGGGAATGCTTGGGCTATGATATCTATGACTTGACGACCAGATACAATGGAAGAACCAAAATCTCCATGTATCAAATTATTCACATATATTCCATACTGCTCTAATACAGACTTATCTAGACCATACTTTGTGGCTAAAGAAGCTTTTATCTCAGGATTAAGTACCTTAATTCCGGAAAAAGGGTCACCTGGAAGCATCTGCATCAATAAAAATGTAATGGAAATCAAAACCCATACAGTAAGTACCGCATAAATAAGTCGCTTAGCGATATACCTCATTTGTAAAGACATATTGTCTGCTCCTGTCCTGTTTTTATTTACTTAATATGAGCATTTAAAACGTTAAAGAATTGAAATGGTGTACGTACTAGACCAACTAGTTTATCAGAAACTGCATAAGTAGTACATGTAAAATACATCGGTCCTATAACCATATCATCCATTAGAATTTTTTCTGCCTGTATCAGTATCTCTTGACGCTTTTTAGGGTCGCTCTCATGAGTTGAATCCTCAATCAACTTATCATACTTTAGATTAGAATACTTTCCATGGTTATTCATATTTTCTGTTGTATAATTCTCTAAAAATGTAATTGCATCATTCTCAGAAGGCCCCCAAGCATTCACTGCAAAGCTGTAATCACCATTCATTGTTGCTTCAGACAAAGCTTTCACTGCTGTAGATTTTAGTTCTACATCCAATCCAAGATTTTCCTTCCATTGTTGTTGCAAATAGGCAGCCTGATTCTGATTGTATGTTGTATCTGATGTCCAAAATACAAGTTTAATATCTTTCTTTTCTATCCCAAGTTCTTGAAGTGCCTTATCAAGATATTCCTTTGCCTTATCTTTGTCATACTTAAATAGGCTACCACGTTTTTCTGCATAACTTTTACCATCAACACCTTTTATAACACCTGGCACAAGACCGTTAGCTGCTATAGAACCATCATTAATTACATTATCAAGCAAACTTTGTACATCAATAGAATAGGCAAGTGCTTTCCTTAGATTTATGTTAGAAAGATACTCATTTTGTGTATTAAAGCTTAAATACCAAGAACCTCCATCTATGTAAGATTGAATAGTATCTTTACTTTTGTCTCCCACGAGTTTAATTTGTTCGTTATATAGGTTACAAAGGTCAATTTCTCCAGCAGTAAATGCATTCAAACTTGTATTTGCATCTCCTATCATGACCAACTTAACTTTAGGAATATTAATTTCTGATGCATTATAATATTCTTCAGATTTCTCCATTGTAAGATGGTCATCATGAACCCATTCTGTTATTTTATATGCGCCATTTGTTACCATTTTATCTGCCTCTTTAGCGTACTGTTTATCGCCGATCGTCTCATAAGCCTTCTTATTTATTGGTAAAAAATATGGTTGTGACAAATAAAATAAGCCATTAGTCATTGGATGAGACCATTGAATTTCTAATGTATAATCATCTAATACCTTTAACCCAAGCTGTGTTTCGTCAACCTCCCCCTTATAAAATGCTTCTCCATTTTTTATATTCTTATATATATATGCAGCAAATATACTTCCAGTAGAAGGCTTCATCTGTGTCACCCAAGAATAGTAAAAATCATTCACAGTTACTGGGTCTCCATTTGACCATTTTGCATCCTTTCTTAGATGCATTGTATAAATTGTGTTAGCATCATTTATATCCCAACGTTCTGCTAAATCAGCTACTGGCTCATCCTTTTCATTCAACTTTGTGAATCCAGACATACAATGATAGAGAATACTTTGGGCAATAGTATCACTCATTCTCATGGGATTCAATTCTGTTGGCTCTGATGTGACATTTAACGTTACCATTTCTTTTCCTTGAGTACCCTTAAAAACTGAGCCTTTTGTTGTATCCCCTTGTTTAGGTGTAGAACATGCCACCAAATTTAATGCAAGCATAGCTACTAATAATAATGTTATAATTTTTTTGTATCTCATATTTTTCTCCCTCTAAAAAAATAATTTTTATAATTCCTGACAATCATCCTGTTCGTCCAATATCATGTTAAATGAATCAATTGACATAGGTTTATAGTAATAATAACCTTGAACCATATCGCATCCATATTCTTTTAAATTTTCTATATGTTCTTTGGATTCTACACCTTCAGCAGTCACCTTCATATTTAAGGAATGAATTAAATCTATAATAGTCTTTATTACTAAATTACTATTACCATTTAAGTTATTTAAAAAAAACTGACGGTCCATCTTGATAATATCAAAACGCGCATTAAGTAATACATTAAAAGAAGAGTATCCATCGCCAAAATCATCTAGAGAACATGTAAACCCATATCCCTTAAAATCAGATACTATTTTTTTCAAACGCTCAGTATCATTTAAAGAAATTGATTCCATAAATTCAATTTCAATATAGTGCTTAGGAATATTATATTTTTCAAATACATCAATGTAATTTTGAACAATATCTGGGTCATAAAAATATGACTTTGAAATATTAAAACTGATTGGTACAACCTTCTGGTTATTTTTTATTCTTGTGTCCAAATATTGGCACATTTGTTCAAAAGTATCAATATCAATTAACTTAATGTAGCCATTTTGGTTTAAGATAGGCAGAAATTTATATAATGGTACGCTATTTCCATCTTTATCAAACCAACGAAGTAGTGCCTCTGCACCTATAACTTCTCCACTTATTAGGCTAACTTTTGGCTGTAGATATGTAACAAATTCATACTCTTTATATGCATCTGCTGTATCTATTTCTAGTTTCATACGGTCCATATAGCTTTTATAAAAAAATTCGTCATAAAGTTCTATACAAGAACTTCTATTAAATAAAGTTTCACTCTCTTTTCTACACAGATTTGCATAATTTAGTGCATCATAAAATGAGACTTCTGGGTTAATAATCACATAAATCCCCATAGACATAAAAAGATTTCTATAAATCCGCTCATCATCTATACGATATAACATTTCAATTAGTGGTATCAATCGTTCATATATAAGGTAATTGGAGTCATCACACCTAACTAAAAATGCAAAGTTATCCGCATATAAATATGCAGCATACTCCTTTTCTTCTAAAAATGTTATTATCTTTTGAAAAATCAATATCAAGACTTCATCTCCTGCTTTACTCCCATACTTTGTATTAAAATAGCGAAAATTTTTAATGTTGAAATGTATTAAAGCGTATCTTTCATCACTACCTTTTACTTTACAATATTTTTCCAAAATATATGAAGTATCATATATATGGCGCTTTAAGGTGATATTCTTTTCCGTTTCCATCACGATTGGCTCCTTTGTTTATAAATTGTATATACATTTCTTCCCTTATTTTTGGATTGGTATAAGGCTAAATCAGCATTTTTAATAAGGGTTAATTCATCACAACCATCGACATGTATCTCGTTATATATCCCAAAAGATAAAGTGAGCTGTTTAGAGTTTTTACTTTTTAAATGTACAATATTTTTTTCTCTCAGCTCTTTTTGAACTGACTTAACAAATGTAATAATTTCATCATCACTTCTATCAACAAATATACAAGTGAATTCATCTCCTCCATATCGTGCAGCAAAAGCGTTGTCTGGCAAGTTATTCTTTAATAAAGTAGTAACTTCTTTTATTGCCTCATCACCTTTTGAATGACCGTAGTAATCATTATATTCTTTGAAAAAATCGATATCAACCATAACATATCCAATGGATAAAACCTCATCATCTTGGATTAATTTACTTATAAGTTTACTGCTGTATCTTCGATTATAAATTTTTGTAAGTTCATCTATATCTGCTACTGTTTGTAGTCTAACTTGCTTTTCCAACATAAGGTTTTGTTCTTTTTCTGTTTCATAGAGAGAAATAAGACTTTTGAAGCTTTCCCCCATTGATACCTTACCTATCACTTCTCCTTTTAATATGGTTTCATAAAAAGTTTCATAAATTTCATCAGTCTCATGTCCAAATAGAATTGCATATTGAACATGTAATTTTTGAATTTGTATAGTTATATTTTGATCCTTGTTGTTATACAATGTGTCTAATTGGTTTAAGCACCAGGCTGCCTCTTCTTCTCTTTTCAACAAAAGCAAAAACTCTATTAAATACAAATAAGTGGATTTCAGCAAAAACGCATCTTCCTTATTTTCAATCAACTTTTTTATCAAACTATCTATTTTATGTAATGCTTCTGTTTCCTTATTTTCTAATAATAGAAGACGTATTTCTCCTTCCATAAATAATAAAGGTAAAATGCCAACTTCACATTTTACACTTAAACATTTTTCATGATACTTCAGAGCTTTATCTAATTCTCCTTGAACACAAGAAAGGTGTAATAGATTCACAAGTATAGACTTGTAGTAAAAGAGTACACTTTTTATAGGAACATCTTTTATAACATCTAATGCTTTTGTATAGAATTGCTCTGCAATTGTATATACTCCACTTGTATAAAATATATCAGCAATATTGTTATAGAAAATAGCACATGATTTTTTATCTTTAATTTTATATGCAATTTTGATACCTTCTAAATATATAGTAAGAGCTGCTATTTCGTCACAAATAGTAACATTTCGCAAGCCCTCAAGTTTAAAATATTCAATTAACACATCAAAATAGTTTTTATGTTCAGCAAGTTCTCTTGCTTTTTCTGAATGAAAATTATAGGCATCTCCATCCCACTTCATCTGAAAATATTGTGCTAAATACACATGAGCCAGTGCTTGTCCATAGAAGTAGTTTAACTGTTCTGATATAGTTAGCAACCTATCACAATCGTGTTTATTAAATCTAGAATTATGTTCAAAACGATGCTGAATTCGATCAATCAGCAATTGAATTTGTTCAAGTGCTACATTATAGTTAGTCATTATGCACCCCTTCCATATCAAGTATTGATTTAGCATTATTTCTACCATTATTCTTAACAGCATATAGTGCTTTATCTACTTCGTCAAACAAATTAAGTACATCAACTTTAGTTGAAACGGTCTTATTCCCATAGCCAATTGACAATGTTATTATTTTTGAACATCGTGAATGTATATGTTCGATACTTTTTAATTTTATTGCTTCTTTTATTTGATTCACATAATTAGCCATTTGTTCAAGATTCAAGTCCCAACTAAGACAAATAAATTCATCGCCACCATAACGAAAGACTGCCATTTGTTCATTTGCATTATCTTTTAGGATACTAGCTACTTGTTTTAATATTTCATCACCTGCCAAATGTCCATAATAATCATTGTATTCTTTAAAGTAATCAATATCAAATATTGCAAGACCAATATTAGTATACTTATTGCTATTGAGAATTTCATCTTGCTTAATATTAAAATAATAACGATTGTATATATTGGTCAATTCATCATAATTGACAAGGTCATATAATTCTTTTAATACTTTTTTTGATTGATTATACTTAGTATATGTATCATTTAATTCAATCTTAGCACACAAACCCTCTATCTTTAACAAATTTGATTGAGCTTGTGCTTTTAAATATAAGCTATAGTAGTCACGATAATGAAGATACAGTTCCTTTTTTGTTTCAAATTGCTGTGAATACTGAATTTTCAACTTACACAATTTCAATAAAGGTTCTGGTTCATCTTCTTTTATTAATTCTTGTAAAGATTGTAATAATTCACTTGATTTTATTTTACTTTTAATATGTATCATTGCTTCTATTGCATTCATCAAAAATTCTATTAAGTAAACGCGATTTGGAAAAGTCATAAGTCCATCATTCTTCATTTCCTGCAGATAGTATAAACTCTTTTCTTGATTTTGTATCTCTGCATAATAAAGTAAATATCCATAATCAACATAGATTTTTAAATCTTTCTCTTCAAATGGAAGTGAACTCAATTCTTCAATAGTTGATTTCATCAATTCAAGCTTACCTAGTTTTAAATATATACTAATGAAATTAATTAACAACATTCGAAGAAAACGTGGTTTTGTATCTGGCAAAGAACGCAATACTTTCATTGCTTTATCTAAATAAAGCATTGCTTCATCATATAATTCGTAATCCAAATAATAAGAACTAATATTTCCATAATTTATACCAATTCGGTATTTAATGTCTAATCTTTCAGAAATGTCCAAGGCTTTTAAAGTATATTTAAATGCAGATTTTTTATCATATGAATTTGAAAAAAGCAAACTATGCATTGCATAAAATTTTTCTAATAACTCACTTGGTTTCTTTTCATCAATATACTCCTGTGCATACTCTAACTCTTTTGATACGCATTTCATATTTGATTCTACATAGAAATAATAATCGGCACGCCATACATATCCAAAAGCTACACTTTGCCAATCTTTATTTTCTTTTGCAAGCGAAATCAGTTTATCACAAATTCCACAAACAATATCATCGTTCACATTAATGTTTTTATGTATTTTACTCTTTAATTCCTCAATTTCACACAAAGTGTAGTTTTCAATCATGACATTACTCCAAATTTATTTTTTATAACATTATAACACGCAAGTGTAGCTTTTCACAATGAGATGTTTACAACACCTGTATTTGCTACATTTATCACATAGATTAAGAGTTCTTCGAAAACACCTTTTTTATTTTTTATATAAAAAAGGAGATGATTCAAATTGTTATTTTGAGGCATCCCCTTATAGTAATTATATATTATTAGGTTTTATGTTATAGGCTTTATAGGTTATGGGCTATATAAATCAATATATTTAATCTTCAAAATACCCTTCTGGATATAATGGGAACTTAGATATAAGCTCTTGAGCTTCCACTTTACAATCATCTAGTACTTCTTTATTATCAATATTTTCTGCTACCTTATTCATTATTCCTGCTATTTGTATAACTTCTTTTTCTTTAAGACCTCTTTGAGATATTGATGTAAGACCTATACGAACACCACTAGTTACAAATGGTGACTGTGGGTCATCAGGAATAACATTTTTATTAACTGTTATTCCTACATATTCAAGAGCTTTTTCAAATTGTTTTCCTGTAAGATTTTTGCTTCTTAAATCAACCATAACTATATGGTTATCAGTTCCTCCACTTACAATACTAAAACCATGTGAAATAAGTTCAGATGCTAAAGTTTGAGCATTTACTACCACTTGTTCCATTATTTTTTTAAATTTATCTGTGCTTAAATACAATAGTGAAAAGGCTTTTGCTGCAACTGTATTAAGATGTATAGAACCTAATGTTCCTGGGAAAACACCTTTATCTAGTTTCTTTGCATGTTCAGCTTTACAAAGTACAATACCACTTCTTGGTCCACAGAAAGTTTTTGTTGTAGATGAAGAAACAAAATCTGCATAAGGTACAGGGCTAGGAATTACTTTTGCTGCTACCAATCCTGCAACATGTGCCATATCTACCATAAAGTAAGCCCCTACTTCTTTTGCAACCTTCGATATTCTTTCATAATCTATTAGTCTTGGATATGAACTTGCTCCTGCAATTATAAGTTTTGGTTTACATTCTTTTGCTTTTGATTCAAGAGCGTCATAATCTATACGTCCAGTATTTGGGTCTACTCCATAAAATTCATATTTATAAATGTCGTGTAAAAAATTAACGGTGCTACCATGTGTTAAATGTCCACCTTGGTCGAGACGCATACTCAAGACAGTATCATTTGGTTTTAATATTGATGAATATACACAATAGTTGGCTGTAGAACCTGAGTATGGCTGTACATTTACATGTTCTGCTCCAAATACTTCTTTTGCACGTTTGATTGCTAGAGTTTCAAGTTTATCTGCTTCTTCAGAACCTGCTTGAAAACGAGCCCCTGGATAACCTTCTTCTGTTTTATTTGTAAATACACATCCACTCAATTCAAGTACTTCTGTTGGTGCTGTACTTTCAGAAGCTATCATCTCAATATTATGCTCTTGTCTAACCAACTCTCCAGCTACAATATTATATAACTCTGGGTCTGAAATTTTTGTTGTTTTTAACATAATAATCCTCCTCTTAATTAAAGAATATATTTTATTGATTTAATCTTTATTAATAAATTTATTATAAAAACCTATAAAATGTAAGATATTCCTCCACCAGGTCCTAATGGTATGCCAATACCCATGAACAGTAATAACAATATTATTTCTATTAATGTAAATACCACCGAGTATGGAATCATATTCGATATGACAGTACCTATACCTAGATTCTTATCATATTTTCTAGCAAAAGCTAATATAACTGGGAAATACGGAAAAAGTGGACTTATTGGATTTGTTGAAGCATCCCCAATACGATAAGCTATCTGAGTTAATGCTGGATTAAAATCTAGTAACATAAACATTGGAACAAATATAGGTGCTAAAATAGCCCATTTCGCAGAAGCACTTCCTACAAATAAATTGATAAATCCAGATAGAAATATAAATCCTATTATCAATCCATAACTAGGTATCCCGGATTCTGCCAAGACTTTTGCTCCTGTTATTGATAAAATTGTTCCCAAGTTACTAAGATTAAATAGATTAATAAATTGAGATGCTATAAATGCTAAAACTATATATCCACCCATATCACTCATACTACTACCCATCATAGATACTAAGTCTTTGTCATTCTTTATCTTCTTACTTACTTTTCCATACACTAATCCTGGAGTTAAAAATATAATAGTGATTATAGGAACTATACCTTTCATTAAAGGTGCATTACTAGATAGTATTGAACCAGTTTCTGAATCTTTCATAAATGCATTGTCACCTATACATAAAGCAACTATTACTACCACAACAACTAACAATGATAATAAAGCGTATTTTATACCTTTATTTTCAAGTTCACTCAATTCCTGCATATCCTTATCATTCTCTGAATCACTGTATTTTGAAAAACGAGGAGCTATAAATTTTTCAGTTACAAATGCTCCTGCAAAAGTTAAAACTATTGCTGATATAAAAGCAAAATAAAGGTTCATTGCTGGATTACCTTGATAAGATGGGTCCATCATTTGAGCTGCTGGTATTGTAAATCCAGCTAATAATACATCTGTCGTACTAAGCATGACATTTGCTGCAAATCCTCCTGCAACACCTGCAAAGGCTGCAAACATACCTACAAGAGGAT
Source organism: Clostridioides difficile CD160 (assembly GCF_000449425.2). GTDB lineage: Bacteria > Bacillota > Clostridia > Peptostreptococcales > Peptostreptococcaceae > Clostridioides > Clostridioides difficile_E. The sequence continues at coordinate 32,719 of NZ_AVHW01000093.1, forward strand.
GTCTTCCAATGCCTAAAAAAACAAGTGCTGCAAGTGGTGGTAATATTATAAATCCTACATCTGCTGCTGTATGTGATAACATACCTGCAAATACAATTGCTACAGTTACAAGTTTTTGTGGAACTTTACTTATCCCTTTTTTCATTAATACTTCCATAAATCCAGATTTCTCAGCAACACCTGCTCCAAGCATCGTAACTAATACTAATCCTAATGGAGCAAATGACTGGAAGTTTGTAACTATACTACCTAAATAGGATTGAATCTGCTCTTTCTCTAGTAGATTTACTACTTTTACAACCTCTTTTGTAGAAGGGTGTATTTCTTCTACTCCTAAACTGGATATAATTGCTGACAATATTAAGACAATTATACATAGTAGTAAAAATATGGTTACTGGGTCTGGAAGTTTATTACCTGCTATCTCTACAACATTTAATGCTCTCATTAATAGTCCACTATCTTTGTTTTTTTCCTGTGAATTAATTTTCCTCAAACTAATCCCCCCCATAAACTTTATCTCCAGAAACACTCTATGTTAAATTTTACTTTTTAAATTTATCCATATAATTTATAACAGATTGACATAGTACGTTTGTACCTACTAAAATAGAATTTTTATCAGCTTTAAATTTAGGATTATGCCACTGATACGTACAACCTTGTTCTTTGTTGCCTACACCTAACCAGTAAAAAAATCCTGGTGCTTTTTCCATAAATATAGAAAAATCTTCTCCTCCTGTGGAAGGTATTGGATCAACTACAGTATCTTCTGAATACAAGTCACATACAGATTTACAAGCTATTGTGTACATTTCTTTACTGTTTATAACAGCTGGTAAATCAAATAAATAATCTAGTTTTGCAGTTGCTTGATATCCACGTGCTATTTCACAAACTATATTTTCCAAATTTTCAGATATTTTCTTTCGTACCTCATTACTAAAGCTTCTACATGTACCTGTCATATCTACTTTTTCTGAAATTACATTATTTGCAGTTCCTCCATTTATAGTGCCTATTGATATAACAGCTGATTCTAATGGACTTATATTTCTACTTACTATTGTTTGAATACCCATTATAATTGCACTTGATGCTACTATAGGGTCTATTGTTCTATTTGGTATACCTCCATGCCCTCCAAAACCATTTACTTCTATCTTAATAGTATCTACCGCTGCCATTAATCCACCCAACTTAACACCTACTTTTCCACAAGGTATATCTGGATGATTGTGGAGACCAAATATAGCATCAACTTTTGGATTTTCCATTACTCCTCGTTCAACTAGCATCTTTGCTCCTTTATTAACTTCTTCTGCTGGTTGAAATATAAACTTTACATTTCCATGAAGGCTATCTCTAATATGGGATAGTACATATGCACATCCTACAAGACAAGATGTATGTATATCATGTCCACATGCATGCATTATACCATCATATTGTGATTTGTACTCAATATCAACCTCTTCATGGATTGGTAAAGCATCAATATCTCCTCTTAATGCTACTGTAGGACCATCGTACTTTCCTTTCAATAACCCTACAACTCCTGTTTCCATTCCCATATCTAATATCTCTATATCTAAACTTACTAATAAATCTTTTATAGCTTTTGTAGTCCTAAATTCTTTAAAACTTAGTTCTGGGTGCATATGAATATCTGTAAAAAACTCTAAAATATCTTCTTTGTACTTTTCTGATATCAAAATAAGTTCATGCATACTAACACCTCTCCAAAATTTTTATTTTTGATTTTTCTACTATGTTAACTACAAATTATATATAAGTCATTAATATTAATAAAGATATTTTTTATAAATTCAATTTAATTTCGTTTATATTTATATTTTACTACATCGTTTTAATTAAATATATTATCATATCTTGCAATTTATTTAACTATTTTGACTTTTTAAAATCTATATTATATAAAAAACTTCCCTTAACTATAATCTATTGATAAGTAACCCTATTCCTGACTTTGTGTTGATTTTTCTCTACATGTAATAGCTTTATATACCATACAGACTAAAATTAAAAGTCCCATATAACCTGTATATGGATATAGAATGTTTACTAGTTTACCAAATGGTAAAAATCCACCTATACAAGCCAAAACAGCTATTACTGTTGTTACAAGTTTAAATTTAGGGTGTTCATCTTCAACAATCCTATTAGTTACAGACCATAAAAGTGGAACAGCAGTCGTATAAATACCTAATATAAGTGCAACTGAGAAAAGTACACCTACAATAGGAGCTATATTATCTGCTAAATAAAGTGATGGTATTTCTTTCATATATAAGTTTCCTATATCTGAAATCATAGCCAAATACATAACTATTCCAGCAGTCATAAATACTACTCCACCTAATAGACCTCCCCAGAAAGCATCCTTTTTACTTTCAATAGAAGCTCCCATTCCTGTTAAAAAAACAATCATTACAATAATATTTAATGTATTATAAATTACTCCTGAAACTATTGGACTTCCTGATGCTTTTGTAACTTCAATATTCTTCATAGCTTCTCCAACCATAGATAATCCATCTAAATGTTTAAATAAACTTATTAGCCCAACAGCAATCGTAAATACTGCTATTACTGGTCCAATACGACCAAGTATACTTACTAATTTTTCTAAACCCATAGACACTGTGATTAACGTAGCAACAGCCATCAAAACTCTTCCCAAATAAGGATTTATACCATAGTATTCAGTTAAAGTTGAGCCTGCACCCGAAATCATTACTATAAGAATTCCAAATAAAAATATTGGGCTAAACCATTCATAGAATTTACCTAAAATCTTTCCACAATAAAAAGTATAAATTCTCGTTGGTTCTTTAAGTTTTAATTCTCTACCTCTAGTTATAACTTCAGCTCCAAGAAATGAAAATAACACCATTGATATTAATGCTCCAACTAGCCCCATATACCCTTGGGAGGCGAAAAATTGGAGTATTTCTTGACCTGTAGCAAATCCAGAACCAATTGCTGTTGCTAAATAAGCCCCTGCAATACAGATAATATTTTTCACATTTACTTTGTCTGACATATTAAATTACCTCCATTATAAAGTTACCTTCTTAAACAAATATAAATCCTCAGCAAATTAAATGAAAATTCTGTCTTTTTAGAATAGTATTTGATTTGCTTTTTTTATTTTGTATATCTTTTTATTTTTATTTATATATATTTTTTTATATAAATAGGTACAGCTTTTATAAGGTTTAATGTTATTAAATATGTTTAAAGCGCTTTAATTTTTGCTATAATTAAAGTATACTTATTCAGGCACACTCAAACAATTATCTATATTGACTTTTTATTTATCAATTTCAATTTTTAGTATTTAATTTATAGACTTTAGGAGTCATTCCTTTTTCTATCTTGAAATTTTTGTAGAAATTATTTAGACTATTATAACCAACCATTTCTGCAATCTCATTTATACTTTTCGTAGTATTTTCAAGTAACTCAATAGATTTTTCTATTCTTATATGATTTAGATATGATATAAAAGTTGTATTCAAATTACTTTTAAAAATCCTAGATATATTAGATGGATTAGTTAAAAATAATTTAGCACAATCATTTAGCTTTAAGTCCTTACTATAATTTAAGTTTACATACTCTAGTATCTCATTTAATAAATTATTATTAGTATATTGATAACCGATAATATTTTCTACAGACTTATTAAACTCATTCATGTCTAATGGTTTAAGGAGTATATCTTTTACATTTAATCTCAAGGCTTTTTGTGCATATTCAAAATAGTCAAAAGCAGTTATTACGACAAAGTTTATTTTTTTGGCTAGGTGAGATGTTTTTTCTATTACCTCTAACCCATTATATATTGGCATCTGAATATCTATAAACACTATGTCTGGCTCTAAATCAATTATTTTAGCTACTGCTTCATCACCAGATGTTGCTTTACCAACAATCTTTATTGGCATATCTTTCATTTCTATAAAGTGTGTTATTATTTTTAGAACAGCTTCTTCATCATCTATTATTAGTGCTCTTCTCATGAGAATTCCTCCCTTTTAGCTTAATAATATAAAAAAGTAAGATATATAAAACAACATAAAAACATCTAATATATTTCTTAACATTTATAAAACTTATTAATTTTTCATAAGCTCTATACATGTTCCTTACAATTTTCAATAGGAATTTTAATCATTATGTAAGTCCCCTCTTTATCACTTGACTTTATATTCATATCAAAATCATTTCCATAAGCAGATGTAAATTTTGTATATATTAAAGACAATCCATGACCATTATTACTACGAATACCTGCCCTTATTTTGTCTATACTGTCCTCCTCTAAAATAGTTCCATTATTACGAATTTGTATAATAGCATACTTAGAATCAACTCTTGCAATTATCTCAACTCGTTTTTCTGTATCAATATCTCTAAATCCATGTGTAAAAGCATTTTCTACAATAGGTTGAATAAAGTTAAACGGTACAGAAAGACTATAGAGCTTCTCAGGAATAAGATACTTTACTTTAAGCGCATCTCCATAACGCAATTTCTGTAAGTTTAAATAATTTTTAATATATAGTATTTCCGATTCTAATTCTACAAAGCGTAAATCAGACCTCATTGTATATCTAAACATTTTAGATAAATCTATTATTGCACTATACAAATCATAACTACCATCATCAAGTGCTATACTTGCCATTGAATTTAGAGTATTAAATAAAAAGTGATGGTTTATTCTTAAGTTGGTAACCATATCTTGAGCTACCTTTAAATTCATTTCAAGTTGCTCGCCATAATGATATGTTCTTGCAATAGTATTCTCTTTTTCTTGTAAATCTTTTCTTATGTCATTGAATGAACAAAAATTTATTATATTTTTAGATATTTGTTTTAAGAGACGTTTTATACTTCTAGCAGCACCTTCTGGTATATCATATAAATTACTATGTGTTGTATCTAAATTTAAATCAGATAATAATACATATCCTCCTCTTATCACTCCTATACTATTGTTTTTGTATAATATTGGAATATTATATATTGTTATCCCATACTTACATACAAACTGGTTGCTACTTTTTTGATTCATACAATCACAGTTTTGAGGAAATTTCATAGGGTTACATTTTTCAAAACAAAATAGAGGAAAATAAGGATTTTTTAAAACTATATTCCATGAATCATCATATATAATCAATGGAATTTTGAATGGGTCTATAAATTGACCACGAATTGATTCTATTGCTGCATACAAATTTAAAGTACTTTCGCTATAATTTATTAAAGTTTTCTTCAAATAATTATTAGGATTAACATCTATAACCTCACTCTCTCCTACATCGTTTACATTATTTGAAACAATAAGTTCTTTTATTGGTCTATCACCTGTATTTATAGTTTCATGTGTACTGCCAGATTCTATATAAAAAATCATACCTTGGTAAAATGGCTTCCATACTCCATTTATGATATACAGACCTTCTCCTTCTAAAATATATATCATTTGCTCTTGACCATAATGAACATGATTAAAATGTTTTTTACCTTGCATAGTTACTGCAATATATATATTCATAGCTTGTTTTGGATTGTTTTCATCATAAGTGTGTTTCCATTCAATATATCCCCACTCTGTCTTTTGAATTTTCATAAAAAATTCCTTTCTACTTGTAAATTATTTATGTTTATTTTTTAATAAATTTAGTAAATAAAAAAGTATACATACTCTTTCATATGATAGCTTACTATATCAATATTCATTAGTTTGTACACTTTTTTATATTCATTATTATTTTTTAATTACTTCTAGCTTATTGTATTATTTAAAAATACATAATTTAACTCTTATTTAATAACAGAAACTCCCATATATGGTCTCAAAACTTCTGGAACAACTACAGAACCATCTTCCTGTTGATAATTTTCCAATATAGCTGCAACACTTCTTCCAATAGCTAATCCAGAGCCATTTAATGTATGTGCATATTCAGCTTTAGAATCTTTATCTCTTTTAAATCTTATTCCTGCTCTTCTAGCTTGGAAATCTTCACAGTTTGAACAAGATGAAATCTCAACATATCTATTATAACTTGGCATCCAAACTTCTACATCATATTTAAAAGAAGCTGTGAATCCTAAATCACCTGTACATATCTTCACTACTCTATATGGTAATTTTAATAATTGTAGCATAGTCTCAGCATTGTTAGTAAGCTTTTCTAACTCATTGTAAGATTCTTCTGGTGCTACTATTTTAACCATTTCTACTTTGTTAAATTGATGTTGTCTTACCAATCCTCTTGTATCTCTTCCAGCAGAACCAGCTTCTGACCTAAAGCATGGAGTATATGCTGTATAATTTATTGGTAATTGTTCAAATTTAAGTATTTCATTAGCATGTATATTGGTCAAAGGAACTTCTGATGTTGGAATTAGAAAATAGTCCAGTCCTTCTATTTTAAACATATCTTCTTCAAACTTAGGAAGTTGTCCTGTACCTAAAAAACTATTTCTATTTGCCATAAATGGTGGAATAACCTCTGTATATCCGTTTACTGTTGTATTTGTGTCTAGGTAAAAATTTAATAATGCCCTTTCTAACCTAGCTCCTAATCCTCTATAAAGAGTAAATCTTGAACCAGTTATTTTGCTAGCTGTTTCAAAGTCAAGTATACCTAGTCCTGCTCCAATTTCCCAATGAGCCTTAGATTCAAAATCAAAATTAGTAGTCTCTCCCCAAGTCCTTACCTCAACATTATCTTCATCAGTTTCACCTTGTGGAACTTCTGGATGTGGTACATTTGGTATTCTCATTAACAGATATTCCATCTTATCTTCTACTTGTTTAAGGTTTTGGTCTATAATTTTAATCTTGTCAGATAACTCTTTTAACTTGACCTTTTCAATTTCTACATCTTTACCTTCTTTTATAAGATTTGGTATATTTTTAGATGCTATATTTAATTCATTTTTCATGACTTCAACTTCTTGAAGAATTTTTCTTCTTTCATCATCTAACTTAACTACTTCATCAAGGCTAAAGGCTTTTTCACCCCTTCTTTCCATAGCTTTTTTTATACCATCTAGATTTTCTCTTATTCTTTTTATATCAAGCATTTTTTCCTCCTCAGTACTTAAGATTGGATGTTATCTCTTAATCTCAAATAATTTTGATAATATGTTTTCTGTCTGAGGTTAAGAAATCTTTTTTGTTTTATCCGAACCTATTTATTTTTATTTAATTTATTTATATTTTACTAACTTTTTTATATGTTGTCAAATTATATTTAATTAAATTAATACAATTTAATTTTTAATTGTTGTTTTTATAATTAACTTCATTATAATTATATCGATTTTGCTAATCAATTATCTATTTTGACTTTTTATTTACCAATCTTATATAATTATTAACTTTCATATAAATTTTTTTACCTTATGATATAATTCTTTATAAATAATTTATTTGAATAGGAGGATTTAGATGAGCGATTCAAATATAGGTAAGAAATTGACTTTATGTAGAAAAAAACAGAATCTCAGTATAAAAGACTTATCTAAACTAATTAAAGTTACACCTTCATTAATAAGCCAAATAGAAAAAGGAAGTGTAAATCCATCCATAAGTTTTTTAAAATCAATTTCAAATGCTTTAAATGTACCATTAGTCAATTTTTTTATTCCTTCTATAGATAATTTAGAACTAATTGTGAGAAATAATCAAAGAAGGATATTAATTCTGCCAGACTCAAAAGATATTTTATATGAAATGTTATCAAGTAATCCATTTAATGAATTTGAGTTTGCCATTATGAACTTAGCTCCTAAGTCTTATTGTAAGGAAAAAAATGGGCATGACGGAGATGAAGTTGCATATGTTCTCAAAGGAAGTGTCCAGCTTAGCTTAGAAGACAATATATTTCAACTAAATGAAGGTGATAGTGTAAAAATTCCATTTGGCATGAGACATAAATGGGGAAATCCTAATGAAATTGAAAGTAAAGTAATATACATAATTGTTTCATAAACTATTATCTACTTAATTATCTGACATACTACATAGATAACTCAATAAATTGATATTTATTTAAGAAGGTAGAATTAACAAAATTATACTGGTAAATCTTCAATATAATAAATTGTTGATTTAGCTATAATATCATTTAATTCTACCTAATTTGTTATTTAAGTCTATTTTTATATAGTAACAAACTCATGTAACTTGTATCTATTTTAAAGAATATAATACTTCTCCTTCTCTTATAGTCTTTAGTACTTTAATATCTTTTATTTTCATAGGGTCAATTGTAAGTGGATTTTCATCTAGTATTATTAAATTAGCTAATTTACCTTCTTTAATCGAGCCTTTTTTGTCTTCTTCAAAATATTGATACGCTGCATTTATAGTAACACCCTTTAAAGCATCTAATGGGCTTATCTTTTCATTTTCTCCTATTTGCACATCTTTTTTCGTAATTCTATTAACAGCACACCATACTGTTTCAAGCATATTAGGAGCTATTACTGGTGTATCCTGATGTAAAGTGTAAGTTAGACCTTTTTCTATAGTTGTTTTAAGTGGACTAATTTTAAATGCTCTATCTTCTCCAAGGTTTTTGATATGAATATCTCCCCAATAGTATGTGTGAGCTACAAAGTATGAAGGTATCATATTTATTTTCTTCATATCATCAATTTGGTCTTCTCTCACTGTTTGAGCATGTATCATAACTGGTCTTACATCATTTTTACTATTTTCTTCTTTTAAGTTTAAAACTTTTTCAAATGAATCTATCAACTGGTCTGCTGCCGCATCTCCATTACAATGAGTTAGAAGTTGCATTTTTTCTTTTAATGAAATATTTATAAATTTCTCTACTTCTTCATTTTTATATATAGGATATCCACAATAATCATCATCTGAATTTTCGTATGGTCTAGTTAACCATGCTGTCTTACCTTGTGGAGAGCCATCCAAAAATATTTTATATCCTCCTATTTTAAATCTATTTGTATATTTCTTTATAAAATCTCTATTTCCATCTGCTACAGATTTACTTTTTTTCAAATCCACATATCCTACAATATCCATCTTTAATTTCTTTTGACTTGCCATTGTTTTTAGAAGGTTAAACTGATTCTCTGCCATTAGACCTTCTTGAGCTGTTGTAATACCATAGCTTAGATATATGTCCTGTGCTTTGTCAATTGATTTAAAAATCTCATCTGGTGATGGTTGCTTTATTTTAGACGATACATTAAAAAATGCATTCTCCTCTAAGTATCCATTTGGTTCTTGACTTCCTTCTACTCTACCAATATGCCCACCTTCTGGGTCCTGTGTTTCATGAGTAACATCAAGTTGCTTTAATCCTAGTGTATTTGCAACACCCATGTGACCAGAAGCATGTGAAATTAGTATTGGATTCTCTAAAGATGCACTATCAAGTACATCTTTATCTGGATGTCTATCTTCTTCTAAGAAATTATTATCATATGAAAATCCAATTATCCATTCGCCTTTTTTTATATTATTTTTATCTTTGAAATCCTGTATTTTTTTTACTATATCTTTAAAACTAGTTGCATCTTCTAAAGGAATTAACTTTAGTGTAGTAGCAAAAGCTATCAAGTGGCTATGTGAATCAATAAAAGAAGGCATCAATGTCTTCCCTTTTAAATCTATAACTTCTGTATATTTATTTTTTAAAGCAAAGACTTCTTCTTTTGTTCCTATCTTTTTTATTATCTTATCTTTTATAAGAATAGCATCTCCACATATTGAATCTTCCATTGTAATGATATTTCCATTGTAATAAATTTTTTCTTTCATAAAATTCTCCTTAAGCTGTCTATTTTTATAAATTTTCTTCATTGTTTTCTTTTTAATTATATTACATTACATTAAATTTGTTTCTTTAGACTTTATTCATGTAAAAGTTTTGTTTTTAATTATTGTTCGCCAAGAAATAAATACTATTCATTATAAATAAGACAATTTAATAGTCTTCATATTGCTAAAAAGCTATTATAAAATAGTGAGATTAAATATTTGAACTTACTTGTTTTTGCACAATTGTAATTTTTTAAATCATGATGTATCATTTTAAGTATACAGTTACATCATTATTCACAATATAAAGACTTTACTTATCAAATATCATTTGATGTAGTCTGTTCAAAGCAACAAATTTAAATATTTTTAGGAGGTTTTTTATGAGCAAAGAAAATAAAAGTGTAAGAATTGCTGTTGTTCAGGCATCACCAGTCATAATGGACTTAGAAAAAACAGTTGAAAAAGCATTAGAATTAATTAAAGAAGCTGGTAAAAAAGGAGCAAATATAGTAGTTTTCCCAGAAGCATTCATACCTGCATATCCAAGAGGTCTTTCATTTGGATTTGTTGTTGGAAGTAGGACAATGGAAGGTAGAGAAGATTGGAAAAGATACTATGATAATTCTGTGCCAGTTCCTAGTGCTACAACAGATTTATTAGGAAAAGCAGCTCAAGAAGCAGGTGTATACTTATCAATGGGTATAACAGAAAGAGATGGTAATGATATAAACTGTACTCTTTATTGCACAAACTTATTTTTCTCTCCAGAAGGTAAACTTATTGGTAAACACAGAAAACTTAAACCTACAGGAACAGAAAGATGTATTTGGGGCGAAGGAGATGGAAGTACTCTTACAGTAGTTGATACTCCATATGGAAAAATGGGGGGCTTGATTTGTTGGGAAAACTATATGCCATTAGCTAGAACAGCTCTTTATGCTAAAGGAGTAAAACTTTATATAGCTCCTACCGCAGATTCAAGAGAAGAATGGCAATCAACTATGAAGCATATTGCTTTAGAAGGAAGATGTTTCGTTATCGGATGTAATCAATACGTTGAAAAAAATATGTATCCAACTGACCTTAATTACTATAAAGAATTAGATGTCGAACCAGAAATTATGTGTCCAGGAGGAAGCTGTATAGTTGACCCTTTTGGAAAATATGTAGCTGGACCTATTTTCAATAAAGAAGAAATGTTAATAGCTGATTTAGACTTAGAACAGATAGTTCTTAGTAGACTAGATTTTGACTCAGAAGGTCATTATTCAAGACCTGATGTCTTTGAATTAATTGTTCATGAATAATCCTTTACATAAAAATCAAAATGAGATACTCTTAAATAAATTTAAGGTATCTCATTTTTTCTTAATATTCTAAAATTATACTTATAAATTTAATTTAACTACCTACTTTTTTTCTAAATCAACTACTGTTCTTCCTACATGCTTTCCTGCCATTATTGAATCTATACTATTATTTAATTCCTCTAGCGATACTACATTTACCATATCATTTAAATCATGTAATTTCCATTCATTAGATAATAAATCCCATATCTTTAATCTTACATTCATTGGGCATTCTACAGAGTCTATACCATATAAAGTAACTCCCTTTAAGATAAATGGATACACTGAACTTGTAAACTCAATTCCACCTGCATTACCACAAGTTGTCACTGCTCCACAATAATTAGTTGTCTTTATTGCTGTTGATAAAGTATTTCCTCCTACTGTATCTATCACTCCAGCCCATCTTGGTCTAAGTAGAGGTCTACCTGAATTATCGTCTACTTCTGACCTATGTATAACATCTTTAACTCCTAAATCTAACAGTACTTCTTTCTGTTCTTCTAATTTTCCTGTTGATACTACAACTGAATAACCTAATTTAATCAATATTTTAGCTGCAATTACTGCAACTCCTCCTGTACCACCAGTAACTAATACATCTCCCATATCCTTATCTACAGAGTTTATAAATTTGTATACAGATAAAGCTGCTGTAAATCCTGCTGTACCATAATCCATTGCTTCTTTCAATGAAAGATTTTTTGGAAGTCTCACTACCCATCTAGAAGGAACTCTTATATATTCTGAAAATCCACCAGAAGTATTCATCCCCAAATCATAACCTGTTACTAAAACTTCATCTCCAACTTTAAAATCATCACAACTACTAGATTCTACTATACCAGATGCGTCAATTCCTGGTGTATGAGGATATTTTCTAGTAACACCCTTATTTCCATTTGCAGAAAGTGCATCTTTATAATTTAGAGAAGAATATTTTACTTTTATTAAAACTTCTCCTTCTGGCAATGAGTCTATTTCTCTTTCAACTATATTTCTCTTAAAACTGCCTTCTTCTTCTGTAATATATAATGATTTAAATTTTTTATTCATAAATTTCCTCCCAATATAATTAGTTTTATGTTAAACTAATTATAGTTTATAAATAGTTTTATGTCAAACTAATTTAAATAGATTAAGGATTGGAGATTAATTTATGGAAGATAAATATATTATACATTTCATAAGTAAAACAAAAGCTAATATGGTTAAGTTTATTGAAAGTAGACTTAGTCAAAATGGTTTATATGAATTGATACCTACTCATGGAAATATTTTAACTGCACTTTATGAAAACAATGGAATACTTACAATGAAAGAAATTGCAACTAAAATAGGAAAGGATAAGTCTACTGTTACAGTATTGGTTAATAAACTCATAAATCTAGGATATATAGAAAGACAAAAATGTACTAGTGATAAGCGTATTACATATATAAAACTTACAGAAAAAGCATTACTTATAGAAGATACTTTTAATAGTATCTCAACACAAGTTAAAGAGACAGCATACCATAATATTACAGAAAATGAAAAACAAGAATTTCTTAGAATTTTAAAAAAAATCAATGATAATTTTAAAAATGCTGACTAAATTGAGCATAATTATATCTCCTATTGGAATAATAAATAAAAAGAATCAAATATTGTAAAAATTTATTGTGATAGAGAGGTAGAATATGAATTTAAAAGATAGTAAAACTAAAGAAAATTTATTAAGAGCTTTTGCAGGTGAGAGTCAAGCTAGAAATAGATATAATATTTCTGCATCTGTAGCAAAAAAAGAAGGATTATATATAATAGAATCTTTATTTAATTATACTGCTGACCAAGAAAAAGCACATGCAAAACAGTTCTTTACTAAACTAAAAGAATTTGCTGGTGAAAATATAAATATATCAGGAGCATATCCTGTAGATTTATATGATAAAACAGCTCAACATCTTAAAGCAGCACAACATAATGAGCTTCAAGAATGGGATGATGTATATAAAAACTTTGGAAAAACAGCTCGTGAAGAAGGATTTGAAGCTATAGCTAAATTATTTGAAAATATAGCTGAAATAGAAAAGGTTCACGGTGATAGATTTGGTAAATATGCTACTGATTTAGAAGAAGGTACTTTATTTAGAAGAAATGAAGATATACAATGGATATGTACACATTGTGGGCATATCCATGTAGGTAAAGAAGCACCAAAAGCTTGTCCTGTATGTCTTCATCCACAAGGATATTTCTTAGATTTTAAAAACTCATTATTTGAATAAAACAATGTAATTATTTTATTTAAATATTCTATTATATTTATACAGGTGGCGTTTAGTAATTCCCACAAGGGAAGATAGAAACGCCGCTTTTTTTATGCCCTCATGTCACACAGTAGGAGCATACAGAGCCTTATCACGTAGCTTTGCTGTCACAACGGTGGCTAGTTATTGGCTAGCAAACTTGATTCTTTTTTTCTATTTGTCTTTATATAAAAGTGAAAGGGAATTACTACAAATTAAGTAATCTGAACCTCCCATGACTAAAGTCACAGGGTTCCTGTTTCATAGAATTTCGCATACTAAAATATGTCTTACCAATTCTCCACAGGCTATCCCCGTAGTTCCTACGGTTCCTTACATACGTTATCTATTTTAAACTGTTATTAATCTTAATCCTTCTTTTAGTATATTTATACTCGCATTTATATCTCTATCGTGAGTTTCATTACAACAAGGACAAATCCATTCTCTTATACTTAAATCCTTAATTTCCTTGTTTTTGTACCCACATTTATTGCATATTTGTGAACTTGCAAAGAATTTACCTACCTTTACAATTTGTCTACCATACCAATTAGCCTTATATTC
>NZ_AVHW01000094.1 GCF_000449425.2 Clostridioides difficile CD160
TTCCCTTTACATACCACTTAGTTAATATAAAATGCTCTAATGGTTGGAAAAGAACACAAGATTTTACTACTTTACATACCACTTAGTTAATATAAAATCATATGTTTCAAAGCTAAAACTCGACATAATTTCTTTCTTTACATACCACTTAGTTAATATAAAATCAGATTAAAAATTAATTACTTTTTAAACTACTCTTATCTTTACATACCACTTAGTTAATATAAAATCAATTTCTGCTGTTGCTCCTATTGCTCTTGGCATTACTTTACATACCACTTAGTTAATATAAAATCTACATTCTTCTTTCTTGTAATTCCAACCCATAACCTCTTTACATACCACTTAGTTAATATAAAATAAGGGGAGCAGGGCTACACACCGTCAATCGGAGAAAACTTTACATACCACTTAGTTAATATAAAATAGGAAATGGTGGAAATAAATCAACTGGAGGGTCTATCTTTACATACCACTTAATATAAAATGAGAATGATTTAAAACTAGCAAAGGGTACTTTAAGGCCTTTACATACCACTTAGTTAATATAAAATAAGTTCCAACTGCATATACATATATCTAGTACTATACTTTACATACCACTTAGTTAATATAAAATGGATACTAATCAAAGCCCTCGTGTACAGTATATAAACTTTACATACCACTTAGTTAATATAAAATAAGTTATAACAATACAATGAAAAAATTAACAAATGACTTTACATACCACTTAGTTAATATAAAACAGAATAGATGTTATAACTGTACTAGTCCAACGTTGTGCTTTACATACCACATAGTTAATATAAAACAAAGTTATTTTATCTTCTTTGTATATCTCACATTTACTTTACATACCACATAGTTAATATAAAACTTATCTCACAACATCACAGTTATAGTTTCTTTACTACTTTACATACCACATAGTTAATATAAAACTAAGAAAATTTCCAGCAAATTTAATTTTAAGTAGCGTCTTTACATACCACATAGTTAATATAAAACATAAACATTGTAAATTATTATTGAATGATACTTAAAACTTTACATACCACATAGTTAATATAAAACTTAAAAGAGTTATTGAAAAGTGAGTTGACTTGTAGGACTTTACATACCACATAGTTAATATAAAACGGAGCTGCTATACAATCTATTTTTGGAAGAACAGCAACTTTACATACCACATAGTTAATATAAAACATGGGTAGTTGGCTAAAAGATAAAGTTTTTGATTTTGCCTTTACATACCACATAGTTAATATAAAACAGTCGGGAACTAGGCTAACACTGTATCAAACAATCGTCTTTACATACCACATAGTTAATATAAAACAATTAAATGCTTTTTACAGAACGAATATTTTTAGCTTCTTTACATACCACATAGTTAATATAAAACCGAGGGACTAGACCTGGTTAGCGATGAATTAGTAAACTTTACATACCACATAGTTAATATAAAACGTGTAAAAATGATTACTATTTTTTTTAGCAAGAGAACCTTTACATACCACATAGTTAATATAAAACTGGGTTATTTAATCCTATTGCTACATCTGCGAATAGCTTTACATACCACATAGTTAATATAAAACCCGATTGCGATTTCTATTATGGGTATTTTTTATGTTCTTTACATACCACATAGTTAATATAAAACCCTTATTGTCTGATTTTTTTAAACCTTTTTTTGCTATCTTTACATACCACATAGTTAATATAAAACATAAGAAAATATAGTCGTACATTTAAAGCCTACTTTGCTTTACATACCACATAGTTAATATAAAACTATCTAGTATAGTAGCCAGTAGACCTAATATGAAGCATCTTTACATACCACATAGTTAATATAAAACATGTTTAATGGTGGTGGTTATGCTACTTATCAATGCTTTACATACCACATAGTTAATATAAAACTTATAATATTAAGTAAATTAAAAAGAGAATGTGCTAACTTTACATACCACATAGTTAATATAAAACCAAAATCTTATTCTGTTGTTTGGTATTTTGAATATGGCTTTACATACCACATAGTTAATATAAAACCTAGACATATAACACCAACCATTGCAACTGCAAGTGACTTTACATACCACATAGTTAATATAAAACGAGCTTCTTAGACTTCAAATTAAAAGCGCAGCTAATGCTTTACATACCACATAGTTAATATAAAACGATAACTAACCCTCTACCTAGCGGAACAAATAAAATCTTTACATACCACATAGTTAATATAAAACAGGGATGTTGATAGCTTTTTACTTGTTTTTAAGTAACTTTACATACCACATAGTTAATATAAAACTTTTAAAAAAGACATACCCTCCCTTAAACCGATACACTTTACATACCACATAGTTAATATAAAACTTCCATCAGAGAATAATCCTTTTGATAATGATGTAGACTTTACATACCACATAGTTAATATAAAACTTCAAGATAACTATTATAAGATTAAAGTTTTATCCTCTTTACATACCACATAGTTAATATAAAACACTGCTTAAGAGATTAACCTCATATAAGATTCTCTACTTTACATACCACATAGTTAATATAAAACCCACTAAGTGTTGCCCCCCTATCCTCTTATTTTTGCTTTACATACCACATAGTTAATATAAAACACTATCAGAACGATTTCTAAAATACACAGAAAGGTCCTTTACATACCACATAGTTAATATAAAACTTTGATGGCTTTATAACTATCTCTTCATTTTTTCCAAACTTTACATACCACATAGTTAATATAAAACACAGGTATATTAAATTTGTTTGTCATACCTTTTATTCTTTACATACCACATAGTTAATATAAAACTTCAAGATAACTATTATAAGATTAAAGTTTTACCTTCTTTACATACCACATAGTTAATATAAAACACTTCCTGCTATTTGTTTATAGAACTTGCTTACCCCTTTACATACCACATAGTTAATATAAAACAATACCAAAATATTTATCAATTAAGCAGAGAAAACACCTTTACATACCACATAGTTAATATAAAACTGCTTGGAACAAAAATACAGGTGAGCCAATTAAACAACTTTACATACCACATAGTTAATATAAAACTATAATTTTACTAATAATGTTGAATATAGAAAACTCACTTTACATACCACATAGTTAATATAAAACAATTAAAGATGGTAAGTATAAGACTAAGGTGTTTAACTTTACATACCACATAGTTAATATAAAACGTACTATATTCATAGCAGTTGTCATATGCCGAAATGCCTTTACATACCACATAGTTAATATAAAACTAATACTTCCCATGCAATTTTTTTTATTTCATTACACTTTACATACCACATAGTTAATATAAAACCCCAAAATAAACTTAGCATTTTCAATACTTACACACATAAAACTCTCTCAAATTTGCAGTGAGCGGCTAGTCGTGCAATTGATAACACTTATCATACGCTCTCAATGCCTTACATTGCAACTGTTAAAGCCTACTTTATCACGAATATCGCTCACTGCAAAATTTCTATATTTTTATTATATCATAAAATTCAAACTATAAAATTAAATAAAATGGAATAATTTATCAATTTAAGAGTACCTACATATTTGTAATTCGTTACTATATTATCTATTTAGTTTTCATTACTTATAAAAAATATTATTTTTGAATATCTGTACCAATTTGTGGTATAATAATAGCAAGAAGAACTACAATCTATTTGACAGTAGAGTGAAGTTCATAATTTAAACAATTAGTAATTATTTAAATTTGTGGAACTTGATTTTAAAATCAAATTCCCAGCCACTTTTACTCTTGCCACGAGTTGAGTGGCTTTTTACTTGCATAAATACTTTACAAATTAAGCAAAATATTAAACTAGCAATAACGCCAGCTATTACATTAAGTAAAAAGTTATCCATACTTCCCACCTCCTTTCATTAGGAAGTAGGTTTTATCCTAGTATGAACTCCACTCTATAAATTGTAGATTACATCTTCTTGCTAAAATTATTATAACATATAGTGCTTACATATTTTACCTATTATATATTTCTTTAACTAAGTAAGATTTGGCAAAACAAAAGCACCTACCATTTAAGTAAGTGCTTCTCTATTCTCAATATGTTTTATTTTAATCTTTATCTATATCAATTACTTTTATAATATACTCATTAAGTATCTTTCTTATTCTTTTAGTAAAATTACTACCTGCTCCCCAGTCAATTTGAAATAATCCAGTACCACTACCAGTTGAAACAACTTTAACTAGTGTTTCTTCTGTTGTATTTTCACATATAACTAAAAGACCTGCATTACTACTACTCCTTACATAATACCTATCAAAAGCTGTGATTAATATAAACTTTCCATCTCCTAAATTATAAGCATCAGTAAAAATGATGTCCGCATCCATGTTTTCTTCTATCATTTTTTGAGCTTCTAATGGTGTCATTTTTACAGTAAATACTTCTCTTGCCATATCATTTATCACATCCTAAATAAAGATTAATTTTTATCTTAATAAAAATGTACTTCTTTAGTGTTTTCTAACACTTTTATCAAACAGTATTCCTATTCCTCCTAATAAAGCCAATATAGAACCAATATTTCTATATTGTGAAATAGATTGTTCTAAATAAATATCATATTTACTAGCATCCACTATTACACCATTTTGATTAATAAGATAATCTGCACTAATTTGACCTAAGCCTATACAACAAAATAGAACTATCATTCCAATTACAAAAGCAAATATACATATTGTTTTTAAAGTCTTTTTCTCCATAGCCACACCCCTCATAATTTAGATTTATTTGTTGTTTTTTACTTGATGATATATTATCTACATTATACTATACAACATACATATCCATCTATTTCCAAAATTGTAACATTTTCATATATTAGTATGTGACTATGCCAATTTAATCTTTAAGTTCTATCTTCTTCGCCCTCTCTTTTTCTCTCTTTCAGCTTCTTTCATTGCTTCTTCTTCATCTTCTATTTTAACAAGTATTGAGGCGGCTGCTAATGCTCTCTCATTAACTTCTAAATTCAAGTATTCACTAGGTTTCCACTTTAATTTTTGAATACAATAATGAGTAATACTAGCATCGAAATCGCCACCCCTAATTAGTTTTTTGCTTCTTCTACTTTATCTTCAAAAGTTGTATCAAATCCATTAACCTCATTCACTTTTACAGTGTAATTTACATATTCTCCTGCTGTTAACATTGTCTTCAGTAACTGAGCTTCTCCCATTACTCCATAACTATTTTGTAACTCAACGTCTTTCAAATCGGGAAATACAGTAGATGCTACACATAATTCAGCTACATAACTGTTATAGTCAATTTCACTAGTGTATTGACCAGTATGTTTCCCATTATTACCAATTACTTTCACTCTTTTAGTACAATCTCTTCTTAATACTTCATCTTCCTCAGAAGATAAAACTCTTAATTCCCATTCAACTGGTTTTCCTTCTTCATCTAAAAATCTATCACTTGCTATATATTTTACATTATCAACCTTTATTGCGTTTTGAGCTAAAAAAGCACTTAAATTACTCATATTATTCTACCTCCATAACTAAATATTTTATTTGTTTTTCTATTGTTGTAATACCATTTTCATCTAATTTGATTGTTATTGTAATTGGTTTTAATGATGAACCATCAATTGTATCAAGTGCCAGTTTATCAGCAATATCAACTAAATATAGCCCTGCTTTTCTATACATTTCCCCTACACTTTCTTCTATAGTTCTTTTCTTGCTATAATCAAAAGAAATTGAATCTTTTATCTTATATTTATCTTTAATTTTAACCATCTCCTGTTCCTATAAATAAAAAATACACATCCATAATTTATAAATGTGTATTTTACTCCATTCCACTTATTATATTGAACTTTTCAACTAATTCCCAATCCTCACAGGTAAAGTCCATATCTTCATCAAGATACTCACCATCTGCATCAAATTTAACTATAATTCCACTATCCATATTGCAGTCTTTAAGTATTATAGTTTGACGCCCAGCTGAACTCGTTGGGTCTTCATTAGTCACCTGTATATCAAAGTAAATATCCTCACCAGTCTCTTAAGATAGGAACTTCACTTTTATTTTTCTCCATTTTAGCTTCTAAATTAATAGCTTGCATAAAGTTATATCTTTTACCTTCAATAGTAACATAACATTCCGCTTTAGATGCACTTATTGTATCTCTCGCTTTTATTTGTTGAAACATAAACTTAACACTCTCCTCTCTAGCTTACTGAAACAGTCATATAAAGCTTGCTCATAGCGTTAATAATCTTAACTGCATCACTCACTATAACAGTTTTCTTATCATTTCCAAGTTCTACAGATACATCATCAGTTTTAAAATCTTCTATTGCTCTAATATTTTCTAATTCTTTGTGATGCTTAACAACATCATTCCAGAAACTTATTCTTCCTGCCTTATCGTTAGGCACTTTACCAAGATATTTATCATTAAATAAAATCGCTATATCATTAGCAATTTGGTCTAATACTCTAACACTTTGATTACTTGAGAAATCATCATTCTTATCATCTGTAAAACTAACAAAAGTGTTTATATCCTCTAATACATGAACTTCATCACCAACTTTATGAAATATAAATTTACCACTCTTTAGCGATTCCTCAAGTTGTATTTGTGTGTAATTAACATCTACATCAAACTCACCATCATACTTTTTGTTTGTATTAGATTTATTTATATCGCATCCAGCTATAGCTCCAGTAGTCCAATAAATTAAACTAGACTCTAATAGTCCAACATCTTTTATTTTATTTTCAACAGATACTACACCTTCATAATCACTATCATTTTTCTTATATAGTACTGTTTGAAATTTTGCCCCTACTTTATCTCTCATTCTCTTTGTAAATTCTACAAATAAACTTTTAATTTCTGCTGTTGTAGCTAAACATCCTAAAGCATTAAAGCTATAGCTTTCTATTTTATCTAAGAAAGCTTGGTATTCTGTCCCTGTAACTGCTTCTCCATTAGCACCACCAGTAAATACAAGTCCTGCACTTGCTTCTAGTGTTGCATCCTTTTTCCAACTAACATAGTCGTTGTCAATTAAATCTGTAATGACTTTAGCTATTTGTGTATCTACTTTCTTATTATCTAATAAAGTTACAACATCAAATTCAGTGTTATCATCAACATTTGTTGTTACTATTACTTTTAAGTCATTACCTCTTATTCCGCTATATTTAGCTATAGCAATAGTGCAACTAGCTTTAACTCCTTTGTTTAGTTTATAAAAGTATCCTAGTCGTATGTTTTTAAATAAATCTCTAAGACCTTTTAACTTATCATGAGTGTAATCATATCCAAAGAACTTTGTTGAATACTTCTCAAAATCATCACTAGTTACTTGGAAAACTTCTTCATCAATACCCCAATCAAATTCAAGTGGCATTGCTACAATCCCTCTATCACTAAGAGAACTGGTTACTCTTGCAGCACTTACAAAGTTTATATAAGCACCAGGTAGTACCTTATTTTGTGTTATAAATGTTCCTCCACCTAGAGCCAAATTAACTCACTCCTTTCATAAATTTATTTATTCTATCATCCACTTCTGAAAAAGAATATAACTCATTTTCTTTTAAAATTGCATTTAATAAATCTTTTCTACTTATATACTTCTTAGAATTAACTATCTGTTCCTTAGTGAACTTGTAGCTATCTTCTTTACTTAATGTTTTACTCAAAATTATCACCTCTCTTTAGACCGCCAAACAATTCAACTCCATTCATTTTTTCTGTATCATTACTTTTTATAGTGAAATAGTTATAATCAACAAAGAAATGAAGTACATTATCTATAATTTCATAGTTCATATTTGTACCTCTTACTAAATCTTCATTCACATTTATATACTCTAATTCCTCCAACAACATTTCAGCTATCTCATTTATCTCAAATGATTTATCATTACTTTTTGGAAAATAATGTACATCAAAAGAGTTCTTTTTTAATGTCCTGCCACTTGGATATGGTACTTTACTTGGATTTAAAGGGCAAATAAAAAAACAAGGTTCATTAATACCTTGTTCTACATCTTCACTATAAATTGTATAACTCTCTCCAAACGATTTATCTAATTTTACTGATATTCCATCAATTATATTATTAAGCATCAAATACCTTCTTTAATAAGTTTATTAATTTCTTTTCTATTATTACATCTACTTGACCTCTTAATTCTTGTACTGAAATAGTCATCATATATCTACCTTTAACCCAACCTTTATGATTTCTAGTTCTATGTCCGTATTCAATAAAACTGGCATATTTAATGGGGTTAATAATTTCTATAATGTAAGTATCTCCAGCTTTAATGACTGGAAGTGACCTTGCATAAGCTACACCATTCCAACCTTGTCGTAACACTCCTGTGTCAACTGGCGTACGTTTTATAGCTTTGCCAATTAATCTTGCTGCTAACTCTTTTGCACAATCTCTGCAAAACTTATCGAGTTGACTTTCTTCCAACCTTTGTAAATTTCTTTGTAACTTCTTTAGTTCTTTAAAATCAACACTTCCACCTCTACCCATTATGCTTTATCCTCTAATAATTCCAATATTACCTCTTGATGATTTGGATATATAGCAGTTTCACCACTTCTTATATACTCTTTTGTAACATTATTTTGATTGGTTATAATAAGTTTTGAACCTGCTTTAATTTCTATATCTGGAGATATAAAGAGTTTAATAGTTTGCTCTAGCTTAGCTACTTTCCCATCTGCTGTAGAAGTAATGTTCTTATATGAAAGCTTGCACGGTTGATTTTCTAATACAATCACTTCTTTGTTATTTGTTCTTTTACTTACAGGATCTTTAATTGGTTTATATTCTACTATAGTGCATTTATCTCTATATAAAAGTTCTATTGCTTTCATTGATTTATTTACCATCTCAAACACCTAAAGGTTAATATTTTATCTTTACCATAAGTAGTAAGGTATGCCATAAGACTGTCAAATCGTTGTTCGGGTGTTTGTGAGCCACTCCCTATAGCAAAATCTACCTTTGTATCACCTTCTGATATAGACTTTTCTACAACTTCAAAATTAAGACTTTCTATATCTAATTGACCCATATTTTTTTTAGTAAATAAAAACTCACCAACTATTATATCTATTTCAATATTTTTTAATTCTTTTGGAATTTCATTTATGTTACAATCAAGTTTAATTATATTCTCTATCTTTTCTTTTACAAAATCTATTAACCATTTATCTCCATCCTTTAGAACATATCCAAACCCTTCGAGTCTTTTTTCTATACTGTCAATCACATTATCAGCTTCTTTTTTCATAACATCCACCTACTTCTTAGTCTTACTTTTTTCTGTAAGTTCTGCTTTTTCTGTAGATTGACTATTTTCTTCCTCTAAAACTTTTACTTTCTCATTAAGCTTCTTATTTTCTTCTTCTAACGATTCAACTTTATTTCTTAAAATATTATTTTCAGCTACTAAATCCTTTATATTTAATGACTTACCATACTTTATTGCCTTACCAGTTTCATCTATTAAGTCATATCCCATTTCTAAGAAATCATCTATTCTACATTCTTCTATAGTTAATATTCTATTTAATTTCCTTACTTGTGCCATTATGCTCCAGCTCCTTCAACAACAAATTGTATTGCATCAGCTTTTTTATTTAATATAAATACATCCTCAAAACTCTCTTCAAAGTATAAATATTTACCTTCTGTAACTGCTTTTGGTTCATCTAATGTAGAAAATTGATAAGAAACTGGTGTAATTATTGCACTTGGATGTATTAAAGACATAAATATTTGCTTAGCTCCTGCACCTGCTTTCCATCCAGTAGTAAAGTCATATACTGTTTTCATAAGATTAGATGGCACTTTAACTATCTTAACTGAATCAATATCAGTTGTTTGACGATTAAGAGAAGTCCCTCCATCTTTTATATTTACAGTTCTTTGTATCTCTTTTGCATTCTTGATTAAAGTGTCAACTCCTGGTGTAACATATAATATTCTTCCAACAGCAGGTACTCTAGCTTCTGTCATTTTTTCCATTAACTTATCAAAAACCTCTAAGATATTTGCTGTTGTAAGAGCAGTTGTCTCTGCTGTTTTACCTAGAGCTATCCAATCAGCATATATTTTAGATATACAGTAAGCATCCATTTCAGGGAATTTTTGTTCTTCATTATATACCTTTGTAATATTACCTATTGAAGTTACATAATTAGTTTGGTCAATATCTGCTGGATGAACTAATGTTGACCATTTTCTTTGATTAGTTAATGGTTTAGACTCCCAAGCATTGTCATAATTTCTTTGAGCTGCTGTTATTGTATCTCTGTTTGAATCAACTCTCCCAGTCGTGCTTATAGTTGGTATTTCTATTGTTTTAGAACCAGTCCATCTATATCTATTATTATTTTCTGTAGCATATAGTTCTCCAAAATATAGTACATATGGATAAGCCTGTGCTAGAGCTTGTGAGTATTCCTTTGCGTATTCTAATGGTTGTGCCATATTCTTATTCCTCCTAGTTATTGTTTATTATTTTCATGTGGTTTTACACCATTGAAGTTAAATTTAAATCCAGTTGATTTTAATTGTGCATCTCCTGGTGTTATAGTATCTGTTTTAGGTTCTTCACCTTCTAGTGTTGCATTAAATAAATAATCTTTATCAACTTTTAAAGGGTTTATCTGTTCTTCAAAAGCCTTTTGTCTATCTTTACTATTTCTTAGTGCTTCCATGTCTAAATGAGCTTTTAATGCTATTTCATCCCTACATTTAACAGATTTAAAAGCATCGCCTAACCAATAATTAAAATCTTTTTCTTCAATTTCTTTTTTGTAAGTTTCTTCTAAAGTTTTCTTATCAGTTTCATAAGTTGTTTTTAGATTCTCTACATCTTCTTTTGTCATACCTCCTTCAAACTTTTTAATAGTTTCATTAGCTGTATTAAGTTGTGTTTCAAGATTCACATAATCTTCTTGAGTAACTGTAGTCTCTTTTATTTTCTTTTCTATAGACTTTTGAAGAGAAGCTACATCAATCTTGTTATCTTCTACTTTTATTCCTTCAAGTAATTCTTTTAACCAATCCATTTCTAATATCTCCTTTCATTTTTTACAAAATAAAAAAAGCCTCTTAAAGACTTTTTTCTAATGATTTATTTAACTCTTCATTTACCTTCTTTAAAATTTCATCAGAAACTTCGTCTATATTAGCTTTATTTTCTTTTTTTAATTTATTGCAAAGAATACTTACATTAAGATTAGCAATACAATTAATAACGATTTGTACTACACAAACTACAACTATAATTTGAGTTAATATACACATTAAAATCACCTACCTTTTT
>NZ_AVHW01000095.1 GCF_000449425.2 Clostridioides difficile CD160
TTTTTGAGGTTGTCGTTCACATAAGTTCGCTACTACCTATGCAGTTCTCTTATGAACTTCTTACACTTTCATGCAAGCACAGACTATATCTTATCCTTCGGCATTATCCCGTTAAGGTCTACCCACTTCCACTACCAATAACTTGTAGTGTACTTCCCTCAAGAGGAATAGTCGTTGAAGTTTCTCCTATTCGGAGTTTACCTGCTGATTGCCCATTTTAAAGTACTTAGGGTTTAACCTTATACCATCTAACCAATTTTTTCTACTTTCGTAACTTTCACACTTAGGTTTATTTCATCCTTATGTTTTAGTTTTTAGCTTTAGGGGTTTCCATCAATTCAAGTAGTATTGGATAGGTTCTATCCTATCTCTACATATAAGTTTCCCTATATGCTGACTATTTTAGCTACTAAATCATGACTAAAGTCACGAGTGTGCGTAGCTATTTTTTAATCAAAAACTACAAGATAGTTCCTTGTGATGGATAGCATTAAATGATATAATTTTATTCATAATCTGTACACAGATATTGATAAGAAATATACAAAACAATTTATTAGAATTTGGAGGTAGAATTATGGAACGTCTTATAACTGAATGTTATGAATTTATGAAGGACTGCAACTTGACTTATGCTTTTTGTGGTGGGTATGCAATAGAATTATTTACAAATATAAAAACGCGTACTCATTCAGATGTAGATATAACGTTATTTTCTGAAGATAGAAAACATATCATTGACTACATACTTGGTAAAGGCTGGGATATTTATGAACATCTACATTCAGAGAATTGTCTAAGAAAAATTACTAACTCTAACGATGAAAGAGCTTTAAATTGTTTTTATGTGTGGGCAATAAAGCCGAACTGTTCATTTTTCAAAATAGAACCCACACCCTATGAAGATGATATTTTCAGTTTTGAAATTTTAGATAAAGAACAAACAAATTTTGATTTTATTGATATTATCTTTAATACAAGAAAAAACGGAGAATTTATTTGTGATAAAGAAAAAAACATATCGAGAGAACTTGATAAGGCAATATTATATCGTAATAATATACCATTTTTAGCTCCAGAAGTAATACTGTTTCTTATTGCAAATCCAGCATATCTTGAATCCGATTATCATAGAGAAAAAAACAGCCTTGATTTTGAATTTACTTCTCCTTTACTATCAAAAGAAAGTCTGGAATGGCTTATAAACGCGATTAAAAAAGCATATCCAGAGGGTAATAAACGACTAGAACAGATAATGGCTTTACAGCAAATATTATAAGTAAATTTTAGACCACCTATAAATCCTCAGTTTCAAAATTAGCATAAAAATACCGTAAGGCACATAAATACAAACTATACTGGCATATAAGAACTTCTAAAGAAATAATCAAAAAGTATAGGTTTGATTTTACTTAAATATGTTTATAAGTACCATGTTATCTTCATAGCAGTAAAATGAACCATAAAGATTACTATAGATATAAAATATCCTTTGAATATAATTTATAGTAATACATTATGGTTCATTTTATTATTCCTTTAAAACTATAACTTCGTCTAAATTTATCTTAGCTAATTTAGATAGGATAATCTACTATGACAATCTTATACTAATGTCATTTATTTCTTTCATCAAATCGATTTCAATAATCTTAACTACATCTTTTTCAAATCTTATCTTTTTGTAATCTAAACATCCTACTACAAATGGAACTCCAAACTTTCTAAATAAATAAATCTTACCATTTTCATTATATATTGCTGTAAAGTTTTCTTCTATTATGTTCACTATCAGTTTTAATTCTTCAAAAGTTATTGTAGATTTAACTAAGAATTTCTCTATTATATTCAATATAAGTAGTTCTTTTTTACCTATACTCTGCTCTTTTTTATATAAGTTTTGAAATATTTCCTTTGTATAATTACATATAACTTCTTTACTGAGAATAAAATCAATATCAAACTCTTTATTAGTATCTTTTTTCATAAACATATTTGCAATATCATCAAGAGAAGTCTCTTCTTTCATAGATAATATTAATTCTATTCTCTCTAGTATTTTATCTCTTGGAAAGAACGTTTCTTGACCTGTAAAAGCTGATTTTTTTATAAACCATTCTTCTGGTATAATATTTTTTCTTTTCCATCTATATAATTGCCCATAAGATATATTAGTTTTACTCAGTAAATCTTTCTTAGATATTAATTCTTCCATAACTTCTCTAGCCCACCTTTATACTGTTTTTTACAGTAGAATTATCTGAAATTGATAAATTATCACTGTATTCAATATTTCCAACATCACAATTATCTACTAAAGATATATTTTTTCCACGTATATCTTTTATTGATGCATCCTCTAATTCAATAGTATCTCCCTCTATCAAGTCACATTTAAATTTTCCAGAAAAAATATTAATAATTTTGATTAATTGAAAAGCATTTTTACTTCTTCCTATTTGTATATTAGTTGCTCCTATCTCCTTACAGTAAGAACCTCCTCCTGAATAAACATATATATTTTCTCCATTTAAAAGGCCATCACATTTTATAGCTCCATATACCTTTATATCTTCACATTCTATATTTGCTTTATTTCTCATTTCACCATATATTTTTATATCTTGTGCATACATATTTTCATTTACACTTAATTGTCCTTTTATTGTAACATTATTACATTTCAGTTTCCCATCAACTTTCTGTTGAGCAGTTATAACCAAGTCATCTACCTCTGCATCTCCATCTATACTAAGTTGACCATTCACTCTTACACGTTCTGCTTTAAGATTACCTCTTATAACAGCCTTTCCATTTACTACAAAGTTTTTTATATTTATATTACCTTCAAACTTTGCATCTCCAAACACTTTTACTTCATCACTTGTAACATTTCCTTTTGATTTAGCACTTCCCATGATTTTTATGCTTTCATATTCCCCACTGCTTACAAATCCTTCTCCAAGTATTTTTATAGACCCTTTTTCCATACTATTACCTCATTTTAAATTTTATTTTTAAAACCATTTATTACTTATCTTTCTTTAAGTTTACTGTCTCATTTATATTCTTTATTTCAGCAACTATTGAATCTTCATCAATCTCTATACTTTCACTGTACTCTAAACTTTCTATATAACATCCCTTACCTACTTTAATGTTTTTACCTCTCACAACTTTGATTTCACTATTTTCTAAGCTTATTTCATCTGCTTCTATAATATTTGCAAATAATTTACTTTCTGTATATGTTCTAACTGATAATAGACCTAAACCTATTAAATTTGAAGATATTTTTTCAAAGTTTATAGGCTTTTTCTCCAACATATGAAACTTTTTACAATAGTCTCCATGACCTTTTTTTATATTTATCCTACTTGCTCCAACTTCATTAAAATTAGAAATTCCATTCAAACTAATATTAATTTCTTCACAGTTCAAAAATCCGTTACAATTTAAAATTCCACTTAAATTGATGTTTTCACAATCTATATTCTCATTGGCCTTTAAATATCCTTTTCCATGAATAATATCCGACTTTATATTTCCCTCAACATTAATAATTCCACCAGTATCTATTTCGATAGAATTAATATTTCCTGTGCATTTAAGAAGTCCAGATATATCCACTTTTGAAGCCAATATATTTCCTTCCACTTTACTTAAACCTGATGTAAAAAATTCATTACATTCTGTTGTTCCAAACACTTTTGCTGAACCAGAAGAATCAAATTTACTACATTTTACATTTCCTTCTATCTTTCCTGTTCCTGTTACATTAACATTATCAAAAATTCCACCTTTACACTTTCCAACTCCATTAAAGTCTAGTGAATTTAATCCTTCATTCATAATGATATCCTTTCATTAACATATTTTATCCTTAAATTTAATATAACAAAACATTGTTACGTTGTCAAGTATAATAATTATACTCAATAAAATAATCCTCATTTAATATCTATTTCAATTTATATAAATAATCAAAAAAATAATAGGGAAATATTATATTCAAACTATAAATCTAAGTCGCTTAGATTTGTGGTTTAAGTAAAATATATCCCTATTACTCAGTCTTTATATATTTTTTTATATAAACTTATAAAGTATTATTCTCTAAACTCTATAATAATTCACAATCCATCACCTTCTACATATTGATGAATTTTTCGATTATATCAGCCAATCTCTCCATGTCTGTTGGATAAACTTCTCCTATACTACCTATTCTAAATGTATCTATATCAGTCAATTTTCCTGGATAAATAACAAATCCATTCTCTTTTAGATAAGTATAAAATTCCATAAATTCAAATTTTGCATTTTTAGGATATAAAAAAGTTGTTATTACAGGTGATTGAGCACCATCATTTACCAAAGTGTCAAAACCTAAAGATTTTAATCTTGATGCTATTGTAAACTGATTCTCTTTATATCTAGCGTATCTTTTTTCAACAGAACCTTCTTCTTCTAACTCCAATAATGCTTGATAAAAGGCTCTTACAACATGTGTAGGTGAAGTAAATCTCCATTTACCATTATTCTTCTCCATAGTATCCCATTGTGCATACACATCAAGAGACAATGACTTAGCTATACCTTTACATTTAGATAATTCTTCTTTATTAGCTATTATAAAACCAAATCCAGGTACTCCTTGTATACACTTATTAGAGCTACTAACTAGAAAATCTATATTAAAATCTTCAACATCAATCTCAATTCCTCCAAAACTACTCATAGCATCAACTATATAAATCTTATTATATTCTTTTGCAAGTTTTCCTACTTCTTGTATAGGATTTAATCTACCTGTAGTAGTTTCACAGTGAACCATTGATATATGTGTTATATCTTTATTTTCCTTCAATAAATTTTCTACTACATTTAAATCAACTGCCTCTACATCTTTAAATGTACAATCAATAAATTCTATATTTAAATAATTACATATATCTTTCATTCTCTTTCCGTATGCTCCATTTGCAATTACAAGAAGTTTACCATCTTCTGGAATGGTACTTCCTATTGTAGCTTCCACTGAGAAAGTCCCACTTCCTTGCATTAATACACTTGTGTACTTATCTGTATTTTTTGTTCCTAGAGATACTAATCTTCTTCTGACATCTTGTACTAAGTCATTATATTCAACATCCCAAGTACACCAGTCTTTTAACATAGACGCCCTTACTGATTTAGTAGTAGATAGTGGCCCTGGTGTAAGCAATATGTAATCATTTTCTGGTACAAAGTCTGACTTAATAGTTTCATTTTCTATTTTTACTAAAACATCTTCTAATTGAGCCATAGTTTCTATTACAAAATGTGCACCTGCTTTTTTAAATTTCTTTGAAACTGCATCCATCTTAACTTTTAACTCTTCTTTATCCATGTTATCTACTTCTTCTTGTGTAAGTCCTAATTCACTTGAACCTTTTATTACAGCAACACTCCACATTCCTGCATTTACGCCTTCTTTTACATCACTTATTGTATCTCCTACTTTTACCATAGAACTCATAGGTGATACTCCTAGAGCTTCAGCATTTTTATAGCACATCCAAGGATATGGTCTTCCTTGAGATACTTCTGATGGTGTTACAAGAAAATCTGGTGAGTACCCTTTTTTTGCTGCGTTTGGTTCAACTATATTCATCATCTCTCTTGTATAACCTGTTGTAGAACCTATTTTTAATCCATTCTTTCTTAATTTCTCAACAGTTTCAACAACATGAGGAATTGGAGTTGTATATTCTTCTAATGTTTCAAATAACATTGGCTCAAATTCAGCATAAAGCTCATTCACATCTTCTTCAGTTGGTACTTTACCAAACTTTTCTGACCAAAGGTTTTTTATTCTATCCATTTCACACATTTCTCTTATATGGTCTATCTTTAATTTTCCCATAGGCTTTCTTGCTTCTTCCATTGTTACATC
Organism: Clostridioides difficile CD160; assembly: GCF_000449425.2. Lineage (GTDB taxonomy): Bacteria > Bacillota > Clostridia > Peptostreptococcales > Peptostreptococcaceae > Clostridioides > Clostridioides difficile_E. The sequence goes on from NZ_AVHW01000095.1 coordinate 5,939, forward strand.
TATACCTCTTCTTTTAAATATCTCTATGAATACATTAAGAGGTGCAAAACATCCATAATCAACTGTTGTTCCAGCCCAATCAAATACTACTGCCTTTATTTTTTCTCCATATATCTTTTTCATATTTATAGCCCCCATAGATTCTTTTTAGAATTTTTGTGTTTTTAATTGTTTTTACTTTTAAAGTATAACTTTTACATGTTAATTATACATCATATTTAGGTTAAATGTATATTAAATTTCTGTTTTTAGTTGGTTTTAGTTGGTTGTACTTGTTTTTACTATTCTATATAAAAACTTCACAAAACTCCAAATTATAAGTTGAAATTTCCTTTTTCATATAAATCTATGAGTCAGTTACATTTTATAATTTTATTGTATTTATTTTGCTTCTATCCATGTTATGTTTATTTCATTTAATTTATCTCTCCATTCATTTGGAGGTTCTATATCACAAATTACAAAATCCAATTCTTCTAAATCTGCTATCTTATACATACTTACAATTCCAATTTTAGAACTATCGCACAGTACAAAACTCTCTTTTGAATTTTTTATATATTCTTTTGATAACAGTGCTTTATTTTGGTCTATACTACTAATCCCAAAGCTATCAAGTATACCTTCACTAGATATAAAGGCTTTATCCACATATAAGTTTCTCATAGTATCTATTGACATTGGACATGCTGTTCTTTGATGCTTTAAATTTACTTTTCCCCCAATAAATATAACTTCCCCATCAAATAAACCTTGATTTTCATAAGAAATCAACTTTGATAGTACAGGATAAGAATTTGTAATAACTTTTAGATTTTTTACGGATACTATGTAATCCACAATTTGTAAATTAGTAGTACCTTCATCTATGACAATTGATTCATTATCATTCACGAATTTAGCTGCATATTTAGCAATAATCTGTTTTTTATCTAAATTAGTACTATTTCTCTTTATATGCGCTGGTTCAATTACTCCATAATTTATTTTTACAGCACCACCATAAACCTTATTTAATTTATTTTCATTTTCTAATTCTTCCAAATACCTTCTTATTGTTTCTGATGATACCTCTAGTTTTTTTACTAACTCTTTTGTATTTACTTTACCTTTTGAATCTAATAATTTAAGTATTTCTTTCTTTCTATCTATTGAATTTAAAGACATTGACTTTCCTCCTAAATATGTATATTTTGCTCCTATAATATTACAATAATACCTACCTTTACAAAATTATTATTCCATGATAAACATTTTCACTCAATTAAAGTTCAATTTAAAAGAATGTATATTATAATAAAAAAAGTCCATCAAATATTAATATCAGATGGACTTGGTAAAACTTTATTTTATAAAATAATATTTAAAACTTAACTATTAATTTATTTTCTTGTCTCCAAGAATTTTACTAAATTATTTACAGTAGACATATCTTTTCTCTCTAAATCAGTTGGTTGAAGTTCTATACCTAGTCTATTTTCAATTTCAAGTAAAACCTCAATTATAGCTAATGAGTCTAAAAGCTCTGTCTCAAATAAGTTAAGGTCTAAATCTTCTCTTATCTCATCAGTTCCTAATACATCTTCAAATATTTCTATAACTGTTTCTTGCATAAATTTGCCTCCTTAAAATTAAGCTAAATAACCTGAGAATATCAGTAATCCAAAACATACAATATGGAATGTAATGAAAATTTGAACTCTCTCGAACCATTTTTCTTTTTTATGTTTTTTATAAAATTTAGATTTTCTCTGATATATATCAGTTAAAACAAGCGCTAGTCCTTGATATACTCCATATGCAACGTAATACCAAGTTAGCCCATGCCAAAATCCCATAGTTATCATGGTTATCATCTGAGCTACATGAGCAGCAGTAGTCCTTTTCTTAAACCTTTTCTTTCTCATTGATGACATAACGAATCTTGAAAAAATATAATCTCCAAACCATCTTGAAAGACTTATATGCCATCTTGTCCAGAATTCCTTCATATCTTTACTGATGAATGGCTTGTCAAAGTTTATAGGTACTTGTATTCCAAATATGTATCCTGCCCCTATAGCAAATAGACTATAACCTGCAAAGTCGAAGAATAAGTATAAGCTGTATGCATACATATAGCTTAAAATATTTATAAAACTCATATCTTTAGGTATTCTTGATACCCAATATGTATTTATCAAAAATGCTATAACAAACTTATAACCTACACCCATAACAATATTTTTTATTCCAGGCAGCAAGTATTCTTCTAGATACTCTTTTCTAGATATTTGTTTTTCCAAATCTTTCTCAAAACGTCTTGACCTATCAATAGGACCAGAACTTAATGTTGGAAAAAATAGCATAAAATAAAGCATTTTTGAAATTTTAACTTCTTTTATAGCTCCATCATAAATCTCAATAACCATTTGTATAGTTCTGAAATTTAAGTATGATATTCCAATAAATCCAATTATCCCAAAAGAAGTAACTGGAGATATTTTGTTGATTATTATTGGGAGCATTGATGCAAACAAGAAGCCCCAATATATGTATTTATTTTTAGTTTTTCTTCTTACATATTCATATCCTTTAACTATTATCACTTCAAAAATAATAAATATCACTAGGTATTTTAGTTGGACATCCATTCCTATAATTAAGAATACCATGAATAAACTTGCCAACATACCATAATACTTTATATTCTTACCCATTAGACCTAAAATCACTGCTGGTATTGATGTTAATAATAATATATAAAGATAAAAATAATCTCCATACTGTGAAAAAATCATTAAATTTCCTCCATAAGTTTCTTTCTGTCTATTTTACCATTGATATTTGTTGGAAACTTAGAGATTATTGAAATATTTCTTGGAATCATATATGAAGGTATATATTTTCCAAGTTCCTTTTTTATTACCATCCCATTTTTAATATTACTTAAATCATTCTTTTCATTTAACTCAACAATACCTTTTAAGTAAGCAATTTTTTCATCCTTATATATTGGTAAAACTACTGCATTTTTTACATTATGTACTTTTCTTAAGTTATTCTCTATATCTTCTATTTCAATTCTAAATCCATTTAATTTTATTTGGAAGTCTTTTCTTCCACAATAGTATATGTTTCCATCTAGAAGATATCCCATATCTCCAGTTTTATAAGCTCTCCATTTTACACCATCTATTTCATCATAGAAGAATACTTCGTCAGTTTTTTCTTTATTATTAAAATAACCTTTAGAAACTGATGGCCCAATTATTATAATCTCACCTTTTTCATTTTCTTCAAGCTCATTTCCATCCTCATCAAGTATTTTTATTTTGCAGTTTGGCATAGGATATCCAACTGGAAGACTTTTTTCATCCTCTATGGCTTCCTGAGTCATATCATTTACACTCACACCAACAGTAGCTTCAGTTGGCCCATAGCCATTGATGACTCTTGTATTTGGAAATCTACTCATAAGTTCCTTAGTAAGATTTTTTGAAAGTGCTTCTCCTATGAATATCATTGATTCAAGTTTAGGAAGCATCTTACTATTAAATTCTTTTTCTGTTACACATACACCTGCAAAAGACGGAGTTGACACCCATACAGCTATATCTGACATACTAAACTGTCTAAATAGTTCTTTATAGTCTGCTAATACATCTTTTGATATTGAAAATAAGGTTGCTCCATGAATAAGACCAGGATATATTGTTGTAACTGAAAGGTCAAAAGAATATGCTGCTTGATTCATTATTACTTTTTCACTTCCATCTATATTTAGATATGGGCTTATCCAATCCGAAAAGCTATCTAAATTGTTTGAACTTATTTGAACCCCTTTTGGTTTTCCTGTACTTCCTGAGGTAAACAGTATATATGCATTTTCATCATCTTTTACCCAGTTTTCTTTATGTAATGATTTTCCTTGATATTCATTTATTATGTTATTTAGTTTGTCCATATCAATTACATTGATATCTCCAAAATCTTTTTCATCACTAAAATTAAATAATACCTTTGGTTTTATCTCTTTAGTAACTTCAAAAACTCTATCTATTGGAAAACTAATGTCAAGAGGTACATATGCTCTACCTGATTTTAAAGCTCCTATCATACATGCCATTATCATATTTTCTTTATTTCCATAAATCACTATTGGAGTATCTTCTTCTTTGTATACATCTTTTAGAAATACTGATATAGCATCTGAATACTGATTTAAATCTTTATAAGAAAGTTTATTTCCATTACACATTAGTGCTATTCTATCTGTATTTGAATATTTTTTTATTCCTTCAATAATTTTCATATAAAAATGCTCCTTTAAAATCCGTTATAAATAAATGGCAATTCTTTAAATGGAGTAAATGTTAGTACTCCTATCGCCAATATTATAACCATAGTTAAACAAATACTAGTTACCAATTCCTTATTGCTCTTTAAATATTTTAAATAATCTCTCACAGACATCTACCCATCCTTTCGTACCAAGATGCATTACATCTCTTAAATAATATTTATCTGACCCTTTATCTTTAAGATTTAGAACTTCAAAACCCTTACTTTCTGCTATTTTTTGTGCTTTATCATAGTATTGGTCTCTTTCTTTTTCAGATATCCCAGTCAAATCATAGAATTTACCCATACTTGGGATTAGTACAACAACTGGCTTAATATCTAAGTCAGTACATACATTTAGCATAAGTTTATAACTTTCAAACTCCTTAGAAGTTAATAAATCTACGTCTTTATCTCTTCCTTTAAATTGTTCTATACCATCCTTAAAATGCATTTGATAATAATATTTATCAATATTTAGTGGATTTTTACCAACTCTTTTTTTAGCATCTTCAATAGCTTTCTTTCTCTCATGTGACCAATTTATTGACCCTTTTCTTTTTCCTTTTCTTCTTTCATCTAGCCTAATTAATTTTTTATAAAGTATCCCTTTTTCTTTAAGAGCTATACAATACTTTCTTCCTTGAAAATAAGGCTCTAAAATCACCTTCTCAGCTTTTTCCGACAAGGTCTTAGGTTCATATAATTTTGCATATAGTGCCTCTGCTTTATACTCGTCACTTCCCCATAATAGTTTGCTTGATTTTTTTGCATATTCAATCTTATTTTCTTTAGATATTTTTGGATTATCTAAAAACCTATAAAATTGTATTGGTGAAAATCTAGACTGATAATGATGGCTTGTTACCCCATCCTTCTCCATAAACCATTGCATAGAAATTAACAAGACAACTTTCTTATTGTCAACATTAGGATTCATACTTCCTAATATTGCAGCATCTTGTAATGTCTGAGTATAGGCTCTCCCAATTGCAAATACCTTATCTTTACTTCTATCTGTGTTAAAATAGTACTTTGGATGTTGTTTTGTTGAATTACCAAGTTCTGATGACCCCAAAATCATAATATCTTTTTCTCTTAAAAAATGATTATTTGCTGTAACTCCTTTATCCTTTATATCACTTAAAGTATCATCCATAATTGGAATTAGATTTTTCTCCCTCAAAAGTTCATCAGTTTTAGAATCAAGAAATTTGTCTAGCCCAAATAAAAATACTACGCCTATTATAAACGGAGTAATAAAGTATATCAATTTTCTCATATTTTCTCTCCTCTAAAAATATTCAAATTTATGTTATTATTAATCATATTAGTTTTGATGTATATATTCAACTACAAAATTGTAATAAAATCGTCAAAACTTTTTTTGATACTGTTACAAAATTGTAAAAAAAATAAAAAAAAGTACTAAAAGAGAGTTTCCTCTTAGTACTTTTTTATACTTATAATCTGACATTTTAATACTTAATTATGTATACATTTTAACTTAATCTAAAATTAAATTTATTCAAAAGTATACTTTAATCCCCATTGATTTCTTATCTCATCCATTAAATCCATAACATCTACAGACAATTCTATAGTATCAGCTTTTACTTTATTTAAGATACAATTATTAATATATTCAATTTCATACTTTAGAGCTTTTTCTGTATATCCACATTCTATATTTTCAAGTCTTCCATCATCTGTATAAGTTATTGTAGCTTTTGATGCTCTTGGAAAATTTTCTACAGCTATAAATCCTAATTCACCTGCAACAATACCTCTTTTAGGCATCTTAGCTCTCATAGTTAATGATATTACGGCCATCTCATCGTTAGAATTTTTTAAAATTATTCCAGATTGTTCATCTACACCTGTTTCAAAGTTTTTAACAGTTGTTAAAATCTCACTTGGTTGAGTTGACATAAAGTATCTAGTAAATGAAAGTGCATATGTACCAATATCGAGTAATGCTCCTCCAGCTAAGTCTTGGCTAAAAAATCTATTATTAACATCATACTCTTTACAACTTCCGAAAGATACTTGTATCATTTTAATTTTTCCCAAAGTTCCAGATTCTATTATATCTTTTAATTTTTTATATAAAGGCATATAATAAATAGTCATTGCCTCAGCTACTATTAAGTTCTTTTCATTAGCTAAAGTTACAATCTCTTTTAGTTGACTTCCATTTACTGTTATAGCCTTTTCACAAAAAACATGTTTTCCATTTTCTAAGCTTTTCATTATATATTCATAATGGTTACAATGTGGAGTAGATATATACACTACATCTATTTCCTCATTCTTTAACATTTTATCATAATCATCATACACTTTTTCTATCCCAAACTTGTTTGCAAAGTTCTCAGCTCTTTCAATACTTCTTGAAGCAACTGAATACACGCTACAATTTAACTCATTCATAGCTTGTGCAAACTCTGAAGCAATAGTCCCAGGTCCCAATACAGCCCACTTTATATTATACATATACATCTCCTCACACTTTTATATATTATCAATACTTTACAATATAAATTACATACTATCAGCTGGATAAACAATATTACATTGTCTTCTTATCTCATCCATAAGTTCCATTACAATTATTGAGTTTTCATGAGAGTTTATATTAGACTCTATTTTATTGTTATTTATAAGACTTATAAACTCCACAAGTTCATAATACATTCCTTCTATTTCTCTAGGTTTTTCCTCTTCTTTTTCTTTTAAAATAGATATATCTTCTTCTCTTCCATCTCTATACTTTATAATAGCTTTTTCAAATAGATTCAGTTTTTCAATTATTATGCTACCTTCTTCTCCTTGTATCTCAGATGGTATATAAGAATCAGCTATTTTTGAATACTGAATTATTGCATCCATATCGTCATATTGAAATACAGCTGAACCTTCTCCATCAACTCCAGTTTGAAGTATATGAGAAGTTGCCTTCACTGACTTTGGAGCTCCAAATAAATTTACCATAGGATGTATACAATACACCCCTATATCCATTAATGCACCATTCGATAATTCTTTTTTAAAAGCATTTTCTATAATTCCATTCTTATATTTATCATATCTTGAAGAATACTGACAATAACTTCCAAAGTATCGTCTTATCTTTCCTATTTTATACAAGTTTTCTTTAACTGACTTAAAGTTTGGAACACATGTAATCCTCATAGCTTCCATAAGAAGTACATTATTATCTCTAGCTGTTTCTATCATTAGTTTTACTTCTTTTAAATTAGATGCTAATGATTTTTCACAAAGTACATGTTTTTTGTATTTTAAACAAGTAAGAGCTTGTTTTGAATGTATAGCATTTGGAGAAGCTATATATATAGCATCTATATCGTTTGATTTAGCCATTTTTTTTAAATCATCAAAAAAAATACTTGCTCCATGTGACTCTCCAAATTCCTTAGCTTTTTCTAAGTCCCTTGAATATACAGCAACCAATTCAAATTCTTTAATTCTAGAAGCAGCTCTTAGAAATGTTTTTGCTATATTACTTGTACCAATAATACCAAATCTTACTTTACTCATTATCAATCACTCCCTATTTTATATGATTTATTTTGATTTAAGTAGAAAACTTTATAACCTATTATAATATTCTCAAATAAATTCATCAAATAAAAAAGAAAGCTAATTTTAAATGATTTCATCATTTTAACATAGCTTTCTTTCTACTACAATCTAAGTTTAACCTATACTTTTTAAAGTTATCTTTCTACTATATCTCTATTTCCTCTCAATAGTTTTATAGTAAAAATTTCATCTATAAACAGTGCTATCAATAGTACAGTTACAAGAATTGGCCAATAAGGCATTATAAGTCGATACAAGTTATCAACTATATATACTTGAAAATATCTTACTCCAATAAAAGTCAATATAGTCCAGTACATAGAAAACTTTAGACATACTATTCCTCTACTATTGTACTTGTAATCAGAGTAATCCCAATATACCTTATTAAAATATATTTTCATAAGTATACCTGTAATATATTCTACGGTTGTTGGTACCAGTAAACATAACAAAAGCAATGCAAATATATTATTAGGGTCAATAAATCTTGAGACCTCTACTATAATCGACATTGCAATTGCATACATTGGCTTAAATGGACCGTTTAAAAATCCATCCTCTTGAAAATGACCTTGTGTATAATAACTGTATAAGTTTTCAATTATCCAACCTATAAAACCATACAAGAAAAAATTAAATAAAAAATATAATAGAGAGCTTACATTATCCATGAATATTCCTCCTAGTTGTTTATAATTATTTTTTCTCATATTCATGGATTTATTCTAAATCAAAGAAATTATATTTAATTTGTTTAATTTAACATTTTATATTATAGGTTATTACATGTTTTAGAATTTAAACTTTTTAGATATTCTCTAACTTCTAGTAAATTTTCAAGTATCTTATGTGATTGTGCTTTAATCTGTTCATCTGGTTCTTTTAAATCTGGTACATTTATACACCTTATGCCACCATTATATGCAGCTTCCACTCCCATAGGGGAATCCTCTATAACAATACAATTTTGGGGATTTACATTTATCTTTTTAGCTGCTTTTAAGAATATCTCTGGATTTGGTTTAGAGTTTATAACGTCGTCACCACAGACTATAGCATCAAAGTAATCTTTTAAATTTGCTTTGGCTAATCTCTTTACTGCTCTTTCTCTCTTTGTAGATGTAGCCACAGCCATTTTATATCCACTTTCCTTTAAAAAAGAGATTAATTCATTTACTCCTAATTTAATAGGAGCCCCTTCTCTATCCATAAATTCAATCATGTTTTTAGTTTTTTCATCATATAAATCTATTATTGGCACAGAGCTATCGTATATATTCGTAAGACCTTCTATTATCCCCTTACGATTTCTTCCCATAACTGATGTGTATATTTCTTTAGTCATAGTATATCCATACTTTTCAAATGTCTCTATCCAAAATTCAAGAGATATTCTCTCTGAATCAAACAAGACTCCATCCATATCAAAAATAATTCCTTCTACTTTTTGCATACAATTCCTCCAATATTTTTTGATATAATTATATTACACTTTTTATGATTAATTTTACAACCCTCAATTTATCTAATTCTAATATGGTGAAATTATAATTTTCAAAAGTCACACTTTGATTTACTTTAATATTTGAACCAAGCATATAAGATATCCATCCACCTATACTGTCAAACCCATCATGTTCTATATCAAGCCCAAAATACTTATTAATATAGTTAATCGACTCAGTTCCATCAACTAAATAAGAATCTGCTCCTATTTTCTTAATATGAGTCTCTTCTTTATCAAATTCATCTTGGATTTCTCCAACTATTTCTTCTAGTATATCTTCTATTGTAACCACGCCAGATGTACCACCGTATTCATCCACGACTATAGCAAGTTGAAGCTTCTCTTTTCTTATTCTTTCAAGAGCTTTATCTATAGTTAAGTTTTCAGATATATATATAATATCCCTCAACATCTGTTCTAGTTCAATTTTATTTTCATTTATCTTTTGATTATATAAATCTCTTATATGTACAAAACCTAATATATCATCTTTATTTTTTCTACATACTGGGTATCTTGTAACACCTTCTTCGTTTAAAGTCGATAATATCTTTTCTTCTGAATCACTTTCATATATACATACCATATCAGTTCTAGGCACCATTATCTCTCTAATTTTCTTTTCCTCAAATTCGAAAATATTATCAACCAATCTTTGCTCTGATTCATCTATAAGCCCACTTTTATAACTTTCTTCTACTAATAATCTTATTTCATCACCTGTATGGGGTTCATCAACCTCATCACCTTGTGAATATCCAAAGGGTTTAAGAAATAAATCAGTACTTAGGTTGAAAAAATATATTACTGGATAAGTTAACTTGTAAAACCCTATTAATAAAAAAGATGTACTTAGCATTATTTTTTCTGTATTATAAAGTGCTAAAGCTTTAGGAACTAATTCTCCTATTACAACTTCTACCATCGTTATAATTAAAAATGAAATAGAAATTGATATAGTATATATAATACTTTCACTAAGATTAAAGATACTTATTATTGGTAAAATTAACTCTTTAACTGTAGATTCTCCCATCCAACCTAATGCAAGTGAACAGAGTGTTATCCCAAGTTGACATGCAGAAAGATAGGAATTTAAATTATCTTTTATTGTTTTACATCTTATTGCATTATTATTGCCTTCAGCTATCATAGTATCTATTCTAGAACTACGAAGCTTTACCATAGCAAATTCACAAGCTACAAAAAAAGCATTTATCAAAACAAGTACTGCTATAAGTGTTACATTTAATAAATCCCGCATAAAGTATTGGTTCTTATAATATAAGAAATCTATAAGAACTCAAAGTTCCCCCCTTATATTTCTAAAATTTAATTTATAATATATATTCTATCATATTTATTAATATATCTTACTTTATTACAAATAATTTTTATATACCAAATAACCCCTTTTAATATTTATGACAGTCTATCTAATAAACATTAAAAGGGGTTATTTAAATATATATCAGCAAATAAATTCTAGTGGTCTTTTACTGGGCTCTTTTCATCTTCACTTAATATTCCTAGTTCATCTTTTTCTGTATTCCATTTTTCAAGTCCATATTTAGATACCTTAACAGCTTCAGCTATCCCTCTACCAAGTCTTTTTATAGTATTCATACCTACCTCATCTTCTTTTGCACCTTGTTCCTTTGCGTCCTTACTCCAAATACTAGCACCAGTATATCCCCCAATAAGGCCTCCTGTTACCAACACCTCATGCATTAAAAAGAAATTTATAATTGGCAACCTAGCCATTTCTTGACCACCATATCTAGTCCCTCCAGTAGTTATGGCAGCACCTACCTTGTTTTGTAAATTACACCCATGTACCAAATACATATGTCTCAATCTATTTAATACAGCAGTCAATTGAGCAGTTATACCCATATCATATACAGGAGAACCTATTATAAATCCATCTGCTTCTAGTAATTTTTTTTCTAATTCTCCCATATCATCTTGTATTGTACATTTTTCTGCTTTTCTCATACAAGCATCGCAATGTATACATGGGGCTATATTCTTCCCTCTTACAGTCCAAAAATCAACTTCTATCCCTGGTATCTTTTTAGCTTCTTCCAGTGCTTGTAGTATTGCATATTCAGTTGCTCCCTTTCTTGGACTTCCACATATTCCCAATATTTTAGCCATGACTATACCTCCTATAAATTTTAATTTAAGCCTCTATTTTTATATCATTAGACTTATTCGATTTTATTGATAATATATACTTAATTATCATTGCTACGATAAATACTGATACTATACAAGAGTTTCCAACTAAAGTTCTAATAAGCTCTGGAAACTTTTCCAATGTCTGAGGAACAGAAGTTATACCTATACTTAAAGTAATTGATACTCCAGCTATAAGATTGTTATCTGATGTAAATCCTGATTGACTTATCATATCATAACCAGCCATAGCAATTGATGAAAATACGATTAAAGTAACGCCTCCTATTATACATGAAGGTATAGTTGTTATTATTGCTCCCAATAATGGAGAAAACCCAACCAGAATTAATACAACGCCTGTAATTGCCAATACAAATCTACTAGTAACCTTGTTTATAGCTACAATTGCAGCATTTTGACCAAATACTCCAGTTGGTATTGAACTAAATATAATGATATTATAGATGTTAATGCATTTCCCATTGTAGCAGATTCTAACTCTTTATCTGTAACCTCTCTATTCATAGCTCCCATAGTAGCAATTGTTGCAGCTCCCATCATATCAGCTATGCTACCATAAACAGTATGGCAAACATCAATATTAAATCAAGTCTAAATTCTAGACCAAAAGCTAATGCTTTTGGAAATGAAAATATAGGAGTCCCTTGAACTGCTGAAAAATCAACCAATCCAAATACAAGTGATACTATATAACCAAATATTATACCTATTAAAATTGCGGCATCTTGAACCAATCCCTTACCAAATTTCATAAGCAAAATTATAGCTATAACGACCATAAGCCCAATCATGAAGTTTATAGGTTCTCCAAATGTCGCTGAACCTTCTCCTCCAGCTAAATTTTTTACAGCAGTTGGAAATAGGCTAATACCCATACAGGCAATCATTGTACCTGCTATAATTGGAGTAAATAAATGTCTTATCTTTTTAATTCCAAAAGCTATAAAGAATACTACTATTGCTCCACCAATTTGCGCTCCAAAAAGAGCTTTAAGTCCATATTTACCAGCTACTGAAAGACATGCTCCTAAAAATACATAATTTGTGCCCATTATTACAGGAAGCTTTGAACCCAACCTATAACCTTTAAATAATGGTATTGAATATAATTGCAGTAAAGTTGCTATTCCAGCTACCAACATAGCTCCTTGCATAAGCATAGTCGACATCTGTTTATCAAGTCCTACTATATTTGATATAAGCATGGCTGGAACCATGTTACCTGCAATCATTGAAACAAAATGCTGTAACCCTAAAGGTAATGCTTCCTTTAAAGGTGGTCTTCCCTCTAGATGAAATTTTGATGTATCGTGCTCTTTCATAAATAAATCCTCCCATAAATTTTATTTTCTTTACGACCATGAATTTATTAACAATCAATTTTGAGCTATACACACCTTAATATAGTTAATTTTCAACTTGAATGATGCTTATTTTGACCACAATATTATCTATGTATAGTTTTTAGTGACACTCAATTTTATTCCTTGTATTCTCTAAGTTTATATCTTTTATTGACCTCATGCTCTGCCTTTATAAATTCTAAATTTCCCTCACCCATCAATTCAGACATTTTTCTCTTTCTATCATAGAGCCAGTTTTTATCAATATTTTTATAGTACTTATAATCAGTCCAATATATTATTGATGTTATTTCTCCTGGATTACTTTTACTAATCCATATCTCAGAACCAGCAAATCCCTCTAATAATTCCAGACCTTTAATCCAAATCTCATAATCTAACTGTAAGTACTTTTCTATTAAGTTGGTATTTATCCTGAAAGTTAGTTCTTCAACAAACAAAGGTTTTTCAAATACTTTTAATTTCATATTATATACTCCCTTCTTTAATATTTGACTACTTTTTCTATCCCACTATTTTCAATTTAATCCACCTATATATAACCACTTCTTATTCTTACATTTATTTATTACAATATCATTTTCTGACAGGTGGCATGTGTATTGATTTATCTAATATTCCCATAGATGCTTCTAAAAAAGCTTCTGATAAAGTTGGATGTCCATGCATAATACTTGCAACTTCTTCAACTGTCAACATAGCTTTCATTGCAACCACAGCCTCATGTATTAAATCGCTAGCATTAGGTCCTATAATATGAACACCATATATTGTAGTTTTATCCTTTGAGGCAATTATCTTAACCATGCCTTCTGAATCATTCATTGTAAGTGCCTTTCCATTCCCAGAAAACTGAAACTTACTGACAACATAATCTAAGTTTTTATCCTTAACTTCTTCCTCAGATAATCCAACTGTAGATACTTCTGGAAAAGTAAAAATTGAATTTGGCACTAAATTATAATCTACACTCGTTTTTTCTCCTACTATTCGTTCAACAGCAACTTTGCCTTCTTCAGATGCTACATGTGCAAGCATTACCCCTCCAATCACATCACCAATTGCATATATTCCTGGTATAGACGTACAATAATTTTCATCAACTTTTATCCCTTTTTTATCATATGTTACTCCTATACCATCTAGATTTAATCCCTCTACATCAAGTTCCCTTCCTGTGGATATAAGTATGTTGTCACAGGCTAGTTTTGTTTTTTCTCCATTCTTACTTATCTCTGCAACTAATCCTTCGCCATTCTTATATATTTCTTCTACTTTCGATGAAACCATTATTTTAATTCCTCTTTTATTTAGTAATTTGCTTAATCTAGAAGATACCTCTTTATCAACCATAGGAATTATAGTATCCAAAAATTCAACAATAGTCACATCTGAACCAAATTCGTTTAAGATTCCTGCAAACTCAATTCCTATAACTCCTCCTCCAACAATTACAATTTTCTTAGGCAAATTATTCATTTCTAAGGCTTCTTTACTCGTTATTACGCCTTCTAAATTAGCTCCTTTTATTGATGGCTTAGAAGATTTTGAGCCAGATGCAATTAAAATATTTCTACCTTTAATTATTTTCTTAGACCCATCATCCAATTTTACTTCTACAGAATCTCTACTTATTAGTTTTGCTTCACCTTTTTCTATTACTACTTTATTAGCCTTTAATAGTCCTTTTACACCACTAGTTAAAGTTTTTACTACCTTTTTCTTTCTTGATTGTACTTTTTCTAAGTCCAGTTCATATTTGTCAACTTTTATACCGTATTCTTCAGCATGATTAAAATAATTTAAAACTTGTGCATCCTTAAATAATGTCTTTGTAGGAATACAACCTGTATTTAAGCAAGTACCTCCAAGTTCATTTTTTTCTATAATTACAACATTTAATCCAAATTGAGCTCCTCTAATTGCTGCAACATATCCTCCTGGCCCACCACCAATTACTATTAAATCAGTGTTCATCTTCACTATTCCTCCTTTTAAGTCATAAATATTAATCCACTATACACAAAATTTTGTTATCAATATTTATACGCTGTTAAATCTATTTGATTTTTAATATCATAATGAAGTTTTTGACGTGTAAATATAAAATTATTTTTATGAATTCCTATTGTCAATAATTCTGAATGTGGATGTTCTAAATGGCTATAAGGTATTGTACAACCTGGAGTCATACTTCCACCTACAAATACCATCGAATAATTTATAAAATATTCATCGAGTAACTTACTTTCTATTAAGTGCGTACAATATGAAGGAGATTCTACACACACTTTTTCTATCCCTAAATTTTTAAGCACATAAAGCAATACCTCAGAATCTGGCGTACTATCTTTTCCAGTGACAATTACAGGAAAAACATCAAAATCTTTATATAATTCTTCAAATGTATAATCATCAACATCCTTAATTGAACTGAAATTTCCTATACATACATGTTTTAAAGGAGAGTTTTCTTTTATATACTCCCAGCCATTTGGAGATGTAGCTATAACCATTTTGTATTCTTGGCTTTTATCAACCTTAAATGTATAGTGATTAAATGGAATATCTGTAGCATCAAAAGAAACTACTACCCCACATGGTTGATATTTTTTATTTAAACAATCTTTTCTTTGTTGTGTCAGACCTTCATCATATACATGACATGTTATTCCAGGTTCATTTTGAAGAGTTCTGGCTCCAATAATCACAGCATCTGAACAAGCTCTTAATACATTTAAAACCCAAAAATCTGCTAGGGCACCATCTGGGTCTATAAAATTATTTTTCCCAATTAAAGGTCCTGCCTTATTATCTTCATAGGCCATCTTTCCATCTGAAGATAACACCATAGATGAAAATATGTATGGTCTTTTTTCACTTGCCTGAGGAAAAAATAATTCTGTATAATACTCTACAACATCTGGTACACATACATCTTCTTTAGAATTTGACTTTATTGTACTTAATATCTTTTCATTTCTATTTAATACATCTATTTTTAAATTACCTCTTGGTATACTGAAAAATTCAAGATTATTCATACTCTTACCATCCTCTCTTAATTGTTTTACAATCTATAAATTCTTTTTCCCCACTGTACATTACCTAGACCAACATCAGCTATTAATTTACTTGCTATTTGTTGAGTTTTATATAGTACCTTTTCTTCATCTATAGTTGTTATCTGATTATTCTCCATAACCACTTTTCCATCTATAATAGAAGTTTCTATATTATTTGGAGTAGATGAATATATTAGTGAACTAATTGGGTCGTGAATTGGTATAGAAATTGAACTTTTATATGGGTTATAAATTACAATATCGGCGTTTTTTCCTACCTCTATTGAACCTAGTGAATCTAATTTATTTATAGATTTTGCTCCCCCCAACGTTGCCATTTCAAGTACACTTGATGAAGGTAAAAGTTTTGCATCTCTATGAGTAACCTTTTGTAATAATGTAGTCATCTTCATTACTTCTAGCATATTTTGAGTATCATTACTAGCTGAACCATCGCATGCCAAACTTATAGTTAATCCCTCTTCTATAAACCTTGGAATTGGTGCCACTCCTGCTGCTAGAACCATATTAGATACAGGGTTATGAGATATTTTAACATCATACTTTTTAAATAACTCTATGTCTTCATCTGACATGTGTATACAATGAACTGCAATAAAATCAGGACCCAAAATCCCCATTTTTTCAAGATATGGTACAGTTCTCATACCTCTATCATCTAAACAATATTTATCATCATCTTCAGTTTCAAGTAAATGCATTGTTATTGGTATATTAAGTTCATCAGCTATCTTTCTTATCTCTTTATAGCCATCTTCTGTGTTATCCCATATAATCCCAGGTGCCAATGCCATACTAATTCTTGAATGGTTTTTATATTTTTTATCTAATCTTCTGACATCATCAAAGAATTTTTGCTCTGTATCATGATAAGTACAACCAAATTCCTCAGGAAATTTACTTGTATCTGTAAATCCTCTGCCAAGTATCCCTCTTATTCCTAAGTCTTCAAATGCTCGTATTATACTATCATCAAGCCCTTCTTTTCCATGACAATACATATAATCGAGTATAGTAGTTGTACCTGTTTTAATTGCTTCTATACACCCTGTTAATGCTGCATAATAGCAACACTCTTCATCTATCTTATGGATAGCTCTTCTAACAGAACTATCAAGCCAGTCTAGCAATAATTTATCTCTTCCTAATCCCTTTAACAAAGTCTGAAATAGATGAGAATGAGTGCTTATGAATCCAGGAAAAACCACTTTACCTTTAGCATCTATAGTTTTTTCTGAAATATATTTTTCTAATAAATTGGCTTTCCCTATATCAATTATCTTGCTATTTTCAATTATTATACAAGCATCATTTAATATTTCCCTCTCAGTATTCATTGAAACTAGATAAGCGTTTTTAATTATCAAATCTACTTTTCTCATGCAGTAACCTCCATATAATTTTCTGCCATACTTTAATTTTGACAGATAGTTTGGAGAGAAAAATCTTTCGAGAAACGCATAACAAACTATCTGTCGATTACTGTGGTGCTTATAATATTATTTTACATCCATCTAAAATCTAAGAGATTTTGAGTAACTTCTTGAAGAAAACGTGCACCAGGAGCTCCATCTACCACTCTATGGTCATGAGTCAAACTCATATTCATTATAGAACCAGCATAAAATGCACCATCTTTTACAAGAACCTTTTCTATTATACTTCCAATACCTAAAATGGCACTTTCTGGTGTATTTAATACTGGAGTAAAATATGTTATTCCGAACATGCCTAAATTAGTTATAGTAATAGTTCCATTACTCATCTCATCTTGATTTAACTGATTATTTTTAGCTCTTTCACTTAAATCACTCAACTCTATACATATTGTTCTTAAATCTTTTAAATTTGCATTCTTTATTACAGGTACTACTAATCCATTTGGAATGTCTACAGCTACACCTACATTAATTTCATCATTTATTTTAAAATGATTTTCATCAAATACTTGTGTTCTAAGTTTAGGATGATTTTCGAGTGCTTGGGCTACAGCTTTTATTATAAGAGCTGTATAACTCAATTTAACACCTACATTTTTATACTTTTCTTTTAGACTCTTATATACTTTGGTTAGATTTGTAATTTCTAATTCAGTAGCAATCGTAGTTTGAGCTGTTGTCAATAAACTCTCATGCATTTTTTTCGCTATTATATTTTGCATTTGAGTCATTTTAGTTACCACATCATTTTCCCCTATAGTTGCCTTAGCACTCTTTATTTGAGGAATAGATGTAGCATCTTGCCGTACTCCTTTTTCAGCCACTTTAATTTGATTAGTTTCAACGACCTTTTCTTCTAGATTTTTATTCATGAAATTTTTTAAATCATCAATTGTTATTGCTCCATGTATTCCTGTACCCTCTATGTTTGAGTAGTTAATTCCTTTCTCTTCAGCTATTTTTTTAGCTCTTGGAGTTATTTTCTTCTCTACCACTAAATTTTTTACCTCTGTTATCTGTTCTAAGCTTGAAGTATCTTCTTCTTTTTCTATATCTGCTTTAACTGTTGGGTTAAGCCCACTAATATCTTCATTTTCATCTGCAATTATACAAATTATTTCTCCACAGTCTACAACTTCACCCTCTTCAAACAGTATCTTTCTTAGTACTCCATTTTCTGTAGCTTCAACTGTATTTGTTATCTTATCAGTTTCAATTTCTAAAAGTTCATCTCCCTTATTTACAATGGCACCTTCTTCAATCAACCATGTGCCAATTGTCCCATCTTCCATAGAAAGACCAAACTTTGGCATTTTAACCTCTGTAATCATGACTTATCCTCCCTTGATTAATATTGCATAACTTCTCTACAAGCTTTAATTAGATTTTCTAATTTTGGCAAAACAAAATCCTCTAAAACTGGTGCATATGCCACTGGAGCATCAATTGATGTAACTCTTTTTATTGGTGCACTTAGATACTCAAATACATCTTCATTTATCATGGCAGATATTTCAGCCGCCCATCCTCCTACTCTTGGTCCTTCTTGAGCAATGACCAATCTGCTAGTTTTTGCTACTGATTCTACTATAGTTTTTTTGTCATAAGGAAAAACAGTTCTAAGGTCGATTATTTCTACATTAATTCCTTCTTTTTGAAGTTCATTTGCCGCTTTGTGTGCTAGACCTAACATCATTTGAGTAGCTACTATTGTAACATCACTACCAACTCTCTCAATCTCAGCTTCATATAGAGGAATCTCATATGGTTCAACTGGTACTTCACCTTTAACGTTATATAGCATTTTATGTTCCAAAAATAATACTGGATTATCGTTCTTTATAGCCGAAAGTAACATTCCCTTGGCTTCATAAGGTGTTGTTGGTGAAACTACTACAAGCCCTGGAGTATTCATAAACCATGATTCTGCACAAACTGAATGATGATATGCACAACGTATACCAGCCCCCTGTACAGCACGAACTGTAATTGGACAATGAGCTTTCCCCTGAAACATAAAATTAAGCTTTGCTGCATTATTTACAAGTTGGTCAAAACAAACACCTAAAAAGTCTGCAAACATTATCTCAGGTACGGGTCTTAGTCCACAAAGTGCCGCTCCATTTGATAATCCTAATATAGCTGACTCAGATAAAGCTGTATCCTTGATTCTATTTGGCCATTTAGCCATTATTCCTTTGGTAATTCCAAAATCTCCACCCATTTTAGCGACATCTTCACCTAATATAAAAACTCTATCATCATTTTCCATAGCTTGATGAAGTGCTTCATTTATTGCCATTCCATACGAAAGTTTTCTTCCCATTATCTTATTTCCACCTCTCTATCAACATATGTGTGTGTAACTGCATCTTTAATATCTGGTGATGGACTCTCCAATGAGAATCTTAACATTTCTTGAACATCATCTTCTATCTCTTCTTCAATATCTTTAAGTACATCGTCTGACATACCTTCTCTTTCAATAAGTATTTTTCTCGTTAACTTTATTGGGTCCCTGTCTTTCCAGTACTTAACTTCTTCTTCAGGTCTATATGCTGCTGGGTCCCCTGCAAAATGACCTTGCCAACGATAAGTAAGAAACTCTATTAATGTTGGACCTTCTCCTTTTCTTGCTCTATCTGTTGCTTTTTCTACTATCTCAATTACTGCTTCTACATCATTACCATCTACTCTATAACTTGGAATCTCGTATCCTTCACCCCATGTTTTTAATTCTTTTTGAGGGTGAGAATCTGTATAGTGTGTAGATATAGCATACTGATTATTAAGCAAACAGTATATGATTGGTAGTTTCCATGTGGCTGACATGTTAAGGCTTTCATGACAAGTACCTTCTCCCAAAGTGCCATCACCTAAAAATACTGCTGTAACATCGTCAGTTTCTTTATATACAGATGCAAAAGCTGTACCTAGGCAAGTTACCATTGTAGAACCTTGAATTCCATTGAATCCCATATTTCTACATTCAATATCATTTATATGCATTGAACCACCTCTGCCACCATTTATACCTGTAGCTTTAGCAAATATCTCAGCCATTACAAGTTTTGGGTCGGTTCCACAAAGTGCTATAGTTCCATGTCCTCTATGGTCTGGAAATTTATAATCTGTTTTTCTAAGTGCATCTACTATACCTGCTTGACAAGCCTCCTGCCCTATACTTAAATGCACAAATCCTGGTATAGTTCCATTTGCCGCATACTCTTCTATTACTTCTTCAAATCTTCGAATCATAACCATATCACGGTATAATTTTTCTAATCTTGTTTTATCTAATACCATTTTGTATCCCCCTAAACTAATAGAATTTAAATCATTTATTTTAAGAAACTTCTTTCAAGAGCTGAATAGTTTATCTCTCCTGATGAAAATGATTTTCCAGTATTTATATTGTGTATTTGTATTTTGCCAATTGAATGTACATCATGGTCTACATAGAAAAAATCTCTTCCTGCTTTTTCAAATACATCCTCAAACAACTCTCCATAATTTGGAGATGATGTTTTTCCTGCCAATTGGTGTATAGTCTTTGCAATAGCAGTGTCAGTTGAGTCTACCCAAAACTCAGTTTCACTACCATAAATTAATGCATCATTTATTCTTCCCATAGTTTTAATTTCATCTTTTACTATTGGTGCTATTGGCGCTTTTCCTCTTGCAAGTACAATTTGACCTGCATCGAAGTTTTTTTCAAACATTTTATGACATACTTGCTCAATGATTCTTGCTGATACTTGCATTGATGCTACAATACATGTACTCGGTGAAATCAATATATATGTGTCTTCTGGTTTTACTCTACAAGCATTTGCAATTTCTAAAATGGTTTTCTCATCAGGGTATTTTACATCTTGAATGCATAAGACTGCTTCATGATAATCATCTTCATATGGAGTCATTTCAAAATACCAATCTGATTTAACTCTTGCTAAAGCTCTTGCTGGACCTGACCCTATAGTTGCAAACTCTCCTTCACCCAGTTTCCATCCTGCAATCTGTGAACCCATACATGCAATTAAAGGCTTATCTATGAATACTTCAACAGATGAAAAAGAATATTCTTCATTTAATTTAAAATCTCCCAGTGTTACTATTCCTAAATCACCTATAGAAGCTCTGGTAAATAAAACACCTGCTTTCCAACTTCCACTACAATTTAGACCCATATCAATTATAGTTGCTCCACAATCTGTCTTAATAACTTCACATCCTAATGATTCTGCATCTTCCAGTATTTCTCTTACTACTACCATTGCCTTTTTATTTAAACTTATCATTTTTATACCTCTCAATATATTTTATTTATGCCTTTTTTCCACAGACATCAATTGCAGCCCCCATTATTGGACTAGCTTCATCAGATGCTAAAAAAGTCACAACCTTTGATACTTCTTCTACTTGCAACATTTCTTCAAGTGGTATTGTAACTGCATCATCATAGTCAAATCTTTTTCTTGTATATTCTGTATTTGTCATTCCTAAATATATTGCGTTTACATTAATTCCATATTCTTTCACTTCTTCAGATAAAGTTTGAGTAAAACTTACCACGCCTCCTTTAGAAGCTGCATATGCACCAAATCCTGGAAAAAAGTGCTTTGCTGCTGTAGAACTAATATTTATTATTTTTCCATATCTTTTATCTATCATTGTCTTGAGAACAGCCTTAGTACAATAAAAAGTTCCACTCAAATTCGTCTTTATTTGAGCATCCCATTCTTCAGCTGTAGTGTCAATTACTGGAGATGATTTATGAATAGCAACATTATTAATCAAAACATCTACAACTCCAAAGTTTTCTATTAAATTTTTAAAGCAATTGTCTACTTCTTCAGAGTTACTTACATCACAAACTGAAACAAATGCTCTACCGCCAGATTTGATGATTTTCTCTGCAATATTATCCAACTTACTTTTAGTTCTACCAAGCAAAATTACAATTGCCCCTTCTATACCAAAATCTAAAGCAAAACCTGCTCCTAAGCCTTGACCTGCTCCTGTTATCACAACAACTTTATCTCTAAACCTTAAATCCACAACCATCACACCCCTTACATTTACATAATTTATACTTACTCTAGAGAAAATTATTACACTACAATATCTAAAATTTCTTAAATAGTTTTCTATTTTTTATAAGAGAAGATTAAATATTTATATTCTCTAGTAAAATATCTTTCTTTAATGGCAAACTATAAAAATCACACTTCAATGCATTTGCTACAGCATTTGCCACTGCTGGTGCTGATGGTACTACTGAACATTCCCCTATACTCTTAGCTCCAAATGGACCTCCAGGTTCTCCACATTCTATCATCCCTACTTTTATCTTAGGCATTTCACTTGCTTTTATCATGTGGTACGAACGAAATGAATTAGCCTTTATTCTTCCTCTATCATCAAATTCAAGTGCCTCTGTCAACGCATATCCTATTCCCATTTGAATTGCTCCTTCAATCTGACCTTCTACAGACATTGGGTTTAGTGCTTTTCCTACATCATGCACTGCCACATATTCTAACACCTTTACATTTCCTAATTTTGTATCAACTTCAACTTTGGCAAAATGTGCACCATATGAACTTGCACCAGTATTTGAAGCAAATGTTTCAACCCCAATAATTTCTCTTAAATTTACTCTTTGTGCATGTATCATGACATCACACAATGTAGCTTGTTTATCTTTGTTTTTAATGGAATATACTTTGTCATTTTTTAATTCTATACATTCCTCATCCTCTTCCAAAAGTTGCGATGCTTCTTTTAAAAGTTGTTTTTTCACTGAATTTGCAACTTTTAAAGCTGCATTTCCAGATACGAATACTCCTCTACTTGCATAGTCACCTAGATTCCATGGTGATGCTTCTGTATCTGCCTGTATACATTCTATTTTTTCTTGTCTTATTCCAAGTATTTCAGATATAATTTGTACTTGAACACTTACAGATGCATTTCCCATATCGTGAGTACCTGTATATAATACAGCTGAACCATCTTCATTCATCTTAAGCATCAGAGCTGTTATATCTCTATGTGCCCCAAAGCATCCATTTCCATGTGAACCAACTGCCATACCTATACCAATTAAGAATCTACCACTTGGATCGTTTTGTTGTTTAATCTGTTTTTTCCATTCAAATAGTTCCATTCCTTTCTTGATACAGTCCATTGGTCTTGGATTTCCATGAGGACTTTTAAATCGCTGATCTATTCCATCAGGCTCAACTAAATTCTTAAGTTGTAAATCTAAAATATCCATGTTGAGTTTCTTTGCAATTTTATTTAGTTGTGATTGTTGAGCAAAGAAAGCTTGTGGAGAACCATATCCTCTCATAGCTCCTGCAATTGGAGTATTTGTATACACTGGAATCCCAGTGTATCTCATATTTTCAATTTTATATGCTTTAAATACTTTATGGCTCATAGCTCCTATCACATTTAAGACACTTGATGCATATGCTCCTGTATTTGTAATAACTTTCATATCTTGTGCTATAATTTGACCATCTTTCATAGCACCTGTTTTTAGATATACAACTGCACCATGTCTAGTTCTTGTTGAGGCTATAGTTTCTCTCCTATTAAGCTCTAATTTGACAGGTCTACCTGATAGTTTTGCTAGCAAAGCTACTATTGGCTCAATAGTAATTTCCAATTTGCCTCCAAAAGCACCACCAATAGCTGGACTTATCAATCTTACTTTATTCATTGGCAATTCAAATATTTTAGATAATATTACTCTAAAAGCAAAAGTATTTTGATTAGGGCTATAAACTGTAAGTTTTCCACTATAATCATAATCTGCAATAGCAACATGAGTTTCTATAGCTCCATGATGTATAGCTGGTAGTGTATATTTATCTTCAAAAACATAATCAGCTTTTTTCATAGCTTCTTCCACATTTCCACATTCTTGCACATTTTCTGGAAGTTTATTACCGCCTTTATGTATTGGATATGCATTTTCTTTTATTGCTTCTTCTGGATTGAATACTGAAGGTAATTCTTCATACTCAACTTCAATAAGTTTCAATGCCTTTTCAGCTATTTTTAAATCTTCAGCTGCAACAGCTGCAACTTTATCCCCCACAAAACGAACAACATCATCAAAAATGTATTCAACTTCAGGCAACTCATGCTCATAAAACCTCATTGCACTATTAAAAGCTATTCTTGGTGAATTTTTATATGTAGCTACAGCTTTTACTCCTTCTAACTTTTCTGCTTTTGATGTGTCTATTCTCTTGATTTTTGCATGTGCTACAGGACTAAATAATACTTTTGCATATAGCATATTTGGGATTTTCATATCTGCTGTATATCTAAGTTGACCAGTGGCTTTAAGCACGGCATCCCTTATTGGAACTCTTCCACCTATAACACTTAGTTCATTACTCACATACCACACCTCCCATCCTTTTTGCTGATAAAAGTATAGCCTCAACAATTTTTACATATCCTGTGCATCTACAAAGATTATTGTCTATGGATTTTCTAATATCCATTTCAGAAGGATTTGGATTTTTATCCAACAAAGCTTTTGCTGACATTATCATACCTGGAGTACAATACCCACATTGTACAGCTCCACAATCAATAAATGCTTGTTGGATTGGATGTATACTGACTCCATCTGATAACCCTTCAATTGTCAGGATTTTCTTACCCACTGCGTTTTTTGCTAAAATCAGACATGAATTCACTGCTTCTCCATCTAAAATTATTTTACAAGCTCCACAATCACCTGTACTACATCCACATTTACTTCCAGTTAGATTAAATTTTTCTCTTAAGACATAAAGTAAAGTCCACTTATTTTCTATGGCTACCTCTCTGACTCTGCCATTTATATCGAGTTCAATAACCTCCATAATCTTCACCTTCCATCTACAGAATTTAATTATGTATATCTCTACAAAATTGAGATTTTAATTACTTTGTCTATATTATTTAAGCCCTTTTTTCAACTCTTTTTCACACAAAGCCCTCTAATTATGGCTAAAAAAAGAGGAGCAAGGCGCTCCTCTTGGATATCCTTTCAGATTATACTTTTATTAAAATGAGTATCATATCTTTTGATTATTCAAATTTTTAAGGTTTTTGGGTAAAAAAAATAGAAGCAAGGCGCTCCTTCTTGGATATCCTTTCAGATTGTATTATAAGCTATTAGGTTTCCTTCAAAGTTCAATCCTATTTTTGGTAAAAAAAATAGAAGCAAGGCGCTCCTTCTTGGATATCCTTTAGAATTACGTTCTCTAAGCTTTACAACTTACTTCACTTTCAACTACATCTTCTTTTTCTTTAGGTAATATGATATTTAGTATTAAAGACAATAAAGCTGTTCCAGATATACCAGTCATTAAAGTGACTACTATACTTGGTAAAAATGCTAATGCAGCTTGGTTAAAATAACCACCCATACCAATACCTAATGAAACTGCTAAAATTGTTATATTGCGATTTGTCATTTTACCCATTCCAATAACTTTAATACCTGATGATGCAATTGTTCCAAACATCATAACTAATGTTCCCCCAATAACTGGGTCTGGTGTTAAAGCTAATATTTGTGCAAACTTTGGGAAAAATGCTAAAATACCTAACATTACTCCTCCAAGTGCTACTATGTACCTACTTGCAACACCTGTCATACAAATTATTCCTATGTTTGGGCTACCTGATATAACTGGAAGTCCATTGAACAAAGCTGCAAAACAACTTCCAACTCCATCTGCTCTCACTGCTCTCATCAATTCTGTTTGTGTAGGTAATCGATTCTCAACAGAGCTGACAACACCTGTCGTATCTCCTATTATTTCCATAACTGTAACAATATGAATCGTACATATGGTCATAATAGCCCCTAAGTTGAACTCCAGCCCCCAAAATACAGGCTTTGGCATTGCAAACCAATTTGCTTGTGCCATACTAGAAAAATCAACCATACCAAATATCACTGCTACTACATACCCTATCACTATTGAAATTATTATGGATGCCACCTTTAGAAAACCTTTTCCGAATTGATTTAAAATGAGTGTCAACAGCAATGTAAATACAGCTAAAGAAAAATTAGCAACTACATCTGGGCTATGAACATCAAATGATACTGCATAGTCAAACGAAGAACTCATAAGTGATAACCCAACTGCTAAAACGACACTTCCTGTAACCGTAGGTGTAAAATATTTATGCAAATATTTTACTGCATATGGTCCTACTAAAGTTAAAACTACACTTCCTACAAGTACTGCCCCAAAAGCTCCAGCAATACCAACATCATTATTTGTACCTAAGGCAATTAATGGTGCTACAAAGGTGAAACTACCACCAGTAACAATTGGCAACCGTGACCCTACTGGCCCAATCCCCATAGATTGCAGTATGGTGCTCACTCCTGCAATCAACATCGAACATTGAATCAAAAATGCAGTCTCACTTAGTGAGAGACCCATGCCAACAGCTACTAAAATAGCACCAGACATAGTACCCGCAAAAGCAGAAAAAACATGTTGCATACTAAGCGGTATTGCTGTTAGAAACTTTGGCTTGTCGTTAAATCCATACTTGTAATTTTCCATATCTTACCCCTTATCGCTCCCGCCATTGCCGCCAAATGTATGGAGCTATGTAATAAATTATTAGTAACCTTAAAAGTTAGAGCCTAATAAATATTGCACAGTTAAATTATGAAGTTTTAGTTATACATTTTGAAATTAGAAAAGCTCTAATTTAAGGAGTGGCGGAGGATTACTTACTAAAAAAATAAAACGTTTGCTTTTAGCATTATTTTTATTTTTTGTAAACTAGGTAATTAATCCGATTTTTAATTGTATTATACAGTCATGATTTTATACTGTCAAGATTATTCTGACAATTTAATTTCAACTTTATTTATATTTCTTAAAATAAAAATAATACTTATTTTGTAGAACAAAGTCAGAATTAAAATTCTTTAATGCTTAAATATATGTTATTTTTTTGTCATTTTTACTTAGCTTTATAAGATATATATAAAGAATTATAGCTCAATCTAAAGTAATTTTACATGTTATATTTCTACGATAACCATAATATATAATACTTATCTATATTACATTTATCATATTTTGTATAAGTAAATTATGTTAACTAATAGGTAGAAAAGCTCTTCTTAAGCAGTTAGAAATTTTCTTTATCAGACAACTGTAATACTGTGATAAATACTATATTTTACATATACTCACAACCAACAAACGTATATATTTAAAATCATAATTTTATTTTATATCATTTTAATATATATAACATAATTTGAATTATTTCTATGATTTTTAAGTCATGAAACATATAATTATTTCTTTAATATAATTTTCATATTTTCGTTATAATTTTATCATTTTTTGTTTATAAAATATTTTTTCCAAAACGATATAATTTTTTATTTATCCAATTTTTCTACATAATATAATGTTTAAAAATATTAATTTTTTCACTACAGAATAGAAATATTTTTTATATGCATCTTCACTTTTATTAAAATAAATTAAATTTTATTACTATAAGTAAAGACGAAACATGATTTTTATTTAAATAAATTTCAAATTTCGTCTTTACTTATTGGGTATTTATTTAATTTTTAGATTTCTATTATTTTCAAGAGTTTATTTTTTTAATACTTCACCATATTGATTAGCAGTAACCTTCCCACCTTCCAATGCAATTTTTCCATTTACAATTACATATTCAACACCTGTAGCTAATAATTGTGGGTTTGAAAAATTAATATTTTCTGACCTAGGATAACTATAGTTCTCCATATCAATAACAGCTATATCAGCTATTTTTCCTTCTTCAAGAATACCTCTATTTTTTATTTTAAACTGCCTAGCTGGTAATGAGGTTACTCTTCTTACAATTTCTTCTAGTCTTACACCTGATTTTCTGTACATATTGAAAAAAATTGGAAAAGCTCCTCTTCTTTGTAGTTCAAACCATGACATATCCCCACCTACACTAAACAAACAATCTGAACCAACCATAACAAATGGGTTATCAATTATTTTATCATCATGCAATTTATCCGGAAAATCAGCTCTATACATCCCCCCTAAACAAAAGATAAGCTCTTCATCTCCATATAAAAGTAAATCGAGTAATAACTTGTCCTCATCCATACCTTTTTGTATGGCTATTTCACGTATTGATTTCTTTTCCATGTCAATATCCTTAGTGTTTAGGAGTATTATACTCCCTCTATCTCCAAGTATAAATGCCTCTTTTAATATAAGCGCTCTTCCCTCTTCATTTCTAAGAGCATCCATTACTCCATCTATACCTAATTCAAATAGACTAGATGATATTGCCATAATAAATTGAATCACTCTTTTTTTCTTCATGCAATGCCCAGAACTTCTTGGCACTGTATCAACCATTATATCAACACCATTGTATCTTGCTTTTAATATCTCATCAAAGGCTTCTACTTCAACTGGACTTAAATGCGATACTTGGACTCTAGCACCACTTTTTTGACCTACCTCTATAGTTTCTTTTACTGCATTATATCTTCCTATGTAATCTCTAATATGAGATGTATATATACCATCCTGTTCTTTAATTAACTTTGCAATATCAACCAGTTCATCGATATCAGCATACTTACTTGGTATATATGCCAATCCAGTAGATATTCCAAAAGCTCCGCTTTTCATGCCATCATTTATTATCTCTGCAATTTCATTTTTTTCTTTTTCTGTAGGAGGTCTATCTTTAGACCCTCCCATAACACTCCATCTTATAGTACCATGCCCCAATAAAAATCCCATATTAATAGAAATACTACTTTCAGATATAAGGTCGCAATATTCTGTAAAATTATTCCAATATTTATTTTTATCTATAAGATATTTTTTCTCTTCTTCAAGTAATAGGCCGTTTTTATACATATATTCATATATATTTTCAGAAGAATATGGTGTTATAGAATGTCCACAGTTACCATTTATAGTTGTTGTAACTCCTTGTTTTAGGAATTTTTCAAATTTTCCATCTAGTATTGCTACTATCTCTTCATGAACATGAGGGTCAATAAATCCAGGTGTTATAACTTTTCCACAACAATCAATTTCTTTATTTGTATTTTTATTTATCTCAGAATTTATTTTAACTATTAAGTTGTCTTTAATTGCTATATCCCCATAAAAACCAGTATTTCCCGTACCATCTACTATAAATCCATTTTTTAAGATTAAATCGTATATCAAGATACTCCCTCCCTAAAGCCACATTTTTAGTAATATTCATTGTAATTTTTTATACCTTAAAAGTAAATTATTATATTTAAAAACTTATTATCATTTCACTATTGTTAATCGCTAAGCTTATCTTTATACAGAGCTCTTGCAATTAATATAGTTCCAAATACACATATAAGAACTACTAAGGACTGAGGTATTATACCTTGCTTTGATAGTATAATAGTCAATACAGATATTACGATTGCTACTAAACCTAATTTTTTATCTTGTAAGAATACTTGTCCAAATACTGACCCAAATAGAGCTGGTAAGATTAAATTTAGTTTCTCTACTACTTCAGCTGGAATCTTAGATAATACACTTCCTCCTAGAATTACTCCTATCGTTAATATACTTATATTCACTAAAATAGATACAGCTATACCTATTGTAGATATTATTGAACCTTCTTCTGTTCCTGATTCAACTTCTGCTGCTTTTTGAGCTGCTATTGAACATGGGAGCCTCATATTAGATATATTCCCAGAAAGAAAACTCATATAAGTTCCTGGTATACCTAAAATTGGCGAATAAGAAACTGGTTCTATTATATAGTTTGGTGCACTCATACTAACAATTGCCATCGTACTTGCCAATAGTGCTGATATTGGAGGCATAAGACCAAATCCAAAACTCAAAATTATTCCAGGTACCAATGCTGCTATAATACCCAAAGATAATGTCAATCTTCCATACCTTATCATAAAAGGTAAGTATTCTTCATTGTATATAGATTTTACTTTACTCATAAAACTCCCCCCTTTATATTATTGAAGCTATTATCATTCCGCTGAACATTGATATTGTAAGCCCCCACTCTCTTAACCATTTTATATTTTTCTTCTTTTCAAGCATACATAATATTATCATTATAACCATCCCACTTATACATGCGATTGTACCATTATCAAAACGCAACACCCTATCAGCGTTTAGATATGCAAATGAACCTAGCATAGCTCCTAAAGATATTATTGGTATAAATGATTTCTTTCCACTAGATATAACATTGGTTATCTTATCTAATTTATGTCCAAATAGTAATGTGAATATTATCCATCCTAAAGAACCCAGTATCATAGTCCAAACTGCATTTGTAAATGCAAGTTTTGTCATTTCAGAAGAACCCAAAGTTATACCTAATGCATCTGTACCAAATCCAGCTGACATAGATTCAAAAATTACAGAACCTATAAAAGATAGTCTCATCCATGCTATAGGTCCACCCATAGTAACTATAAGTGATACCATTCCAGCAAATATAGTCATTGAAGGTCCTATAGCTGAAATAGCACTACTTTTGACAGCTGACTTTATTTGTTTATCTGTTATTCCCATTGTTTTACCAACTTTACAAGACTTTATAGCAAATATAAGTGACTGTACTACTACTATTGATACTGCTACTGTACTTGCTATCCACAAGAGTGGATGATTAGCTAATTTTAAATAATCCATTTATAAAACCTCCCTATAAATCCTCAAATTTTATTAATACTTCTACTCTATTTACTTATTTCCATACCTGCTTCAATACCCTAAGTATATTTCCACCTAGTACCTTTTCTATTTCCTCATCACTATAACCATGTTTTACTAGATATCTAACAATATTTTTTGAAGTCTCAGTTGGATTCTCAAGACCTTTTACGTATTCTACTTTTGGATGTTCTTTTGTACCTGTTATCTTTTTTATATCAAATCTAGCAGCTAGTACTGAGTGTAATTTTACATGGTCACCATATACTGTATCTGGCCCAAAAGCCACATGGTCTATTCCTACTAAATTTTTAATATACTCAAAATGCTCCATAAATGACTCTATTGAATGTTCTTTATTTTTCTCAGTTATCGTCGTATGAGGTGCTGCTTCTACACCTATAACCCCTCCTTTTTTAGCACATGCTATTAGCACTTCGTCTGTAGTTAGTCTCTTTGTATCCCATAAACTTCTTGCCCCAACATGGCTTAATATTATTGGGTCCTTACTATACTCTATAACATCAAGTGTTGTCTGTACTCCAACATGAGAACAATCTATTGCCATTCCAATCTTATTCATTCTTTCAACAGCTTTTCTACCAAAATTTGTAAGACCGCCATCTTTTTCTTCTTTTAATCCTGAGCCTAGTGCATTGGATTCACTGTATGTAATACCCATTAACCTTATACCAAATCCATATAGTATATCTATTCTATCAAGTTCATTCTCTATTGGTGCTGCCCCTTCTAGTGTTGGTATTAATGCCACTTTACCTTCACTTTTAGCTCTGTATATATCCTCCACTTTTTCACACTTTATAACAAAATCTTGGTGTGCTAAATCACATAACCTCATACCTAAATCTATTAATATATCATCCCACTTCCATCCTGCATTTGATGTTATTGTACATACACCATCCATTAAATTATCAAATATAGCATCGTAATATCCTCTTGATAATGCTTCATAAGCACATCTTTGTTTGCCCTCTCTATTGTATTCAAATATATCTCTTTCTAAGTGTTCTGGAAATAAAACTGGATGTTCATGTAGTGATATAAATATTTTGTTATCTACTATATTTTTAACCTTAGCTTCTTGAACATCATCTAACTCGATAAGGTACTCTTTTACTCTCTTATCTCCTTTACACATCTCAATATATGAAATATCTTTTCCCTTTTCTAAATAACTATAAGCTTCATATCCTTTATAAGCTGACTTCATAACAATATCCTCCAAATTCTACAATTTTTTATATTTTCACTATGTAGCAATTGATATGCCAAAATATAAATTTTAATTGTATATTAAATCTTTCAAAAAATAAAAACGGTAGTAAAGTGATGATTTACTACTGTTTATTAGAAATAATATTTTTTATTTTTAATTTAATATTTTTAAAATTATCTCAATATTTAAAATAATTTTACTTATTTAGAATTATTATAGGGAGTTTTTAGGGGATTTCACATTTATAGCCCCCTATATTTCCCCCTTAAATTTTACATATGATATAAAATTCTTTCCTTCATCAGTTATAAAACTCCCTTGTTTTTTTACTCCAGATGACAGTAATCCATGTTTTTTTAACTTATCTATTCTTTTTCTAATTTGGTCTACACTTAATGTCATACTTTTTTCTTTTAAGATTTCTTGTAATTTATTTCTTCCTAATGATATATTTTTATTATTCCAAGTTTCTATACTCATCAATATACAAATACTCTCATTAAAGAAATTTGATTGTTTAAAATCCAATATAATTGAATCAAAATTTTCATTAACTAAAGTATTGTTATTTTGAAATTTAAATTGTTCTGGCAAATGCTCATAGTCTACTCTATCTTCCTCTACTATAGTGTCGATATAATAAATCAAATTCTTAAGCTCTCTCACATTACCTGGCCACTCATACAATTTTAATACCTGCATTGATTTTTCTGTAAAACATTTATTGCTATTTATTTCATCCAAAAAATACTTACTTATAAGGGGTATATCTTCCTTACGCTCCCTAAGCCTTGGTATTTCTATATGTAATACATTAATCCTATAATACAAATCTTCTCTAAAAGAACCTTCTTTGATTTTTTTCTTCAAATCTTTATTTGTAGCAGCTATAATTCTAACATCTATTGGTATAATTTTACTTCCGCCCATTCTCATAACTTCTTTTTCTTGTAAAACTCTCAACAATCTTTGCTGTACCTCTAGAGAGATATCACCTATCTCATCTAAAAAAATTGTTCCTGTATGTGCTCTTTCAAATATCCCTATTTTTCCGCCTTTTATCGCACCTGTGAAACTGCCTTCTTCATACCCAAAAAGTTCGCTTTCAATAAGTGTATCTGACAAAGAAGATAGATTGACTGCAACAAACGGCTTGTCTTTTCTTAGAGACTCATTGTGTATTGCCTGGGCAAATATTTCCTTTCCTGTTCCATTTTCCCCAAGTATCAACACAGAAAAATCTGTAGATGCTATTTTTCTTGCTATATTAATTTTTTCTTTTATTATTTTACTCTCACCTACAACATTCTCAAATGTGTACTTTGATACAAATCCCTTTGTCTGAAATTTATTTTGAATCTTATCCTCAAGCATCTGAATTGCACTTATATCTTTAATACTTATAATACTTTTTATTCGTTCATTATTTTCATACACATTTACTTTATTAATTATGAGTTTTTTGTTATTTAGGCTTACTACTTCATCACTAACTTCATCCTCTTGAAAAAATATTTTTTTAATAATTTTATCACTAAATAAATCCATAAAATTATTAGATATAATCTCATTTTGGTCTATTCCAACTAGATTAGAAAATACTTTATTGCAATATATAAATTTCCCTAATTTATCAATAGAAGCAATACCTTCATCGATAATCTCCAAAAAACTCTTCATAGTTTTATTCATGGTTGTATAGTATCTATATCCACTTACTGTGTCTTCATTATATTTTTCTTTAATAATATGTAATTTATCTATAGATATATTCAGCTTTGTAAAGATTTCTATAACTGTATTTATATCGATTATTTTAGCCCCTATATCTATTATTTGCTTTAAGTTCTGTGGTACTCTATTTCTACTTCCTGTAATAATTCCAATCTCACATTTAGACTTATCACATCCTGGATAATATGGTATTAGATTAATATGAATTAATCCTAATTTTTTAATTATCTTGGCGGTTTCATCTGCTGATTCTTTATAATCATCTATAACCATAACTTCAGAATCATTTTCTATACTTATTATCTGGTTTATATTTTCAATATTTATTGTACGATGTACTATTACAATAGGTATATTTTTATCTATATTATTGTGTATATGCTCTTTTA
Source organism: Clostridioides difficile CD160 (assembly GCF_000449425.2). Lineage (GTDB taxonomy): Bacteria > Bacillota > Clostridia > Peptostreptococcales > Peptostreptococcaceae > Clostridioides > Clostridioides difficile_E. Next base: position 40,616 of record NZ_AVHW01000095.1, read on the forward strand.
TCTCATTATCTGAACACACTATAAGCTCATACTTTAATAGTTCAATATTTATGCTATCCATATAGACTAAATTATCTATATTACAAAATTCTCCAAATATATTTTCTAGTTGTTTTGAGATATCTATATTTATTTTGTCATCTGTTGATACAAATAAAATATTATGTTTTTTCATACCATCACCTCCTGTTTAGTGAATATAGAAACTAATAATTTGGTCTATTGTAGCACTTTTTAAAAAAGTTTTAAATCTTAAAAAGCATATTTTATATCATTTGTTATTATTTTCCATAGGAAAACAGTGTATCTTCTATTTTTTCATCTATACTTCAATTTCTAATATGATTATTTTGACGTTGTTGTAATAGTAACAAAAATTTAATATAATATTGTTAATGCATCAACGAATTGGAGGACGGTTCATGAATAAAGAAGAACAAGTCATAACAGGCTTTAGGAACTTATTTAACAAACTGGCTTGGCTTAATAAGTCTAAGATGGAAGAGGCACTTAAGGATTATAAACCTTCTGAGGTACATTGTATAGAATACATTGCAAAAAATACAGATTCCAACGTAACAAAACTTGCAGAATCTTTTTATATGACTAGAGGAGCTATGAGCAAAATAACTAAAAAGCTCATGAAAAAAGGCTATATTGAAAGTTATCAAAAACAGGATAACAAAAAAGAAATCTATTTTAGGCTTACTAAACAAGGAAAAGAAATTAACAAGGTTCATGAGGAACTGCATAGAGAATTTCAAGAAAGAGATAAAACTGTATTTGAAGATGTAACAGAAGAACAGTTTAACAGTATGATTAACCTTGTAGAAAAGTATAACAGGCATTTGGATGCAGAGATTAGAAAACTTGATATAGATATTAAATCAGAATAAATTTAAATGAATAAAATGAAACTGTAGCAACCAAACTCTGATGAGAACAGGTTGCTTTTTTATCGCCATTTTTTGTTGACAAAGAAACAAAATGATGATACGATAAATATGTTTCCAAGGAATCAAAACCAACTTTTGAAAGGAGAATTTAAATGTTCAAATTTAAATCAAACAATAGAGGAAGCATAGAACAAACCCTAAATAAAAAAGCTTTAACATTTGGTCTTATGTCTGTGTTTCTTTGTGGAATAGGCTTCAGTATTATAAATCCTGTTGTTCCATTCTTAGTACAACCTTATATAACTAACCCCCAAAATCAAGCCATAGTCGTTACTCTACTTACATCCATTTATGCATTCTGTGTATTTTTTGCTGCTCCTGGACTTGGGGCCTTAAGTGATAGATATGGCCGTCGACCTTTACTCTTAATATGCTTCCTAGGCTCTGCAATTGGATACTTAATCTTTGGTATAGGAGGAGCTCTATGGGTATTATTTGCAGGACGTATAATAGAAGGACTAACAGGAGGTAGTATAAGTACTATCTTCGCATATTTTGCAGATATCACCCCTATAGGACAACGAACAAAATACTTTGGGTGGGTTAGTGCAGTTGCAGGTGCAGGTGCTGCTATAGGACCCACTATTGGAGGATTACTTGCAAGATTTGGTTATTCTGTACCTATGTATTTCGGTGCAACAATTACTTTATTAAATTTTATCTATGGATTCTTATATATGCCTGAGAGCCTTGACAAAACTAATAGACTTAAGAAGATTACTTTTGTAAGATTGAATCCCTTTACTCAACTCACAAATGTACTTTCCATAAATAACTTAAAAAGATTACTTATCTCAGGATTTTTACTTTGGATACCCAATGGCTCTTTACAGGCTGTCTTTTCTCAATTTACACTAGATACTTTCAATTGGGGACCTACACTAATTGGGCTTATGTTTTCAATTATGGGTATACAAGATATAATTTCACAAGGCTTTATAATGCCAAAGCTTTTATTAAAGCTTAGTGATGTACAAATAGTAATTTTAGGAATGGTTTCGGAGATTGCAGGTTACTGCTTTATTGCAGCATCAGCTTTACTCTCATTCTATCCCCTTTTTATTATTGGAATGTTTATATTTGGCTTTGGTGATTCAATTTTTGGACCTTCATTCAATGGAATGGTATCCAAATCTGTTGATTCTAGTGAACAAGGAAGAATTCAAGGAGGTAGCCAATCTATTCAATCTTTAGCGAGAATAATTGGACCTATCATTGGAGGTCAAATCTATGTATCATTTGGTCATGCTTCCCCTGCTTTCATGGGTATAATACTTATATCAGCAGCAATATCAGTCCTATACAAAAGTATACATATAAATAAATAGACATATTCTTTATTCAGATAAGCATTTATTTTTATTTTTGATTATAGATTAATTAATTTCTCTTTATAGAGGAATTCTTCCTAAATAACATACATAGCAGTTAACTTTAATGACATATAATAATAGGGTCTCAGAACTTAGTGATAGTTCTAAAACCCCATTTATCTATAGTATATGAAGTGGCATAAGGCTTAATCTATACCACTTTATATAATATTATCTTATTTTTAAATACTACTAAAATATTTCTATTCCTCTAAAAACTGTAAAAATTCCTGATTAAATAATTTGAGTTCATCATAGAATATAGCATGACCACTATACTCAAAAGTATATAAAGTTGAATCTTCTATTTTTTCATTCATAAAAACTGCAAACTCATATGGGCATACTTGGTCTAATTTTCCATGGAATATACCTGTTGGCACTCTTACACATTTTAAATCGTTAAACAATTCTTCATCTCTTAAAGATACAGCTGTTCCAATCGTGCCAATACCCGATGCGCTAAAACCAATGTCGTCAAACCACCTTCTAAAGCTTTCTGATGGATTAGATGCAAATACTTTTTCTCCAAAATTACTTACCATTTCTGGTCTATCAGTACATGCCTGAGCTATTAATTTATTAACATCCTCACGTGTCATACCATATGGAAACTCTGGAGGTCTTTGTACAAATGATGGTGCAGCGGCAGCAAACAATGCCAATTTTGATACACCATACCCATGAAATAGACTCATATATCTAAGTACAATTGCTCCCCCCATTGAAAAACCAACAAGGGTAAAATCTCTTAATCCAAGAGCATGCACCACCTTATAAATATCATCTGCTAATTGGCTATAATTATACCCTCCTGATGTTGCATCAGACTTGCCAAAACCTCTTAAATCAATTGAAACTGTTCTATATCCAAGTTTTGGCAGTATATTAGTTTGATATTCAAATATCTCATGCCCTAATGGCCAACCATGTATAAAAAGTACTGTTTTTTTAGCGTGCGGATTTAAATCATACACTGCTATATTTATACCATTTACATATACATAATACATATCAATAGCAACTCCCTTCAAGAAAATTTATGATATCTATTTTATATATATGAATAAAATTATGAATAGCTAAACTTTCGAGTTTATCTGCAGTACTTTTCTATTGCTTTTTTAAACAAGCCTACATGAACTTTTTCGTCTAAAATTATTCTATTTAATATAGCTTTTATATAAGGGTCTTCTATAATACTTATATCTCTATAATAATTATCAATAGCTACATACTCCAAGTGTAAATCTGATTTTAGTCTGTCGCAAATGGAATCTCCATAATATACAAAACTGCCATTCCAATATGCACCACATGAACTTGTAGAACCCCTGTATACAGGGTTTCCACCCAACAATCTTATTGTCTTTGCCAATATCTCCATATGTAACATCTCTGTTATAGATATATTTACCCACATTTCATTAAGTTCTTTATAATTTTCATCTGAATCAAAATCATGGTACAAGTACTGTGTTACACTTGTAAATTCACTAGCTCTACCAGAATAATCATCCATCAGTAGTTCTGCATAATACTTATTTGGTCCTAAGACTCTTATTTCTGGGTATGGTTCATCACTTGAATATCCCTTTCTCTTGTGCATATCGTAATGTGCATCACTCATAATATATCCTCCTCTAAATTTAACATATGATATTAATTGTATGCATATAAATCCGTCTCTATGATTTAAATACTAAAACTTAAATTACATAGTAAAAAGCCATGTTAATTTTGATTAACATGGCTTTTTACCTATACAATTACTTTTTAATTATTCATCTTTACCTGCTACTGATAATTCTTTAATAACAACTGAAGGTGAGCCTATACTACTCATTGGAAATTCTAAATCTTCTCCTATAACTTCAATATTTTTCAATAGGTCAAAATAGTTTCCTGCTACTGTAATTTGCTCTACTGGAAATGCTTTTTGCCCTTCTTTAATATAAAAACCTTTAGCTGCCAAAGAAAAGTCTCCTGTTACTGAATTTGCACCTGAATGAAGACCTGCAAAACTAGTAACCATCAATCCTTCACCTATATCCTTCATAATTTCATCTAGAGATTTATCTCCTTTCTCTATATAAAAGTTAGTTGGATGTATACCTATAGGTGATGAATACGAAGATTTTATTCCATTTCCTGTAGTCTTTACATTTGCCTTATTAGCCGTCTTTAAGTTATGAAGTAAAGTTATAAGCTTTCCATTTGAAATGACTTCTTTTTTAAATGTGGCTACTCCTTCATCATCAAAAGGAGTAGATGCCATACCATTTTCTAAAAGTGGGTCATCAACTATTGTAACTATAGGAGATGCTATCATATCTCCTTCTCTGTCTTTTAATAAAGATAATCCTTTTTGAGCTGAATCTGCATTAAATATTCCAGAAAATGTGCTAAGTAAAGATACCATAGCTTCATTAAACAGTATAGTTTTATATTTACCTGATGGAATACTCTTACCACCTACTTTAGATAAAGCATTATCAACACCAAGTTTTGCTATCTCGTAAGGCTTTATTTCTCCAATAGAAGTTGCTATATTGTATCCTACTCCATCATATTTTTGCCCATTGTCTTCTATGATAGGAACTACAAACCCTATAAGCATATTAGTTGTATTACTCAAATCAAGACCTTTAGTATTATATATACCATTGCTTGATACAGAATAAGATATAGTACATCTAGATAAATTTACTACCTTATCTGAATAAGCTTTAGTCTCTCTTTCCATTTCTAGAGCTAAATCAATCAACTTATCTGCTTCTAAATTTTCCAACTCTTTAGAATAAGTCTTTACATAATTATAGTGCTTGTCACCTTCATATATAAACTGTACATCTTCATTTTCAATGGTATTTACCCCATCTTTTACACTTTTTATCAACATATCAACAGCTTTATCATCTAAAATTTCAGTATAAGAGTAACCTATCTTTCCATTTACTTTTCCTCTAAAAGATAAACCAAAAGATTTATCAAGATTGTATTTTTCAACTTCTCCTTCATATATATTTATACTTAAATTTTCTCCTGTATAATAATATACTTCACACTCTTCAAAACCTCCACTTAGAGCCTTTTTAAATAATATATCCTTAAAACTTTTAAGTTCCACAATTATCCCTCCTATCTTCCACCTACAGTAATTTCTTTTACCCTTATCATAGGTTGACCTACATTGGTTGGTATACTTCCTGATGATGAACCACACATCCCCTGAGCTTGTTTTAAGTTGTCCCCAACCATATCTATATTCATAAGTACATCGCTACCTTTTCCAATTAAACTAGCACCTCTAACTGGCTCTTGTATTTCTCCATTTTTTATCAAGTAGCCCTCTGAAACTGCGAAATTAAACTCTCCTGTTACAGGATTTACAGAACCGCCACCCATTTTTTTAGCATAAAGTCCATCTGGTATTGACTTTATAATATCTTCTGGTTTATCTTCTCCAGCAGCAATATAAGTGTTGGTCATTCTTGAAGTTGGAGCAAATTTATAGTTTTGTCTACGAGAACTTCCTGTAGGATTCATTCCCATTCGTCTACCATTCAGCTTATCTATCATATAAGACTTCAATATTCCATTTTCAATTAGTATATTTTTTTGAGCTGGATTTCCTTCATCATCTATATTCATAGAGCCCCAGTAATTTGGTATTGTACCATCATCTATAGCTGTAATCTTTGTAGAAGCAATCTGTTGACCTAATTTATCTGCAAATACAGAGTTGCCTTTTGCAACTGATGTAGCTTCCAAAGAATGTCCACATGCTTCATGAAAAATTACCCCACCAAATCCATTATCTATCGCCACCATCATATTACCTGCTGGACAATTTTTAGCATGCAACATAGTATGTGCTACTCTAGCCGATTCTCTTGCATAGTATTCTGGGTCTATCTCTTCAAATATCTCAAATCCTTTGCAACCTCCAGGACCTTCAAATCCAGTTTGATTTTCATTGCCTTTAGATGCAACTGAACTTATTCCAAGTCTCGTTCTTATTCTTCTATCTTCAACATATACTCCTTCAGTATTTGCAATTAATATTTTTTGGTCTTTATCTGAATAGCTAACACTCACTTGTGATATATCACTACTAAACTCTTTTGCACTCTTATATGCAATCTTCATTACATTTACTTTATCTCTATTACCTATTGAATTTGGATAAATTTTTATATTATGTATGTTATTTATTTTAATATTGTCATTTAGTATTACACTTTTTCCATCTTCTAATCTACCTAGAGCAACAGCAGCTTTATATGCTACATCCAACAAACTATTTAACGAATTGTCACTTGTATAAGCATATATACTTTTTAATCCTTTAAATATTCTTATTCCTATACCATAATTTCTTCCACCTATTGCATTTTCTACCTTATTATCTATTAAACTAATAGAATTATTTATAGTGTCTTCTTCAAAAATCTCAGCGAAGTCTCCTCCAGTAATTAGACACTTTTCTAATACCTTTGAAGCTATATCTTTTGAAAGCATAAATTTACCTCCTACTTTAAATTTTTAATTAACTTTTATCTAATCCTTTTACTTATTAAAAACATTATATACCACTATTACTTAAAGTAAAGTACTTATAAATATATTATACATATGTTTTACACTAAAATGTTATCACATTTTTATTTATACATACCCATATATCTAGATAATTAAAATGTATAATATTATTTGCTATAGAAAATAATACACTCATACATAATAAATTTTAGGAGTGAAATATATGAATCAAGAATATGTAAAAGGAAAACCTATTTTTACTAATATAAACAAAATTCCAAAACAATTTCCGTATCTTACTGATGACATTGATACTGATGTTATAATTGTTGGTGGTGGTGTTACTGGATGCATTTGTGCTTACTATCTAGCTAAAAACAATATAAAATCAGTCATTCTTGAAAAAGGAAGGATTGCACATGGAAGCACTAGTGTAACCACTTCTCTTTTACAGTATGAGTTAGATGACAATTTGATAGACTTAACAGAAGTTATGACTTTAACTGATGCTCTAAAAGCATACAACCTTTGTGTATCAGCACTTGAAGAGTTAGATGAATTTATAGAACTCTATGGAAATAAGTGTGATTATGCCAAGAGAGATACTCTACTTTATACTGCTAATAAACTTGAAGTTAAGGCTATAAAAGAAGAATATAATTTAAGAAAAGAAAATGGATTCGATGTTGAATATATTGATGAATCTACAAACCCTTTTAGTTTTGATTTGAAATCAGGGTTGATAGCAAAAAACGGAGGAAGAGAACTAGACCCATATAAGTATAGTCATCATTTAATCGATGTAAGTCTAAAAAATGGTCTGCAAGTATATGAAAATACAGAAGTAAAAAAAGTAGACTTTTCAAATGATAAAGTGACTGCTGAAGTATCTTATGGTTATAAAGTTCATGGAAAAAAACTAATCGTAGCTACAGGGTACAATACAAGTTTATTTACAAAAAGAAACTTTGCAACTAAGTCAAATACTTTCAATATAGCGACAAAACCGATTGAAAATATAGACTCTTGGAAAAACAATGTTCTAATTAGAGATAACTGTGACCCATATAATTATCTAAGAACTACGAAAGATAATCGATTAATTATAGGTGGCGAGGATGTAAGTTTTGATGATATAGAAAACGAAACTTTAGCTAATGAAAAGTATGACATTTTAGAACAAAGATTAAAAAGTATGTTTAAGGATATAGAAGATATACAGATTGAGTATAAATATTGTGGTTGTTTTGCTTCTACTTTAGATAATTTAGGTTTTATTGGTCCAGATAACAAAAACCACAATCTATGGTATTGCCTAGGTTATGGAGCCAATGGAATACTCTTTGCAATACTTGGTGGTATAATGTTAAGTGAATTGTATCTTGGTAAAGAAAATAAAAATATGAAATTGTTTAGAGTAAATAGATTTGATAAATAGACATTATATATTAAAAGACTGTACAAAAAAAGAACTTTAGAATTCTAAAATCTAATTTTTGTGCAGTCTTTTATAATGTTCTTTTTAAAAACACTTTATTTATAATTAAATATAAAGTAAAATATTAAAATATAACTGATAAATTTAGCCATAGTATAATATTTAAGTTTATTTGATGAAATATGGAGGAATCATTATGAAAGAAATACTCGTTATTGCTCCCACTAAAGGAACCTATGAAAAATCAATTCACATAGTTAAAAAACACAAGTATACAAATATTGATGTTGTATTTGGTAATCTAAAAGAAGGGATACCTCTTGCTGAAAAAAGTATTAATCATGGAACCAGAATTATCATAAGCCGAGGTGGGACTTACAATATGCTAAAATCTACTTACAACATACCTGTAGTTGAAATTAAAGTAGATGCTTATGATATCATAGAAAGCTATAAAGAAGTAAAAAACTCTAATGAACCATTTGGAATAATTGGATTTAATAATGTAATCTATGGTTTTGACATTATAGAAGAAATATTGAATAAAAAAATAACTATGATTGAAATTGAAAAAGAAGAAGAGATTTATGATGCTATAGAAAAATATAGAAAGAAAGGTATCAACACATATATAGGAGATACTACTGTTGCACATATTGTTAAAAGACTCAATTGCAAGGGGATATTAATCGAATCTAGGGAAGAAAACATACTTAGAGCTATTCAACAAGCAGAGCAAATACTTGATGCAACTAAAGATGAACAAAAAAGAAGATTACAGATAGAAGCTATGACAGATTTCGTACATGATGGAATAATAACAGTCGATAAAAATTTTAAAATCACATTATTTAATAAGAGTGCTGAAAAAATATTTGGTATAAAAAAAGAAAATGCACTTTATCATAATGTTATAGATGTTATTCCAAACACAGTTCTTCCACAAGTAGTTGAGACTATGGAACCTCAAATTGGTGAAATACAAAATATAGGAAGTACAAAAATCATTACAAATAGAGTTCCAATCATAGTTGATGGTCAAATTCAAGGAGCTGTTTCTACATTTCAAGATAGTAAAGAAATAAGTTCTTTTGAACATACAATAAGAAGAAGTCTATTAAATAAAGGACTCTCTGCCAAATACACTTTTGACGATATAATACATGCTAGTGAAAAAACGAAAAATTGCATAGAAATTGCAAAGAAATATGCCTGTTATGATACTCCAATGATTATTACTGGAGAATCGGGTGTTGGTAAAGAGCTGTTTTGTCAAAGTATACACAACTATAGTAAACGTAAAAAGGCACCTTTTGTTGCTGTAAATTGTGCTGCTATACCTCCATCTTTAATAGAAAGTGAATTTTTTGGTTATGAGGAAGGTTCATTTACAGGTGCAAGAAAAAAAGGTAAAGCAGGCGTATTTGAGTTAGCACATGAAGGTACAATCTTTCTCGATGAAATAAGTGAAATTCCTCTTGAACTTCAAGGACGACTGTTGAGAGTATTACAGGAAAAGCAAGTTATGAGAATTGGTGGTGATAAAGTCATCCCTATAGATGTAAAAATTATTTGTGCTTCTAATAAAGACTTAAAAAATATGATGCGTGATGGTTTATTTAGACAAGACCTTTATTTTAGAATAAATATCTTAACACTATATCTTCCTTCCTTAAAAGAAAGAAAAGAAGATATTTTAGAGTTGTCAGAATTTTTTATACATAAATATTCAATCAAATACAACAAAACACCTTTAATAATCACTCCAAATATTAAACAAGTACTTCTTGAACGAGAATACGAAGGGAATATAAGAGAACTGGAGGGAATGATGGAAAGAGCTGTTATTGTAGAATCATTTGACTCAATTTTATCAGAAAAATATAACAGCGAGTATACAAATAATATAGCTAATACAAATAATATAGCTAATACAAATAATAATAATTTTGAATGTAATAACTTAGATTTAAAGACATTAGAAAAAAAATATATCTATAAAATTTACAACGAAAACAATAGAAATACTACAAAAACTTGTGAAATTCTAAAAATAACCCGCTCTACTCTATGGAGAAAATTAAAAGAAATAGAAAATGATGTTTAAAAATAATACATATTTAATATAACGAAACGTTTTATGTTTAATTTTAATACATAAAACGTTTCGTTATTTTGCTGAAAAATACGATTATATAATAAAATAATTATTTTCAATTTTAAATTTCACACAATTATGCATTTAATTCTAAGTAATCTACAGCATTTCAAACAAGCAACAAAAATAATCAAAATAACTTTAAATACAAAATCTATATATTGGCATAGTAATTGCTTTTAGATACTTATATAAAAATGTAAAGGAGTGATACTAGATGCACATCTTAAAATCAGTGAAAAAGATACCAGGAGGACTTATGGTATGTCCCTTGTTATTGGGAGCACTATTTAATACAGTATGTCCACAAGCTCTAGAAATTGGAGGATTCACAACATCCTTATTTAAAACTGGTGCAATGAGTATACTTGCTCTATTCTGTCTATGTAATGGTGCTCAAATTAACATTAGACAAGCTGGTAAACCATTGACTAAAGGAATAGTACTTACAGCAACAAAATTTGTAATTGGTGCAGTATTAGGTATTATCGTCAGTAAATTTATAGGGCCTAAAGGCATAATTGGTATTACACCTCTTGCCATAGTGGCTACCATGACCAATTCAAATGGAGGTCTATTTGCTGCACTTGCAGGTGAATATGGAGACTCTACAGATGTTGGAGCAATATCTATATTATCTTTAAATGATGGTCCTTTTTTCACAATGCTTGCTTTTGGAGTGACTGGACTTGCAAATGTACCTATAGTTGCACTATTTGCAGCACTCATACCAATACTACTTGGATTTATACTTGGGAATCTCGATGAAGATATACGAGAATTCCTTGCACCTGGTACAACATTATTAATTCCTTTCTTTGCTTTCCCTTTAGGAGCAGCATTAAACTTTAATCAAATTATAACTGCTGGATTACCTGGGGTTGTACTTGGCTTAGGAGTTACTCTAATAACAGGTATGGGTGGATACTTTGTAATGAAACTTATACGTGCAGAGCATCCAGCAGTGGGTGCAGCAACTGGAACAACAGCCGGAAATGCAGCTGGTACTCCTGAAGCTTTAGCTGCTATAGACCCTACTCTAGCTACAATTGCAGCTGTTTCAACAGTACAGGTTGCTGCTGCTATCATTGTTACAGCAATATGTTGTCCAATGTTAGTTTCTTTTCTAGATAAAAGAGAAAAAAAGAAAAAAGCTATTTTTAAAACAAATAAAAATATTGAAGTAAATTAATATTTAAGGAGGTAAAAGTGATGAATGCAATTATTCATGCAAATGAAAAAGATAATCTAGTTACATGTGTTAGACCTTTAGTTAAGGGTGAAAAAGTTTCAATTGATGGAAAATCTTACATAGTAAATGATGATATCCCTGTTTTTCACAAGATGGCTACAGAAGATGTAAAAAAAGGTGACGTTGTCTATAAATATGGTGAAGTTATAGGAATCGCAACAGTTGACATAAAAACTGGTGACTATGTTCATGTACATAATATTGAAAGTACACGTGGTCGTGGAGACAAAAAATAGGAGGTAATTAAAATGAAATTAATGGGTTATTTAAGAGAAAATGGACAGTTTGGTATTCGTAATCATGTTTTAGTTATTCCAACGTCTGTATGTTCAAGTGAGACAGCTACAAGAATAGCATCACTTGTACCTGGAGCAATAGCTATCCCTCATCAACATGGATGTTGTCAAATTGGTTCTGATATAGAACTTACAGCAAAAACATTGATAGGATTTGGGAAAAATCCTAATGTTGCGGCAGTTTTAGTAGTTGGTCTTGGTTGTGATGGTATACAAGCAAAAGACTTAGCTTCTGAGATAGCTACAACAGGAAAAAAAGTAGATTATGTTGTTATACAAGAATGTGGTGGAACCTTAAAAACAGTCTCTAAAGGAGCTGAAATAATAGGTCAAATGTCTCGTGAAGTATCAAAAGAAGTAAGAGTTGAATTCGATATGAGCGAAATTACATTAGCACTTGAATGTGGTGGTTCTGACCCAACAAGTGGAATAGCTTCAAACCCTTCAATAGGGGTTGCATCAAATCTTCTTGTAGATGAAGGTGGAAGCAGTATACTAAGTGAAACTACAGAAGTAATTGGTGCAGAACATTTACTGGCTACTCGTTTTGAAGATGAAAAAATGAAAGATAAGTTTCTTAAATTTGTAAGTGATGTAGAAAAGAGAGCAATTGCTATGGGAGAAGATTTACGTAGTGGTCAACCTACTCCAGGTAATAAAGCTGGTGGACTTTCAACAATCGAAGAAAAATCACTTGGATGTATGTATAAAGCAGGTAACAAGCCATTTAAAGGTGCTCTTGAATATGCTGATATTTTACCACATGATAAAAAAGGTCTATATTTTATGGATACTCCAGGACAAGATATAGATTCTATTACTGGTATGGTAGCAGGTGGTGCACAGATTGTAATCTTTTCAACTGGTAGAGGTACTCCAACAGGAAGCCCAATTTCTCCAGTTATTAAAATCACTGGAAATAGTGATACATACAACAAAATGCCAGACAATATAGATATAAATGCAGGTAGAATTATAACAGATGGTGCTAAAATAGCAGATATAGGGCAAGAAATATTCAACGAAATAGTAGAAGTATGTAATGGTAAATATACTAAAGCTGAAAGTCTTGGTCATAGAGAATTTGGTATTTATAGAATTGCTTCTACATTTTAATATCTGATAAATATAATATATAAAGTATCTTTATATAAATACACTCCCCCTATATATACAAGATAAAAATCCTTTAACATAAAATTTAAAATATATAAAAGGGTCTATCAGTCAATAATTAAAATTATTAAGTGATAGACCTTTTATTTTTTGATAAATTTATACCTCTCTCGTTTTAAATTCCCTTTTTAAGAATAACAGCACAATTATCATAGCAATAAAATCTGCAATTGGTTGTGCTAACCAAACTCCATCTAAATTAAATTTGATTGGAAGCACAATAATTAATGGTATAAATAAAATAAATTGTCTCAAAAGAGTTAAAAACATAGAATGTTTAACCTTACTTATACACTGAAAATACACAGGACCTACAATGGAAATTCCCATTATCGGCAATGTAATTAGATTTATATTTATACCTCTTACAGCTATCTCCATTAAATCTGAATCTTTATTAAATATACCTACAAATACTTCTGGGAAAACTTGTACTACTAAAAATCCAAAGGACAATATAACAATTGACATTATAATAGATAGTATTAAAGTTTTCTTTGCACGTTCATATTGCTTTGCACCATAATTGTATGATATTATAGTTTGCATACCTTGATTCAAGCCAAACACAGGCATCATAAACATCAATAAAATAGATGTAAGTGCTGTCATAGCTCCAATAGCTAAATCACCACCATAAGCCTTTAAAGAATTATTTGTAAATATATGAGTTATACTTATAGCTACTTCCATAGCAAAAGGTGTCATACCTATTGCAAATACATTTTTCACTATATCTTTATCTAATTTTAAATTATATTTTTTTAGTTTTAAATTGGACTTCCCTCTTATAAAATAATATGTTACCCAAATACACACCACTACTTGACAGAGTACTGTTGCTATAGCAGCTCCTTTTATACCTAAATCAAACACAAATATGAATATAGGGTCCAATATCAAGTTTAATACACAACCTACAATCATTGTTCTTGCTGCTAATTTTGGATTACCTTCTGCCCTAATCGCATTATTAAGAGAAAATGCAACTAGATTAAATATACTTCCAACCAATATAACACTCATATAGTCTTTTGCATAAGAGATTGAATCTTTACTTGCACCCAAAATAAAAAGTATATCTTCTAAAAAAACTAACCCTAATACAGTTATTATTAAAGATATAATTATAGATAGTGTCAAAGCATTACCTAATATCTTTTCTGCTTCTTCCTTATTTCTTTCACCTAACTTAATAGACAATCTTGTGCTAGCACCTACTGATATTAGCATTCCAAAAGCTATTATTAGTGTAAATACTGGCATAGTTATGCCAAGACCTGCAATAGCTATGGAACCAATACCTTCCATAGAACCAATAAATGCTCTATCTACTACATTATAAAGTGAAGTTACCATCATTGCTATTATTGCAGGTATCGAATATCTAAGTAATAAAATCCATATTTTTTCATGTCTTAATGCTTCTTGATTTTCCATGTTGTCACCATTTATACCATGTCATAAGTTATACAAATTGGTTTATTTGTTCTTGGGTCTGTTGCTATTTCTGCATCAATGTTAAATAATTCTTTTAGATTATCTTTCGTCATGACATCATATGCATCACCTTCACAAACTATTTTACCTTTCTTAATACCTATCATGTGGTCAGCAAATCTCGCTGCATTATTAAGTTCATGTATTACCATAACAATAGTTCTTCCTTGTTTTTTATTTAATTCATCTAATAATTTTAATATTTCTAACTGATGAGCTAAATCTAAATATGTTGTAGGCTCATCTAGTAGTAATATATCAGTCTCCTGTGCTAAAGCCATAGCTATCCATGCCCTTTGTCTTTGTCCTCCCGATAAGTCTTCTATATTTCTATCTTTAAAATCTGCAATTCCAGTAACTTCTAAACTCCAATTTACAATATCTCTGTCCTCTTTACTAGAATTACCAAATCCACTCTTATGAGGAAATCTTCCATAAGAAATTAACTCTGAGACAGTAAGACCACTAGGAGCTTGAGGACTTTGTGGAAGTACAGCCATATCTTTTGCTATTTCTTTAGATTTCTTTTTATAAATATCCTTTCCATTTATATATATACTTCCACTCTTAGGACTAATAATTCTTCCTATAGTTTTAAGTATTGTTGATTTCCCACAACCATTAGCCCCTATTATAGTAGTTATTTTTCCTTTTGGTATATTTAAATTTAAATTTTTTACAATATCTGTATTTCCATATGATATATTTAAATTTTTAGTATTTATACAGTTCATAACAACACCCTTTCCTAATCATTTGCCAACATTAAATAGATAAAGTATGGCACTCCTATTATAGAAACCACTATACCTACTGGTATTTCTATAGGTGCCAGAATATTTCTAGATATAGTATCTGCTACTAAAAGTAATAATGTTCCTATAAGCGCTGATACTGGTATTAATCTTTTATGTTTTGGTCCTATTATTTTTCTACCTATATGTGGAGCTATTAAACCTAAAAATGAAATACTACCTGCTACTGCTGTAGATACACCAGATAAAATTACTGCATATATTATGAGTCTTCTTCTTTGTTTTTCTACTTCTACACCAAGACTCGTAGATACTTCATCACCCAAGTTTAAAACATCTATATATTTAGCTTTATACATAGTTATACCCATAAAAACTACTATAAATGGAAGTACAGCTATCACGTATTTCCAACTAGTTCCCCAAATACTACCTGATGTCCATGCCATAACTCTATTAAATTCTTGTGTTGTAAATTTCAATTGGAATATCGTCAAAATTGAGGTGAAAGCTATATTTATGCCTATACCAATAAGTAGTAATCTTGAAGAATTTATCCCACCTTTCCATGCAAGAGAATATATAAGAAAGGCTCCAAATAAAGCTCCTACAAGTGCAACAATTGGCATTGTAAATACGGTTAGATTACTCATTCCTTCATAAACATTCCCATTCATAAGGTATATGTAAACGACTACAAATAGTGCAGCACCTGAATTTATTCCCAAAATACCAGAGTCAGCCAAGTCGTTCTTTGTAACACCTTGAAGTATTACTCCCGCTGTTGATAATGCTGAACCAACCAAAAGTGCTATTACTATTCTTGGTAATCTCAATTTAAATATAGCAATTTCATGATTACGCTGACCTTGACCTAAAAAAGTCTTTATGACATCCATTGGTTCTATAGAAAATGAGCCCATATTTAAACTCACCAGAAAAGTGATAAAAATAAGTACCACTAAAATTGATATAACAAGCAATGCTTTAGAATTTATTTTCATAATACTTTTCATAGTACTTATTTCTCCCCCTTTCTAACAAGATATATAAATATTGGCACTCCTATAAGTGCTGTTATAGAACCTACTGGTGTCTCATATGGAGGATTTATCATCCTACTTAATATATCTGTATATACAAGCAATACAGCTCCTAGAACTAGAGAACTTGGTATTATATACTTATAATCTGAACCTACTATTCCTTTAGCTATTTGAGGAACTATAAGCCCTATAAAAATAATATTACCAGATACCGAAACAGATGCCCCAGTCATTAATATTACGAGTATTATACATATGAATCTAACAGTGTTAGTTTTTTGACCCAGTCCTATTGCTACTTCTTCTCCAAGGCTTAATATAGTTATTCTTGGAGCCACAACCATAGCTAATATAAATCCAATACCTCCAGCTATAAATAACAGCTTTACACCTTCCCAATTTACTCCTACAAGACCTCCTGATATCCAGAAACTCAATTGTTGAGATAAATTAAAATACATAGATATTGCTGATGCTAAAGAAATTAACAGTGTTCCAAGTGCTACTCCTGCAAGAGCTAACTTTACATTATTAATTCTTCCTCTTGACTTGGAACTTATAAAATATATAAATAATCCACTTATACTTGCTCCAATAAATGCAAACATCATTACACTAAGATTTCCATGTATAAGTTGAGGAAGTTTTTTTTGAAGCACTAGTGATATTGCAATTGCAAATGTAGCCCCTTGTGTAATCCCTATAACAGAAGGTTCAGCTATAGGATTTCTTGTTATTCCCTGCATTATTGCTCCAGAAACTGCTAGAAAGCCTCCAACAAGAGCTGCTGCTATTGCCCTTGGAAGTCTAACATCCTTTACTATTCTCATATTTATTCCATCTTCCATTTTTATTAAACTATCTATAACAGTTGATAGATTCATATCTTTTGCCCCAATAGCTATGGATAATACAATTCCAAGTACAAGTACAACTATACTTACTAGTATCAATAAATAAGTTAAATTTTTTTTACTAAGCGTAGTCAATTATCCTACCCCCTTTTCCCTTTTAATCATTAGTATAGTAACATCTATTAAATATTTTTTATTTTAAACTTTATTAAAAATAGGTGTGAAAAATGAATATCATTATCTCACACCTACTAAGTTAAGAATTACTTTGTTAATTCATTTTTAACTGATTCTAATAATAACTCTTTTCCAATTGGATTATATGATTGGCTAAAAAATGGAGCTGCATCAAGTATTGTTACATTTCCATCTTTTACTGCTCTGATTTGAGCCCAGATAGCACTATTTTCTAAATCTTTTTTATCTGATTCTGTAGCAATTACAACTATATGGTCTGCATCTATATCTGTTAGACCTTCCATACTTACCATTGGTAATGTTATTCCATCTTGTTTAGGCATATTTTTAGGTCTAGCTAGTTTCATATCATCATTGATTAAAGTTCCTATTCCACCATCACTAAATACCATAAATTGACCTGAGCTAGCTAACACTGGTAAATAAGTTTTTTCTCCATTTTTCTCTGTAACTTCTTTACCTAATTTTGTAGCTTTTTCATCATACTTCTGTAACCAGTTTTTAGCATCCTCTTCTTTATCAAATAACTTTGAAACATCAGTTAACTTACTTCTCCAGTCATTTGCATAATCTTTCATCATTACTACAGGTGCTATTTCTTTTAATTGGTCATATATTTTTTCTTGTCTCTGACTCATTATTATTAAATCAGGATTTACTTCTAATATAGCTTCCATATCCATAGTGTCCATCATTGAGTGTCCAACTATTTTTACATCTTTAAGTTCTTCTCTTATGTAACTTGGTAATTTATCAGTTTCATATGAGTCTACGTTTGCTGTTGCAACAGGTTTATGACCTGCTAATAATAGTTCTTCACTACTTCCTGATATATCAACTATTTTTTTAGGATTTGATGGTATCTTAACATCTCCTTTAACAGACTGTACAACTCTTGTATCTGATTTATCTTTATCCTCTGTATTCTTATCTGAACATGCTGTAACAAGTACTAGCGTAGTTATAATAGATATAAATATTGCAAGTGATTTTATTTTTTTCATGATTTTTTCTCCTACTTGTTTATTATACTTACATGATATTGATTATCATGAGCACATATTTATTATAGCATTTTTCTACTTTTAGTCAATATTATTTTGTAAAAGGATAAAAATTCCTAATCAATCTTAATTATATTTACTGTAGATAAGGTTTTCTTAATTTTAAGTAATCTATTTAAATTTTAATAAAATAACTTTTTATGTTAAGCAATGATAAAATGATATTGTATTACTAAACTCTATTAATGTAAGAAATGCTATTGCAGATAATCATAAACTATAGCAATAACCCTTATTTATCTTAATTCTATTACATAAAAAAAGTCCTCACTCTTATGTGGGGCAAGAATGAGAACTTTTATTTAAATGAATATTTCACTATATAGGTCCAATAAATATGTATTTTTACCTTTTCTTTTGGCCTTGTATAAAGCTGTATCAGCATGATGATATATATCTACAAAGTCTGTACTTATTTTTGAAACTATGACTGCCCCAATACTGACAGAAACCTCAGTCGCTATTGATAACTTCTCTTTAGACTTTGCAACTTCCTTTAAAATCATTTCCAGTCTTTCTTTTATTTTATTTTTATCAATCTCCTGAAAAAAAATGAAAAATTCATCTCCACCTATACGTCCCACAAAATCGTAAATATCACATGTATTTTTAAGTACATTAGCTACATACTTCAATACTTCATCTCCAAACACATGTCCATATAAATCATTAAATTTTTTAAAATTATCAATATCTATAACCCCACATACATATTCATCGTATTCTTCAATTACTCTATTTACAGATTTTTCTAGACCATATCGATTGAAAAGGTCAGTTAAAGAATCTATTTCAGAATATTTGATTAGTTCGCGCTCTCTGTTCCTTCTCCATTCATCTATTTCTTTCTGCCTTTGGATATTCTCACACCTTCCAATTACAATGTTCCATGTATTATTTTCTTTTTTCAATCCCTTCGCAGAAATACGATACCAGTTCAATTCATGCTTATTATTGAAAAGTAAAACCTCAAGCTCTATAAGATTTTCACATTCTCCTAAACTTTCTAGAAATAGTTTGATATTCTCTTTTGTTGGGGCGGCTTTTTTATCTTCATCATAGCAATCGCCACCAAATAATATGAGTGGACATTGTTCATTACTTGCATCATATTCAAAAAACTGTTCGTGAACCAAAGAAGTAAATGCTTTATATCTTTCTTTTTCAAATTGTAGTTTTTCATTTGTTTCAACCAGCTCTGTAATATCTGTATACAACAAGTACATAATAGGATAGATTCCCTTATAATAGTCCTCCATGAAAATCCCCTTTACCTTTACCCATATGTTCTTACCAGTAATATGTTTCAATCGGTAACGCATTTCAAAAGCTTCTTTATTATTCATAGCATTTACTGTTTCTTTATGAACATACTCTATATCATCAGTATGAATATAAAGGCTACTATTAAAGCCTTCTTTTTCAATTCGCCCTCTTGTTGTGCCAACTAGTCTTGCTAGACCATCATTATAATAAAGTATAGTAAAATTTTCATCACATGCGAATTTTCCTATACCATCAGCAGCATAAGCAAGCACACCTTCTAATTCTTTATCTTTTGCTTGTGCCATGCGTAGCAGATATTCTAAATCATTATTGTGTTCTTCCTGCGTCTGTTTCATATTTTCACATCCCCCCAGTTCTGTATTTTTCATTATAAATCCTTATTTATTAAGAACACAATCTATTTTCCATATCAAATTATGATATAATTTTAATTATAAACTATATAATACCACATATGTAGAGCAAATATATAATTTACATAAATTAATGTCATAATAAGCTATATAGTTTGTTCAAAATTCTGCAATGTCATTTCACATTGCCAAGTAATAACTAACGTATGGAATTCATAATGACAGGAATATACTATCTTCTTTATATATCTCATTTCTTATATTATGATAATTAAATTGTTTGCAACTGTAATTTATGAAATGACTTATTTTATGACATCATTATAATACTTTTTTACAGAGGTTACAATATATGAGAATACTTTTAATGAAAGCACGACTAACCTGTGTTTTCATTTTGATTTTGTTTCATAAATTATAAAAAAGCAGGAATATCTCAAAATAAAAAAGGAGTTCTTAAGAACTCCTTTTTTGTTTTGAGATATTCCCTTATATGATAAGATTTTAAATTACTTATTTTCTAATCTTTCATATACATCTATAAATTCTTCAGCTAATTGTTGAAAATTCATAGATGTCATTAAGTGGTCTTGTGCATGAATAAGTATAACACTTATATCAGTTTTATTACCACTAGCTTCATTTTGTATTAGTTCTGTTTGGAATTTATGAGCTTTATGAATTGATTCTTTTGACTTTTCAATACATTCTCTGGCTTTATCTATATTCCCGCTCTTTGCTTCTTTTATAGCCTCAAATGCCAACCCTTTTGCATCCCCTGCAAATCCAATTATTCCAAAAGATATTTCTATCATTTTTTCATCCATATATTCTACCTCCTAAATATCTCTATAGCTTGATATGACTAATCCATTCTTTTCTAAAAATTCTTTGACTCTTTTAGATGTAAGTATCTTGTGCTCTTTTGTTCTATCAATCGCATAAGATGTAGAATTTAAAATATAATCGTCTAAAAAAGCTGGGTGAGACATAATATCCACTACATCATACTTCATTATTTCCTCTATATTTTTTATAAAAAACTCTTCACTTACATTTTCCTTATAAAAACTATCAATTAAGGGAACTATTTTTGAATACTCCAAATTATATTCAAATCCACCTCTTATTGGAAGATTATACTTATTTACAATCTGCTCTATTACTGGTTTTAAACTTACTAAAGTATGGATATGATGGTGACTATCCAAATGAGATATATCTATTCCAAGCGCTTTTACTTTGTCTATTTGAGCGCAAAGCTCTCTATAAATCTCATCACAATCCATTTTTTTAATAATTTCATCTGTAATTCTTCTAATAAAAAAACCATCTTTGTCAACAATAGTTTTTAAATCAGATAATAATGGTCTACCACAACTTAAAGTCATATGAACGCCACAATTTAAAGACTTATTTTCTTTAAGCAATTTCACTCCATGTTCTACCCCAGGCATATTTGCCATCATAGAAGTAGACTTAACTATTCCATTATTATGAGCTGATATTATACCATAATTGACAGCTTCACAATAGCCAAAGTCATCTGCATTTATTATAATTTTAGTCATACTATAACCTACTTTCTATAGATTATCTATTAAATCTAGGAAGATAATCTTTATGAGCTTCTAACATTTCATCTAATATAGTTTTTGCCAAATCATCTGAAGGAATTAATGGGTTTATACAAAGCGCTAAAAGAGCAGACTCATAATCTCCATACACAGCTGCTTTAGCTGCCAAGACTTCAAATGACTTAATTTGACTTACTAGCCCATGCACAGAATCTGGTAAATATCCCATACTTAATGGCTTTGGACCATTTTTTGTTATTACGCTACTAACTTCCACAGCTTGCTCGTCTTTAAAATCTCTTATGGCACCATTGTTTAATGTATTAACTACTTGGATGTCTTTTTTATCATTATATATAGAACTTATTAGATTACAAGCAGCATCGCTATAATAAGCTCCTCCTCTTTTTTCAAGCTGAGGTGGTTTTATATCTAGTTTTTCATCCTTATATAATTCAAATAATTGTTCTTCTAATTCTTTAACTACTTGACCTCTGGCTTTTCCTTCTTTAAACTCTATTAACTCATCTTCAAGCATTTCTTTAGTTTTATAATAATATCTATGGTATGGACAAGGTATAGCACCTAGAGATTTTACAAATTCCGAATTAAAATCAATAGCCTTTATATTTTGCATACTTATATCTGCTTTAACAAACTTATCTATGGCTTCTTTTGTAACATCTTCTCCATCTAAAAATACATTTAAACCATAAACCATATGATTAAGACCTGCAAAATCCATACTTATTCTATCACTTTCTACGTTAAATAGTTTAGCAACATCATTTTTTAAATGAATTGGAACATTACATAAACCTATATATTTTTTGAAGTTAGTATATTTTAATACAGCTTCTGTTATTATACCTGTTGGATTTGTAAAATTCACCATCCATGCATTTGGACATAATTCTTCCACATCTTTTATTATATCAAATATAATTGGTATTGTGCGAAGGGCTTTGAATAGCCCTCCAGCACCATTAGTTTCCTGTCCCATAACTCCATGAGATAAAGGAATAGTTTCATCTTTAATTCTTGCATCTAAAAGACCTACTCTAAGTTGTGTTGTCACGAAATCTGCATCTTTTAGAGCTTCTCTTCTATCCAAGGAAAGATTTATTTTCATATCTATTCCAGCTTTTTTTACCATTCTTTTAGCTAGATTTCCTACTATCTCTAATTTTTCTTTTCCATCTTCTATATCTACAAGCCACAATTCCTTTACAGGTAGCTCTTCATATCTATTTATAAAACCTTCTACAAGCTCAGGAGTATAACTTGAACCTCCTCCGATTGTAACTATTTTTAGTCCATTTTTCATCTTATTATACCATCCTTACCTACAATTTAGCATATTCTATATAAGCATATACATTTATTAAACGAATAAAACTTACCTAGTTGTTAATTTTTTAGTTTCTTAGCCTCCATTTTTTCAGATGCTATTACAAATGGAATATATATTAATATTGATATTATTAAATTAAATAGTGCCAAAGCTCCACCAGTCCAATCACCAGTAGCCATTGCTCCACCTAGTATAGGAGGTGTTACCCAAGGTATTTTAGGTAAAATTACTGGTGCTACTAACCCAAAATCTATTGCTAAGTATGATACAGCACTACATATTACTGGTGCAAGTACAAATGGAATCATAAATATAGGATTTAAAACTATTGGAAGTCCGAATATCAATGGTTCTCCTATGTTAAATATTGCTGGTGGTCCACCTAATACTATCATTTCTTTACGTCTTCTTCCTGCTATTATTAAAGCTATAACTAATCCTAACACCATTCCAGAACCACCTAAATATACAAATGCATCAAAGAATGAGCCTGCAAGTACATGGTATCCTTCAGTTGCTCCTGCTTGAGCTAAAGCGGCATTTTCTCCACCTAACTTCATAAGTATAGTTTCTGTAAAAGGAAGTGCTATATTTGCACCATGAAGACCAACAGTCCAAAGTATATGAATTATAAATGCAATAAGCATTGTAGAACCTAGACTATCAGCTACATTTGATAGTGGTGCTCCCAAATAAGTATTTAAAATATCTGTTAAGAAACTTCCATTTGAAAGTATCTTTATCAATACTCCTATTACTGTAAATATCATTATAGTTAACATTCCTGGTATTAACTTTGCAAATGACCTTGAAACTGCTGGTGGAACTCCGTCTGGCATTTTTATAGTCAATTTCTTTACTTTAGATAATCTTACAAATATTTCAGTTGATAATAATCCTATTAATATAGAAGAGAATAAGGCAGCTGTCCCTAGGTAAGTTTGTTGTATCATTCCCCATCCTTCAACTGCTGTAGTTCCACCTTCTGGAACTATTTTACCAATTTGTGGAGCCATTATAAAAAAGATAGATAATGCTATAAGTCCAGCCTGTAACCCATCACTTTCATAAGATTTGGCTAAAAAGTAGGCAACACCTATTACTAAAAATACTGCCATCGTACCTATTGCTCCCCACCAAAGGTCAGCTCCAAATGTAGTCCAGTTTTCTCCAAATATACTTGCCATTAAGTTCTTATATGCTTCTAATGGCAAGTTGTTTATCAATGTTCCTAATGCACCTACCATAGTTATAGGTATCATTGCTATAAATGCATCTCTTACTGCTACTAAGTGCCTTTGAGCTCCTATTTTAGCAGCTACAGGCACTATATATTTATCCATAAATGACATGAAATTTTCCATTTTACATCCTCCAGTACAACTTTATTTTGAACTATTTAATTCTATAGCTCTATCTAACACAGCTTTTCCATTACATCTTCCATAATCCATCATATTTATAACTTCTACTGGAATATTATGTGGTTTTGCCATTTCAGTTGCTTTTCCTAATACATATCTAACTTGAGGTCCTAAAAGTAAGACATCACAATTTTCTATTTCATTTTTTAAGTTTACTTCTGATATAGCCCATATTTTCGCTTCTATACCGTTTTCCTTCGCAGCATTCTCCATTTTTGTAACTAACAAACTAGTTGACATTCCTGCTGAACAAGCTAACATTATTTTTATCATTTTTTTCCCTCCAAATTAGATTTATTAAAATATTTTTTTAAGTCATACTGTCTTTAAACTATACATTTAAAGTATGCTCTTTTATTAATTATTATTCCAATGTATATATCTTATTTTTAAATGTATATACATTTAATTCTTGATATTATTATATATCAAATGTATATACATTTCAAGAAAACTTTTTCATTTTATTTAAATTTTATTCGACAACAGCACTCAAAGTTAAAGTGTATCCATGATGATATGTGTGTGAGTATTCAAAAACCTCACTATTTTGTAACTTACAGATTTGATTTATATACAAAAGTGGCTCTGGTCCTTCCAGCTTCAAATTTACCATGCACTCTTCATTTGATATTACAGCTTGTACTTCTCTCTCTGACATAGCTATCTTATATCCACACACTTCTTCAACAAAATTATAAAGAGAATTTTCACAGTGCATCTTATTTAAATTTGGAAATAACTTAACTGGCATATAAGTAATCATATATGAAACTCTTGTATCATTTGCTAATCTTACTCTTTTTATTTCCCATACGTTTTCTTCCAGACTTATATTTAACCTACTTGATAACTCTTCATCTGCCTGAACTATTTCAAGAGATACCAATATATTAGACACTTTATATCCCTTACTTTCCATCTCTTTAGTAAAACCACTCACAGATGATATATTATCATATATATTATTTGCAAGAACTATACTTCCTACACCTCTTTGTCTTGTTATATACCCTTCTTTCACTAGATTGTTTAATGCAGACCTTACAGTCATTCTAGTTACATTAAACTCTTCACTCAACTGTTTTTCAGAAGGGATTAAATCCCCTTCCTTTAAACTATCTGAATTTATCAATTCTCTAACATGATTTTCTATAACTTTATAAATTGGCTCTTTCATTTAATTCACTCCTCATCAATTAAAGCTTTTATATAATAAGATAATTTTATATACAAATAAAGAAAATGTCTATACATTTAGGATAAATTAAATTTTATTTGGACATCTTATACAACTTTCCAACTTTCAGTAAATATATAAATAAACTTATCATCAATATTCCTTTTAAGATACTCGATAAGGTTATACTCCACCATACACCGTTTAATCCTAATATTTCTGGTCTAGATATAAAATAAGCTAATGGTACTCTTGCGCCAGTCAATATAGTAACTATAGTAGAAGGTATATAAGTTCGCCCTAATCCTTTAAAAGCTCCTGTTGTTATTATTTCTAAACACATAAAAAACTGAGAATAGCCTAATATTTTAAGATAAGTTGCTCCTTTTTCTATAGCCTCACTTTCATCTATAAAAACAGAAAATATACTTTCTCCTGCAAATACTAGTACTAAAGTGGTTATTATCCCAAGTATAGAAGATGCAATTATAGCTATTTTACAACCTTTATTTATCCTAGAATACTTTTTAGCACCATAATTTTGTCCAACAAAACTACCTAATGCAACTGCTAATCCTTCAGCAGTCATCCATGATATTGCTTCTATCTGTGAACCTACTTTTTGAACTGCAACTGCTACAGGACCCCATGATGCTACTATTACTCCTAGTAACATTGAAAATACTGTAAACATACCATTCTGTATAGCTACAGGAAAACCTAACTTGTATAACACTTTATAGTATCTAAGTTCTATTTTTCTAAATATTTTTATTTTAAAATATTCTTCTTTGCTCTTAATTACTATACATAAAAAACATGTAGTAACTACTATCTGTGCAAACACAGTTGCAATAGCAGCTCCTGCTACTCCAAGCCTTGGAGCAGGTCCCCATCCAAAAATTAATATAGGGTCAAGTATAATATTAGTTATTAATCCTACCGTATTAATGCAAAAAGGAGTCTTACTATTTCCAAGTCCATTAAAAATTGCAGTAAAAACTGGATTTATGAAATAAAATATCATGCCTAAAGCTACTATTATCAAATATTGTCTAGACATAGTTATAACTTCTAAATCTCCCAACTTAAAAAAACCTATCAGCTGTTTATTGAATACTATTAAAGATATTGTATATATTATTGCTAACATAATATTTATTTCTATTGCTGATTTTATATATGATTTGGTAGTGCTTATATTATTTTCTCCTATACTTTGTGCTACTTTTACCTCTCCACCCACTTTTGAAATCATAATAAATGCCATTGCAAGCCATGGGAAAAAACCAGCCGTTCCAACTGCAGCTACTGCTCTACTTCCAGCTTTACCGACCCATATCATATCTATCATATTGTATCCCATTTGTATAAATGAGGTCCCCATTATTGGAAGTGATAGTTTAAGTAATTTTTCTGTAATTCTTCCTTCTGTTAAATCAAGTCTATCTTTCATTTCCCACCTCTTCTATATTATAAATTTTTAAATTTACTTGTTTATACAGCTAGATTTATTAATTTGTTTAATTAAAATCTCTATAATAAATAAAATATCTATATACTCATAAGTATAAATATAATTATTGCCTCAATTCCTATTATAATTCTTATCTTAACATCAATTAAGTATATATAGCTAAATAAATAATAAACTTGTACTTAATTAGAATAATTTATACTATATTTTCCAAACATTGACAAGTTTTTTTGAGGTTGATATACTAATATTTAAAATATTTTAAATTCTTATGAGGTGAATCAATGAACATAAATGAATATATAAAAGACTCTATTTTAGTTTTTGATGGTGCTATGGGAACGTACTATTCTAAACTAAAGAATAACGCTTTCAACTGTGAAATGGCTAATATAAATGACGCATCTACAATTTTATCTATTCATAGAGAATATATAAGAGCTGGATGTAAGGCCATTAAAACAAATACCTTTGCTGCCAATGAAATCCTATTGGAATGTGACTTTAAAACTGTCAAAGATATTATCCAAAGTGGATATGAAATTGCATTAGAAGCTACAAAAAATACAGATGTATTTGTATTTGCTGACATAGGCCCAATACCTGCTTTAAATGATAGAGACTTACTATCTGACTATAAAAAAATAGTGGATATATTTTTAGAGATTGGTGCAACAAATTTCATATTTGAAACATTTAGTAGTGACGAATATCTACCAGAAATCTCAAGTTATATAAAGAAAAAACGACCAAATTCATTTATATTAACAGAATTTGCAGTTAATCCTGAGGGATTTACTAGACTTGGAAAAAGTGGTACTAAAATATTTGAATCTATTTCAAAAAATAAAGACATAGATGCATTAGGATTTAATTGTATCTCTGGACCACATCATTTATTACACTTTATAAAGACAATTGATATTAATGACAGTATAGTTTCTATTATGCCTAACGCAGGCTATCCTACTATCATCAATAACCGTACTTTTTTTGAAGATAATTCAGACTATTTTTCAGAACAAATGTTGGAAATACTAAATCAAGGAGTACGTATATTAGGTGGATGCTGTGGTACAACACCAGAATTTATTAAAAAGACTGTTGATATAATAAATTCTTCATACATATATGAAAATACTATAGAAAAAGTTCTTTCTCCAAGGGAAAAAGTTAAACCAATATCAAAAAATAAACTCTTGGAAAAGCTTGAAATAGGCAAAAAAATTATAGCAGTTGAATTAGACCCTCCAGTTGATACAGATATTGAATTTTTTATGAATAGTGCTAAAAAATTAAAAGACTATGGGGTTGATGCAATTACAATTGCTGATTGCCCAATAGCTAGGGCAAGAGTTGATAGTAGTCTATTAGCCTGTAAAATAAAGAGAGAATTAGATATTACTCCTATACCTCATATGACATGTAGAGATAGAAATATTAATGCCACTAAAGCTCTACTTTTAGGATTGAATATCGAAAATATAGACAATGTACTGGTAGTAACTGGAGACCCTATCCCATCTGCTGAAAGAGATGAAATAAAAGCTATGTTTAGTTTTAACTCTTCCATATTAGCAAATTACATAAAAACATTGAATGAAAATACATTTAATACACCTTTTAATATATTTGGAGCATTAAATATAAATGCAGTAAATTTCGATTCTCAACTTAAACATGCTAAGATTAAAATAGAAAATGGAGTTACTATGTTTTTAACCCAACCAGTTTTAACAGAACAAGCTTTATTAAACTTAAAAAAAGCTAAAGAAATACTTCCTGTAAAGATATTGGGAGGAATAATACCTGTTGTAAGCTATAGAAATGCTTGTTTTATGAATAATGAGATTTCTGGAATTACTGTTTCTCAAAATATTATAGATATGTACAAGAATACGTCAAAAGAAGAGTCTACTGAACTTGCTATTAATATATCTACTCAAATAGCAAAAGAAATTGAACCTTATGTAGATGGTTATTATATTATAACGCCATTTAAAAGAATTGATATAGTATGCAATATAATAGCAAATATTAACAAATAAAACAATTATAATATAATTACTATCAACACATTTTAAATACTATTTATAGAGTATATTATAATTCTAAGAATCCCTATATTTGAACATTTTAAGCTTGTTTATTCATTGTAATTTTTATATAAGTTTGGTAATATATAGATATATTATAGTAAAATTTATATATATTAATTATGGGAGATTGTGGGAGACTCTTTTCACAAAAAATTTAAGCTATGAAAACAAATAAAAAATTTAATAGAGTTGATATGCAAGTTTCAATACTTACTGCAATTATTGTAATAATATCTTCTTCATGTGTATATTTTTTTAATTATGTATTGACTTATCATGATATGATACATACTCTAAGTGAAAGGTCGAGACGTATCTATAATTATGTAGAAAAAAATATTGATAAAGATACGTTTACTGAAATTAATTCTAAAGAAGACCAATCAAAAGACTCTTATAAAAGTTCTAAAACCTTATTGGAATCTGTAAAAAATACTACAGGAGTTATGTATCTATATACTGCTAAAAAAACAAAAGATGACTCATTAGTATATGTTGTTGATGGCTTGGATTCATCTAGAAGTGATTTTAGAAATGCTGGTGATTTGATAGAAAAAGAGATTTGGAGTGATCTTAACAAAGCACTAGATAATAATATATTGCTACCTAAAAAAATTAAAGCAACATCTTGGGGATATATATTCATATCATACTTTCCTATTCACAATAACGCTGGTAAAGTTGTTGGGGTAATAGGAATTGAATTTGAAGCAAATCATCAATATAATACATTTAAATTCATAAGTATAGTTACACCAATTATAGCATTATTGACTTGTCTAATATCAGCATTGGTTGCAGTAGTTCTATTTAAGCGTATATCTAATCCTACATATACTGATTTTGCCAATACAGATTACTTAACAGGTTTAAAAAATAGAAATGCTTTTGAAATAGATATGAATAATCTAAACAATTCAAACCTAAAGAATCTAATATCTATCATATCAATAGATTTAGATGGCTTAAAAAAAATTAATGATAAATTTGGTCATCAAACAGGAGATTTATACATTAAGCATGCAAGTAAAATTATACGAGATGTTATAGATACAAAACATGTAGTTTATCGTGTTGGTGGAGATGAATATCTAATTATTCTAAAAAATTTATCTTCTGAAGAGATAGATAGTATTATAAATAATATCAATTTAAAAATAATTGAAGAAAACTCGACTAACGAATTGAAATTATCAATGTCTATTGGATATGCTATATTTGATGAAAAATTAGATGTGTCTTTGTTTGATACATATCACCGTGCAGATTCTCAAATGTACGATAATAAAAGAAAATTGAAAGAGCGTGATTGATTTTAAGTTTAAAAAGAGAGTGTTTCAAAATGAACTTTTTAGTTCATGAGGCACTCTTTTTTGTATAAAATCAAATATATTTTCATCATTTCAACAATGAAAAAGAAGCTTATCTCTATTTTGAGACAGCCCCTTTTTAAATTTGTGTTTTTTTAATAATTTATTTAATTGAGATTATTTCTTTTTTCTAAACGATTTTTTATAAATTCATGTATTACTTTCACTAATATATTTGTAATTAGTATTAATACTGCTAATGCTGCAGCCTGTGCAGTGCTACCTTTATCATCCAATTGTACAATTGATATCGCAGCTACTTTTGAGCTAGCAGTGTATATAAATACTAAAGCTGATATTGTCACCATAGAGTTTAAGAAAAAATACATAAAGTTTTCTAAAACTGCTGGTAAACAAAGTGGTATAGTTACATTTTTAAGAATTGATACACTGTTTATTCCCATTGACTTAGCTACCATATCTAATTCCTTATCTACTTTCTTAATGGCTGTAGTGGCAGTTATAAATGCTACTGAAAAGAAATGTACTATATTACATATAACCATTATGAGTAATGTCCCATATAATCCATTGAATAAATTCTTAATGTATATTGTATCCATAAAATTAAACTCTAACTTATTAAAAAATAATACATAAGCTATACCTAAAACCAACCCTGGTAATGCCATAGGTAATGTACTTAAAAAATATCCAAATGATTTTAAATATGGAGCTTTTTCTGTTTTTTCATTTAGATATGCAAATAAGAAAACAAAGCTTGTGCCAAGAATAGCTGTTAATAGCGACATTTTTATTGAATTTATAAATGGTTTAATTCCATCAATACTATTCTTCATAGAAAAGTGTTCCAGTGTAAGTCTTAAATCATATGGCCAAACTGAAATTAATGATGATAAGATTACAGTTAACATTACAGCTATTATACCAAATGCAATAAATCCTAAAATTCCTCCTAAGATACCATCTCTTAACTTATTAGATTTAACTTTATATGGAATTGACTTTGAGTTTATATATGAATTTTGATTTTTTTCAATTTTTTTAGTTACTATAAATGATATTATTGCTGGTATTAAAAGTAATATTGATACAGTAGCACCCATTGGCATATTTTGTTGTCCTATAATTTGCTTATACACATCTATTGATAATACATTAAACTCCCCTCCAATTACTTTTGGAGCTCCAAAATCTGTAAAGCATAATGTAAATGACACAAATGCAGAGCTTATTAAAGAGTATTTTATACTGGGAATTGTTATGCTAATAAATTCTCTTATCTTACTTATACCCATAGTGTTACTAGCTTCATACAATCTGTAATCTGTTGAACTTAATGATATATAGAGTATTTGAAATGATTGAGGAAATACATATATAATTTGTGCTAATATTATTCCCATTGCTCCATATATTGGAACATGTATTCCAAGTAAATTAGTGACTAACCCCTGATTTCCAAACAAATATACTAAACCTATTGCATGCATCATTGTTGGAGCAAACATAGGAAACATCGCTAAAGACTTAAAAAATCCTTTAAATTTAATCTTTGTCCTCGTTAGTGCATACGCATATACCAATGCAAGTGTTAACGATATTACAGTTGATATAATAGATACAAATACTGTATTTTTCAGTGAATTCAACAGAGCTTCAGAAGCTAAGTATTCTCGGAAGTTTTGTAATCCAACAAAGACTCCATCTTTATCTAAAAATGCCTGCATAAATAGATATATTATAGGTGCCAATAAAAAGATTACTAAAGACATGACCAATACTGTGAGCATACACTTTTTTATATCTAAATTCATTTTTGATTTAAGATTTATACTTTTAGAACTTATAGCATTATTATTCATACATTTATGCTCCTTTAACTTTTGGATACTTTAAATAGTATTTTTCATCTATACTTATTTTTACAAGGTCACCTTCTACTAAATTTAAATTAACCCATTCTTTTATAGAAACATCACTTATTATGAAATTTTCATTTAATTTATCTTTTATTTCCACTCTTAGTAGATTTCCTCTAAACTCTATATTAGATATTATTCCTTGATAATTTTCTTTTGTTGATTTCTCTATTTGAACATATTCTGGTCTTACAGTTAATATAGAATCTCCATTATCAAAGCAGTTTGTATCTCCTATAAATTGAGCTGTAAATAAATTTTGAGGATTTTGATATATTTCTTCTGGAGTTCCTATCTGCATTATATCTCCTCCATTTAAAATGGCGATTTTATCTGCCATTGTTATAGCCTCTTCTTGGTCATGTGTTACCATTATTGTAGTTATATTAAGTTCTTTTTGTAATCTTTTAATATCCATTCTAAGCTTGTGTCTAACCTTTGCATCTAATGCAGACATTGGCTCATCTAAAAGTAAAAATTTTGGTTCAAGTGCTAATGCTCTTGCTATTGCAATTCTCTGTTGTTGCCCTCCTGATAATGCTTTAGGATATTTATGAGCTTCATGAGTTAATCCAACTATTTCAAGAACTTCCTTAACTTTACTATCTATTTTTTCTTTTGAAACTTTTCTTTCTTTAAGTGGAAAAGCTATATTGTTATATGCAGTCATATTTGGAAACAAAGCATATGATTGAAATACTATTCCAAAACCTCTCTTTGATGGTTCTAAATTTGTAATATCTTTATCTTGAAGAATTATAGCTCCACTATTTACTTCTTCAAGACCTGCTATTATTCTAAGTAATGTAGTTTTACCACATCCACTAGGTCCAAGTAAACATAGAAATTCACCTTCTTCAATATCTAAACTAATATTATTTAAAACCCTTTTTTGGTCATAATTTTTAAACACATTATTTATTTTTAAGTAACTCATATCTTATCTCCCCTTATATACTTATATTTTTATTTTAAATTTTTTTCTTATAACATTGCATCTTCTAGATTATAAAATTAAATTTTACTTGCTTTCAGATTTTGAACCATACTTTGATTCCCAAGTTTTCAATATTGTACTTCTATTTTTTGCAGCAGAGTTTAAATCTACTTCCTTTATTAGCTGTTCAAATGGTTGTTTAGAATAACCTTTTGGAACTGGATTATCTGTCTTTATAGAAGTAACTGCTACTTCGTGTGCATATCTATCCATAGCTGAATCGCTCATTGCCCAGTCTAAAAATAACTTTGCTTCTTTTTTTATATTATCTTTTTTAACTAAAGCATTTGCCTCTAAATCCCAACCTGAACCTTCTTTTGGAAATACTACTTCTATAGGTTCACCGCTAGATAATTGTTGTGTAGCTCTATATCCAAGTGTAATACCTATTGGATATTCTCCAGAACCAGCTAGTTTGGCAGGCTTTGAACCTGAATGTGTATATGTAGCTATATTTTTATGTAATTTATCCATATAATCGTAAGCATCTTTTTCGCCCATCATTTGAATAAGTCCTGATACTGTAAGATATCCTGTTCCAGATGATGCTGGATTTGGCATTGTTATGAGTCCTTTGTATTCTGGTTTTATCAAATCTTTATAGCTTTTTGGAATATCAATACCTAATTTCTCAAGCTCTTTATAATTAACTACTATTGCAGTTTCTGGTACACTCATTCCTACCCAAGATACATCTTCTTCAGTATCTTTAAATTTTTTATCAACCTTGTCATAATTTTTAGGCTTATATGCTTCAAGTGCCCCATCTTCTTTTAATTCTATCATGTTCATTGCTGATAACCCCCATATAACATCAGCTTGTGGATTATCTTTTTCTGCTAATAATTTTGAAGCTATTACCCCATGAGAATCCATAACTATCTCTACATCTATATTGGGATACTCTTCTCTAAAACCTTCCATATAGTAAGCTATTTGTTCTTCCTCTAATGCTGCATATATTGTAAGTTTATTATTTCCTTTTCCTTGAGTAGTTTGTGGTGTTGTTGATATGCAACTTGTCATAAATGTAATTACTACAATACACAGACAAGTAAATATAAATTCTTTCATATCGTCCCCCTTTATGTGCTTTTTTCTTTTTTTAATTGTTTTTTGTTGTTTTTGCTTATATTTATATAATACACCTAATTTGTTAATATAAAGTTAAGTGTAAATTAACAGTTCGTTAATTTTTAGAAATTTTTGTTAAATATATTATTTTTAATTAAATATAGTATGTTTTTAAACAATCTATCTTTTTTACAGTATCCATATTTTTAATTTAAACATAAAAAATAAGCCTAACTTCTATAAATTAGAATGTTAGACTTATTTCTATAGATATTTAATTACACAACCAAATTATTTTTTTTCTTTTCTTCAAGTGCTTTTTTAAGCACCATATCCTTAACCTTCATAAGTCTAGTAGTACTTGCTCTCTCATTTTCTTCAAGCTTCATAGCAATATACTTAATAGTCTCAATGTAATTTGGTATCATTACATTTTCAAGAGCATTAACACGTCTACGTGTCTTTTCTATCTCTTGTGCAAGAAGCTGTGCACTTTTTTCACTTTCTGCAAGTCTTAAAAGTGGTTCCATAGCAGCTGAAAATGCTTCCATAGCAGAATCCAATTCACCTGATGTAAAAGCAAGACCATAAGGATAAATATCACTTTGATTGTTTTCAGTTTTAAAGTCAAACACAGGAACGTCAACACTCATTATATTTTTCGTAGATACATCTACGGAAACAGATTGCTTTGGCATCATAAGTGCTGAACCTAGATACTCCTGACTCATAACTGCTCTTGCAATTATAAAATTCTTATAAGCACCATCGAGAGCATTTTCTGCTTCTTCACGTAATCGCTTATTTTCTCTTACAATCTCAAGAAATTGTTTCATAAGTTCATCAAGTTTATCTTTAAGAAGCTTATGACCTCTTGTAGCAGTTTTAAGGAGTTTCTTAAGCCTAGTCATTTCCATACGTGTTGGATTTATATTTAATCTAGCCACAGATATCACTCCTTAGGCATATATTTTTCAAAATATTCATCGCGAATACGTTTAAGTTCACTTTTTGGTAACATACTAAGAAGCTTCCATCCGATTTCTAATGTCTGCTCAATAGTTCTATCAGTTCTAAATCCCTGTGAAACATATTCTTTCTCAAATTCATCTGCAAACTTTGCATACATTAAATCAATCTCAGAAAGTGCAGATTCACCAAGTATTGCCATAAGTTCTTTTGCATCTTTACCTCTTGAATAAGCTGCAAAAAGCTGGTTCATTGTATCTGCATGGTCCTCACGAGTCTTACCCTTACCAATCCCTTTATCTTTTAGACGAGAAAGTGATGGTAAAACATCTATAGGAGGCTGTATATCTTTTTTATAAAGTTCACGATTAAGTATAATCTGTCCTTCTGTAATATATCCTGTAAGGTCAGGAATTGGATGTGTTTTATCATCCTCAGGCATTGTAAGTATTGGAATCATAGTTATAGAGCCCTCATGCCCTTTCATTTTTCCTGCTCTTTCATACATTGTAGCAAGGTCAGTATAAAGATAACCTGGATATCCACGACGTCCTGGAACCTCTTTTTTAGCTGCTGAAACTTCACGTAATGCCTCTGCATAGTTTGTAATATCTGTTATTATAACGAGTACATGCATGTCTTGCTCAAAAGCAAGGTATTCCGCTGCTGTAAGTGCCATTCTAGGTGTAGATACACGCTCTACAGCTGGGTCATTTGCAAGGTTTACAAATACTACAGAACGGTCAATTGCACCAGTTGCTTTAAAGTCACTTATAAAGAAATCTGCATCTTCAAAGGTTATACCAACTGCGGCAAACACAACTGCGAACTTAGAGTCAGTCCCACGTACTTTTGCCTGTCTTGCAATTTGAACTGCAAGATTAGCATGTGGCAAACCAGAACCTGAGAATATAGGAAGTTTTTGACCTCTAACTAGTGTATTAAGCCCATCTATAGCAGAAACACCAGTCTGTATAAATTCAGCCGGATAGTCACGTGCCGCTGGATTTATTGGAGCTCCATTTATATCAAGTCTTTTATCTGGTATAATTTCTGGGCCTCCATCAATAGGTTTACCCATTCCACTAAAAACACGACCTAATATATCTGGTGAAACTCCAAAGTCAAGACTCTTTCCTAAAAAACGAACTTTACTTTCAGCAAGGTTTATACCTGTTGAACTTTCAAAAAGCTGAACAAGTGCAGTATCCTCATTTACCTCTAGAACTTTACAACGGCGAATCTCTCCATTTGAAAGCTCAATTTCTCCAAGTTCATCAAATTTTACACCTTCTACACCGTTTATTAACATAAGAGGACCGGCTACCTCTTGTATTGACTTATATTCCTTTATCATAGTTCTTCAGCCCCCCTCTTTTTAATAAGGTCTGCAAGCTCATTGTCTATTTCATCTTCAATTGAATCGTAAGTAGCATCTATATTGTCTTCTTCTACATACTTAGCACGACCAATCTTTTCAAGAACTGAAAGCTTGATAATATCATTTATAGTAACATTTTGCTTGATGGCATCTTGTGCTGACTTATAGAATTTTAGTATAAGTCCCATCATTCTATATTGCTTATGAAGTGATGTGTAAGTATCCACTTCATGGAAAGAGTTTTGATGAAGGAAGTCCTCTCTTATAGAACGAGTAACTTCTAATATCAATCTATCTCCATCTGAAAGTGAATCAACTCCAACCAATTGAACTATTTCTTGAAGTTCAGATTCAACTTGTAAAAGTTTCATAGCTTGAGCTCTTTGAGCTGAGAAATTATCATTTACATTTTTATCTGCCCATACATCAACTTTTTCCTGATAGAGTGAATAACTTGTTAACCAGTTGATTGCTGGGAAATGACGCTTATATGCTAAAGAAGCATCAAGCCCCCAGAATACTTTTACTATACGAAGTGTTGCTTGGCTGACAGGTTCTGATGTATCACCACCAGGAGGAGAAACTGCTCCAATCGCTGTAAGTGTTCCTTCTCTGTCATCCATACCTAGACAATTTACCTTTCCAGCTCTCTCATAGAACTGAGCAAGACGTGAACCTAGGTATGCAGGATAACCTTCTTCACCAGGCATCTCCTCTAGACGACCACTCATCTCTCTAAGAGCCTCGGCCCATCTTGATGTAGAGTCTGCCATAAGTGCAACACTATATCCCATATCTCTAAAATATTCAGCTATTGTAATACCAGTATATATAGAAGCCTCACGTGCAGCAACTGGCATATCTGATGTATTGGCTATAAGCACAGTTCTTTGCATAAGTGACTCACCTGTTCTTGGGTCTTTTAATTCAGGAAATTCAAGAAGAACATCCGTCATTTCATTTCCACGCTCGCCACATCCTATATATACAACTATATCTGCATCTGCCCATTTAGCAAGCTGATGCTGTGTAACAGTTTTTCCACTTCCAAAAGGTCCTGGTATAGCTGCTACCCCACCTTTTGTAATTGGGAAAAATGTATCTATAACTCTTTGCCCTGTAACAAGAAGTGAATCTGGTGTTTTCTTTTCTCTATATGGTCTTTCTTTTCTAACTGGCCATTTTTGCATCATAGTCACAGGTATGTCATTACCTTTTTCATCTGTAATAACACAAACTGTATCTTCAACAGTAAATTCTCCAGAATATATTTCTTTTATAGTACCTTTAACTCCATAAGGAACCATAATTTTACATTCCACTACAGCTGTTTCTTGAACTCCACCTATTATATCTCCAGATACAACTTTATCGCCAACAGCTTTTTTAGGTTTAAATTCCCACTTAACTGCCCTATCAAGTGAAGATACTTCAACACCTTTAGTTATATTAGTACCTGAAATATCATACATTTTTTCAAGTGGACGTTGAATACCATCATAAATAGTTGAAATAAGACCTGGCCCAAGCTCAACACTCATAGGCATTCCAAGAGAAACTACTTCTTCCCCTGGCCCTAGACCAGAAGTTTCCTCATAAACCTGTATAGAAGCTTTATCTCCATGCATTTCTATAATCTCGCCTATAAGATGTTTATCTGAAACTCTTACGACGTCAAACATATTCGCATCTCTCATGCCCTCCGCTACAACAAGCGGTCCTGACAC
The DNA here is from genome assembly GCF_000449425.2 of Clostridioides difficile CD160. Taxonomy (GTDB): domain Bacteria; phylum Bacillota; class Clostridia; order Peptostreptococcales; family Peptostreptococcaceae; genus Clostridioides; species Clostridioides difficile_E. The sequence goes on from NZ_AVHW01000095.1 coordinate 79,379, forward strand.
CTTTACAATTGTGCCTGTTTTCATATTCTCTCACCTGCAATCATATACTTTATCAAAATTTAAATACTCCCTCCTATATTTTATCAATACATACCTTTAGCACTAATAAAATTTGAGATTGTCTTTTATTCAACTTCCATTTATTCTTTAAATAATATATCTGCACCTATAGCACGTTTACTAGATTCTCTTACTTCATTCATACCTAATCCCATACTTCCTCCAATACCTGGAATAACTATAATAGCAGGAAGTTGGTAGTCTTTGTATTTTGCTATTGATTCTTTTGCAAGCAATGATGCCTGTTCTGTAATATAAATTATCGCATACTCATCTTCAACCAACTTATGTATACTTTTTTTAATTTCGTCACTATCATAGGCTGGGAAGATATCTATTCCAAGAGCTAAAAATCCCATGATGCTATCTTTATCTCCAACTACTCCTACCTTATACATAAGCATCCCTTAGCCTTTCTTTTATAGTATCTGCGTCTATATTATTAAGCTTACTAGTCAAAATAATTCTTATTGTTTTTATCTCTGATTCTTTAGCATATAAATAAGCAATTAATGGTTCTAATGTAAGAGGTTTAAATTTTGCTTCTCTAACATATTCCATAAGATAGTCATCACAAAGTTTTTCAAAGACAGTGAATCCACTACCCATACCTTTTTTACAGACATCAGAGTAAGAAGTAGATTTAAAACATGATGCTGGAGTGTCTGAAGAAAAAGCTTCTAAGAATTTTTCCTTATCAAGTGACCCCCCTGAAACAAACACATTCATAAACATCTGAAAATCTTTCTTCATATTTTTAACTCTTATAAAACTTTTTAGATTTGTTAAATCACAAACTTTCATAACATAATCTATTACAAATTTGTTTTGACTTTCTTTAGCAGTCTCTCTCATACTAGAAAAAGTCGCTTTATCTAAAGCAATATCAACCATTTGACCATTTTGTGTCTTACTATAAACATCAAATGCCTCTACTATGGCGGCTTCCATTATCTTAGGTAAATCACTAAAACTACGATTTGCTAAAGATTCTCTAAGCTTAACAAGAGGAATTGTACCTCCATCAATCAAATATTTTTCACCATCTACACCAGAAATTTCTTCTTTAATCAGCACTTTTAAGTTGTGATAGTCATTTTTATAAAGAAATACATCAACAAATTTTTCTTCAGGAGCTAGACCTTTAAGAATTTCATATGTCTTTGATAATTCTTGAGTCAAAATATTCTCAAAATTATGGATATTATTATTTGCTGTATCCACATAACCTGCTTCAGCTATAATTCTTAAAGAGTCTTCAGGGCTTTTGGCTTCTGCCATTTGAATAAACATTTGTCTGTTAAGAAGCTGTTTTTCAAGCACTCTTATTCGTGCCACGGCATAGGGATAAGTTTTTTCTTCTGCCATTTTTTAACCCCTCCTTAATTAAACAAAATTTCTGCTGCAATTTGTTCAATATCTTCATGTTCTACTGCAATTATGGCTTCAAATGAATAATTGTACTCAATGTCACCTTTTTTAACTATGAAGCCTCCAGTAATATCTCTGATTTCATCAGACACTTTAATGCCTTTTTTTGATAATACATCTTTTAATGTTTTTTTGTCCTTTTTAGATAACACTATCTGTGAATCTTCTGTACAATTTGATTTTTCAATCATATTTAATATAATCTCTTCATATTCACTATCTTTAAGATTTAAAAGTTTATTTTTAGCTTCTAAGATTACTTCTTCTAAAATCTCTTGTTTTTTTGATAATATTTGTTTTTTAGCCTCCATATAAGCTCCTGATATTTCCTTAGAAGCTGCTTTTTCTGCTTCTGCCTCTGCAAGCTTTGTATAGGAAGCCATTTCCTTTTCAGCTTTTTCATTAGCTGAGTTTATTTTTGAATCTGCCTCACTCTTAGCTTTATCCAATATTTCTTGTGCTTCTTGCTTGGCATCAGCTATAATTCTGTCAATCATTTTTTGTTCATTACCCATAGGAGTGCTTCCTCCTTTTCATTTTTTTTACTTATGAATTATACTCTATATTTAACCAACTGCAATTCCATTGTAAGCTAAGAAAGAAACAAGTAGTCCTAAAAGCGCATATGTTTCAACTATAGCTGCAAATGTTATAGCCTTACCAAGTTCTTCAGGTCTTTTAGCAACTATTCCAACCCCTGCTGCTGCTGCCTTACCTTGTGCAATACCTGACACTAAACCAACTAAACCAATTGGAAGTCCTGCCATAAGAAGTTGTAAACCTTGAGCTGATGTTGGTATTGCGTCTCCCCCAATAATTCCTGCTTTTGATAAAATAAGGAAAGCTATGATAAATCCATATAGACCTTGTGTACCAGGAAGAAGTTGTAAAACTAGAAGTTGACCGAATTTACTAGGGTCTTCTGTTACAACACCTGCTGCGGCTTGACCTGCTATTGAAGTACCCTTAGCAGAACCCATACCTGCAAATAATGCTGCTATAGCAGCTCCTGATATTGCCAAAAATTGACCATTTCCTAACGCGTTTAAAAATTCCATATTTACATCTCCTTTTTATTAATGCTTGTATATTTTGTTTTATACTTAAACGGAACAAAAGGAACTCCTCCGCCTTCATAAAACTTGTTGAAAAATTCTACATACTGTAACCTACTTGTATGAACATATGCACCAAGTGCATTTATAAGAAGGTTTATTGTGTGTCCTACAACACCAATTACAACTGCAAATATTGGACCAGCTATAGCCCCTAAAAGATTGATAACCTGCCCTATAACTCCTGTTGTTAGACAAAGTGCCATAATTCTTGTATAAGATAATATATCAGCAAAATAACTTGTTATACCATAAAGACTTGAAAATCCTTTGAAAAGCTTAACAGGAACACCTTTAAAGCTTCTTCCTTGAGTAAGAACAAGACCTATAGCACCTATAATTGCTAAATATTTTCCTACTTCAGAAAATACACCTATATCTCCTGCAACAAAAGGTATTATAAGTAGACATACCCCTGTTATACATAAATACCAAAAACCTATATCAAAAATTGCATCTATTACCTTTCCATCTCTTATTAATGTATATGCTTTAATTCCCAAACCTACATATATATGGATAATACCGAACAGTAATGACATTCCCATAAGTACCATAACATCCTCCAAAGGATTGATTAAAGCTTTTATAGGAATTAAATCCCCCAAAATACCCCCGAATATAAGACCCCATATAGTAGTTGAAACTCCGCAAATACCAATAAGTTTAATTAAATTCCCTTCACCTTTTTGCATTTTTGATTTGTATACAATAAATCCACATGCTAGTGCAATTATCATCCCATACGCAGCATCACTTAGCATCATTCCAAAGAATATAACATAAAAGAAAGTCATAATTGTATTTGGGTCAATATCTTTTGTGCTTGGACAGCTGTACATGTTTGTTACACTTTCAAAAGGTGTTACAATTTTATTGTTTTCAAGCAGAATTGGGAAGCCTTCTTCTTTATCTCCTTCCTCTGTCTGAACGCAACAATCAAACTTCTCTGTAATTTCTTTAATTAGCTCTTCTGCTCTTTTACTTGGTAGCCAACCATTAAGACAGAATGTTGTTTTTGTTTTGACAAGCCTCTCTATAATCTTTTTTTGGTCTCTCTCTATAGTGTAAAAATCATATAGATTTTCAAGCATGTGTACACTATCTGCATGGCTTTTAATTTCTTCCGTCTTATCTTTAGAAACGTTTTCCTGTCTAATTATCATTTCATTATATTTCTTAATAGCTTGTGATGGTGTACCTTCTTCATTTGGCAATGCAACTACTGAAAAATTAAATTCTTTTAGAACCTCTAAAGCATTATCAAAAGTTTCTTTCAAAGTAATTAAATAAACATAGTTCATTAATTTATCGAAATTAATAATTCCAAGAACACTTTCTGGTATTTCATCTTCTAATTTTACTCTTAAGGCATCAATATTTGCACTTATAGGTACAGTTCCAAGTATAGTTTTTGTATACTTAGTTTCCATATTCTCAAGAGGAATGTCAAAGTTCACCCATGGTTCTAACATGTTTTTATTGTTATTCAATAGATTTATGTTAGTCCTTATTGTACCTATCTCCTTATGTAGAGTGTTTAACTCTAAAGCTTCAGCATAAATTTGCTCTTCTTTTTCACTATCAATTCTGTTAAACTCTCTTTTTGGTGCAAACATGGCTTTCTTTTGTTTCACTAGTGAAGAAACAATGTTAATTGCTTGATTTACATGAGACATCTTCTGCTCTAGCATTATAACTTCTGATTCTTCACTATCTTTTACAAGATAATTTTTTAATTCCTCCTCCTCAGTAAGAAAGGCACTATCATCAATCTGAACAAACCCACGGTTCATAAGTAGCTTTAAAATCTGGCTTTTTTGAGCTTCTAAGCCAACAATAGATATTTTGTTCATATTAACTATTGCCATATTATCTCACTACCTTTCCAATAACCGCTTCAATTGCCTTACTTTTTCTTTCTTTAGCAGTTTTTTCAATTTTCAGACATTCACTTTTAGCATCAGCTAAGATTTTATCAACCTCCACCTTACTGTCGGTGACTGCCTTCTCAATAAGAGTTTCTTCCATAAGCTTTGCTTGCTTTTTTACATCAGCAAAGATGCTTTCACATTGGTTTACAGCATCAGCTCTGATAGACTCTGCATCAGTAACAGCTTTAACTTTGATACTGTCTGCTGTCTGCTCTGCCTCAACAATGCTTTTTATTATTTCAAAAGCCATCCAAATCACCTCTCTTACCTTTTTACTATGTATATAACCAATTAGATTTTTTTATTCTAATTAGATTACTACCTCATTGTTAAAGTATAAACAGCATTTTTATATAATAATTAATATTTTTCAACGTTTATTTCTTAATAAAACATATTTTAGAATAGTACTTACTTAGATTTATATCCTGTTTTGACTTACTTTTAGACTATGACATGAGTATGATTTTTAAATATCATTATTTTCAATAATTATAATTTAAAGCGATATAGTTTGTCAATAGCGTTATTCTGTTTTAAAATTAACGTTTTATCGACATTTTAAATTTTTATTTTAATTTTTTTCTACATATAATTTTATTTATTACATATAAAATATTTTTATTTGTTTTTTCAACACTCATAGTACTGAAACTTATTGTTTTTTTGAATTTTTAGAAATATCTCTCATTATTTCATCTAAGTTTTATAAATCATTGGGCTATATCGATTTTTGTCACCTTATTTTTAGTCTAATTTTTTATATTTACTTAGAAAGAAATTAATATTTTTTAAGATTGATAAAATTTACACTTATATCTGATATTTTTATTTGAACTAGCTATATTAATTTTAAATTGATAATATATACAGTTACTTTATATATTCGACAACATTATGAAAAAATCCTCGTACCAATCACTCCAATCTTCAATAGGATATGCTGCTCCACCATTTACACTTTTCAATAGATTTGATGTATATTCTTCTCCTATAGAAAAAAGCTCACCTACTGTTATATTGTAACCTTTAGATGTAGCCACTTTACAAAATGAATCCATAACATCACGTTGTTCTCTTGTTTTTATAAGCTCTATTTTAAATTTCTCATCTTTTCTGGCTGCTTCTAAAATTTTAATTAACTTTTCATTCATTATATGTTCCTCCTTTTGATAATCATTATATAAAAATGAAGCCATCTTAAAAAAACTAAGATGACTTCACTTAATGTCTATAGTAGTACATTCCTTAATATAAAATAATTGGTGTACCTGGTTCTATATTTTCATATATCTTCTTTGCTTTAGAAAAAGGTGTATTTACACATCCATGCGAACCTGAAGATCTATATATACCTCCACCAAAAGAGCCTCTCCAAGTAGCATCATGAATTCCTATATTCCCATTGAATGGAAGCCAATAGCTTACAGGTGAACTGTAACCTTGCCCAGTTAATGAAACATTTCTAGCTTTATAGTTAAGAGGGTATATACCTGATGGTGTGGCAAATCCTCTACCTAAATCACCTGTTACAACATCTGTTGATACAAGCATCTCTCCATTTTTAAAGAACCACATATGTTGGTCAGAAAGACTAATCTCTACATATGTATTTCCAATATCATCTCTATTACGAGATACAGCTTTTTGTATGTAAATAGGTTCTCTTGTAACATTTTTACCAGCTTTTACAACATCAACCAATGCTTTAGCTTCTTTATTTTTGTCTATCAACCAACCATAAATTCCACCTGAAATTGTAATCTCTTTACCTGTTGCAGTCTTAAATGGTCTTGAATCTCCAAAAGTACTATATTTTTTGCTTAGTCCTCTCGCATATTCAACCATTGCAGCATTATCAAAGCTTATCTCATAATTCTTTTCTGAATCCACCTTTAGCCATTTGTTAATCTCAACACCATCTAAAGTTTCCTTACGGTCACTAAAATCATATGTAACAACTACACCAACATACTTATCTAATGTCTTAATAGCTTCTTTCAATTTTTCTGAATCCTTTGTATTGTTTGGTGCTTCATATACCTTATTTTCTTCTAAAGAAATAGAAGTATCTCCAGAATTAATTGATTTTTGTACTAACTTATAAAAATCATCTTTTTTTACTTTGTTTCCAAGTACCTCTGGAACTATAGCATAAGCATTTTTAATACTATCATACTTAGGATAAGCACTCTTAGGTTCTACAACTTTTTTACTATCAAAGCAAGCTAGAGAATTAAATCTTTTTTCTAGTAAATCTTTATTATATGAAAGAGTTACCATATTATTATACTCTTTAGATTTAAATATTCCACCAATCCATCCAAATGCACTCTGGCTATCTTTTATCTTTTGAACTTTATCATCTGGTGTAAACTTCAAATCTATATCCTTTGCTTTTATTTGCTCTTTCTTATTGTTTCTTTCCTCTAAGTTTAAAGTATAAGAACTAGTACTTGATGTTAATAAATCATTTACTTGCTCAACTGTTTTTCCTGAAGCTTTAACCCCATTAATAGTTGTTCCAAAGTAAAAATGATTTCTAAAAAAGATTGCCATTCCTATATAAGCTACAACTAAAACACCTACTACTATAGCTATCTTAACTTTTAGATTTTTTTGCCCACTTTCTTGTTTTACCTCTTTTCCATCAATCATAATTAAATCCTTCCTTACATTATAATTACCTATGTACCTTATTGCTTTTTAAACAAAATCACGTTTGCCTTATTTTATATACCCAAATTACTGTAGTATTATTTACATTTTTAAATATAGAGTTATTTCCATCATACTATTTTATTTTTTAGGTAAAATAGTTATTGTAAATACCTCCTTTCAAAATCCCTTAAATATAGGCTCTGCTATATTAATATATTACCATACTTTTAGGAATCATGGGGATATCTATCTATTTTTGTAACTTTAAACTACTTTTTTAAATAAAAGAAAATAATTATTTATTAGTTTACTTATCTTAAATTATTTCTTAAACATTATATTCCAATCTAACATAACGTTGTTATATACATTCTATTTAATTATCTTAGTCTCTATATCTTTTCCATCTGCATATTCTTTTAGTAATTCCTTAGCATAATCAAAATATTCTTCAATATCAGATTCTTGACTAAAAGAAAATATACAAATTAGTATTTCATTTGCGTCTTCTGTTATCATTGCTCTCTCAGAGTCACTAGTTGGACTTCCAAATTTACCTAGTGAATCAGATAATATAGGAAGATTTTCTATATTTATTAATTCTTTTCCAATACCTTTATACTGTTCACCTTCGTCTCCTACAGTAAAACATACTGGTGAATGTAATTTACTTACATTATATGTACCTACTGGATACAACGATTTTATTGATATTAGATTATTTATTTCAACTATATTATTTATTGTGTAAAGACCTTTCCCTTGGATAATTCTTCTAATTAATGCTTCTGAAGACGTTCTATATCTACTTGGATTTTTACCAAGTTCTTTATAAGCATTTCTTGCATCTTTAATCTTATCCAATTTTGTAATGTCTTCAACTTTTAGACTTTGATTTAAAATGTCACAAAACTCGTTTATCTTGTTAATTAATTTTTCTGAGCTCTTATTTACTGCTACTTTTGCTTGGATACAGCCTAACTTCGCATCAGGCCATCTTTCCTTAAGTTTTTTATCAATACTTACATCTATCATACTTAAACAACTCCTATACACTGAATTTTTATTAAAGTTTTTATCATCTATACATTATAGTACTATTCTTTTGTTAATAAAATGTTTATTAGCAAAATAATTTATTTTTAATACAATCTTTGTAAAAAACTATTACTTTTCCCTTATATAGTCTGCATATGACCAAAAATCAAAAAACACTAATTATTTAACAAGAATTTACTAAACTCAAGTATCTATAATAGTGTTTTATATAAAATTTAAATTTCAATCTTGCAATAAATTTATAAAATTTATACCTGGCATTGGTCTTGCAAAATAGAATCCTTGGACTAAATCACATCCGAATTGCTTCATTAGCTCAGCTTGAGCCTTACTTTCAACACCCTCTATAGTTACAATTAAGTCTAGGGATTTAGCTAGAGATACTATAGATTTTGCTATATTACGACTTCTCTCATCATTTTCTATACCATCAAGAAAAGATTTATCTAATTTCAGTACATCAATTGGCATATCTCTTAAACAACTAATGGAAGAATATCCTGTCCCAAAATCATCCATAGAAATAGAAAATCCATACTTTCTTAACTCATTTAAGACATTCTTCAAAATATTTAATTCATTCATAGCTACAGTTTCTGTTATCTCCAGCTCAATTAAATCTGAATTTATATTATATTTTTGTATAGTACTATTAATAAATTTTACGATATCTGGTTGGTATAATTCAACTCTAGATAAATTCACTGAAACTGGAACTATACTTTTACCTTGTTTTTTCCAGTCAGATAAATCTATACAGACTCTCTCAAACACAAATCTCCCAATTTTTAAAATCAATTGACTTTTCTCTGCTATAGGTATAAATATTGCTGGACTTATAAATCCATATTCTGGGTGATTCCATCGTATTAATGCCTCACTACCTATCATTTCACCATTTACAAGTGAAAACTTAGGTTGATAATATACCTCAAATTGATTTTTTACTAAGGCTGTTTTTATATCATCTAAAATAATTGATTCTTCACTAAGCTTATTTCTAACATCCTCATTATAAATAGCATAATTTATATTTTTACCTTTAGCAACAGACCTAGCCATATTTGCCTTATTTACAGCCTTTTGAATATCTACTTCTCCTTCTTCTACAAAGTAAATCCCAACACACAGAGAAATTTCAAATACTGTATTTAAATTACTTTCAATATTATTTCGTATATTATCAAGTTTTCTTATAATTTTATCTCTTCCCTTTTTATAGTCACAGAAAATTGAAAAATAATCACTCGAAAGTCTTGCATATATTTCGCCTTCTGTTAGTTCCTCTTTTAAAGCCCTTGCTATTGTGATTAACAAATTGTCACCAAATTCGTATCCAAAAGTATCATTAATCATCTTAAAATTATTAATATCAAAATATACTATAATATAGTTTAAAGATGGTTTATTTAAAAGATATTTACTACACTCCTTATAAAACTTATTTTGATTTCCTATATGAGTAATCTTATCTTCATAAGCCAAACTTAATATTTCTTTTTCATTAGATTTTTTTATATACATTATATAGAAAATAATTGTAATAAATACAAATATAATAAATAATACTGCATATACAGCTCTCTTAATAATTTGCTCTGAATTCTTGAATATAACACTTTCTGGAACTGAAAAAATCAAGTTCCAATCCTTTATATAGTTATTTTTTTCATTTCCATTATCCATAGTGGCATATCCTAGATATCGTCTTTCTCTTGAGATTGTTAATATTGTTGCACCTGTTTTATTTTCTTCTAATTTTTTATTTAAATCATTTACCTCTTTAATATCATTATCCTGTTTTAATAATTCATAAATATTTTTTGATAGTCTGTCCTGTTGAGGATGAAGTATAACTTTCCCATCATTTTTTACAACATAAGATATACTATTATCTTCATAAAAAGATACATTTATAAGTTTCATTAAAGTATTGATATCATAGGTACAATATAAAACTCCAACTATTTTATCATTATTTAATATTGGCACTGATATAGTAATCTTTTTTACAGATTTATTTACTTCATCAACATATGGACTTGAAACATAATTTTTACCTTTAATTGAGTTTTTGAAGAATTCTTTATCCTTAACTGAAAACTTGTTCCCCTTAGTATTTTCTGTATTACCATTTATATCAACTATTGCCATGGTGTAAAATTTTTGATTTTCCATTTCATCCAAAAGCTTTTTTATTTTTTCTTCATTAGATATGTTTGGATTCGAAGCATAATAACTTGAAAAAATATTTAAAACATCTAAATCTTTTTCAATTTGTCTCTGGGCTAATTGAGAACCTTGTATTGCAACTTCTTTTATATGTACTTCTGCTTCTGATATAAGAAGATTTTTTGTATTTTCTATATAGATATACCCCATTATCAGAAATACTGATGTCAACAAAAGAATTATAATTAATGTAACACTCTTATTTCTCTTCGTCATTCTTCTCCTCCCCTAATTAGTCACTACTTTATATAGCTAACATACCTTATTTAATATAAATTTATCATTTATGTTATATACAAATATACCCAAATACCATATATAAAACCAATCTAATTATCATATAAAACATTCTTTAACTATTATAATAACACTATTTAATTGAATTTTGAATTAAAGAATAAAAACTATTCATTTTTCCAAATAAAAATCCCTTATACAGTAAAATTTTATCTCATGTATAAGGGATTTTATTTTATATATTTTTTAATAATTTATCTTCCATAATATGAATTTAAATACATATTTTTTATTTCATTCATAAGAGGATATCTTGGATTTGCTCCTGTACATTGGTCATCAAATGCTTGAATTACCATTTCATCTATTGAATCCATAAACTTAGATTCTTCAATACCAAATTCTTTTATAGTTTTAGGAATGCCAACTTTACATTTTAATTCTTCAATAGCTACTAGTAAGCTTTGGAATTTCTCTTCATCAGAATTTCCTTTTAAACCTAAGAATGAAGCTATTTCAGCATATCTCTTTAAAGCTTCTGGGTATTTATATTGAGAAAATGCCCCCATTTTCTTTGGTGCATCTGAAGAATTAAATTTCATAACCTCTGTTATTAAAAGAGCATTTGCAACTCCATGTGGTACATGATGGAAAGCACCTAACTTATGAGCCATAGAGTGGCAAACACCTAAAAATGCATTTGCAAAAGCCATACCTGCCATTGTAGAAGCATTTGCCATTTTTTCTCTAGCTTCTGGGTCTTTTGCTCCATTATCATATGCACGTGGAAGATATTCAAATATACTCTTAATAGCTTGTAGTGCTATACCATTTGTATAATCAGTTGCAAGCATAGATACATATGCTTCTAATGCATGAGTCAAAGCATCTATACCAGAAGCAGAAGTTAAACTTTTTGGCATATTCATCATCATATCAGAATCAACTATGGCCATATTTGGCATTAATTCATAATCAGCTAGTGGATATTTTACCCCTGTGTCTTGGTCAGTTATAACAGCAAATGGTGTTACTTCTGAACCAGTCCCTGCTGATGTTGGTATTGCTACGAAATTGGCCTTTTCACCCATTTTAGGGAATGTATATACTCTTTTTCTTATATCCATAAATCTCATAGCTAGGTCTTGGAAATCTACTTCTGGATGTTCATACAATGTCCACATTATTTTCCCTGCATCCATTGCGCTTCCTCCACCTATAGATATTATTACGTCTGGATTAAATTCGCTCATAGCTTTAGCACCTATCTTGGCACATTCCAAAGTTGGGTCTGGCTCTACTTCAAAGAATGTAGTATGTTTAATATTCATTTCGTCTAATAAGTCAGTAACTGCTTTAGTATACCCATTATTGTAAAGGAATGTATCTGTTACAATAAAAGCTCTCTTTTTATTCATTACATCCTTAAGTTCTTTTAGTGCTACTCCTAAACAACCCTTTTTGAAATAAACTTTTTCTGGTGCTCTAAACCAAAGCATATTTTCTCTCCTCTCAGCTACTGTCTTAATATTAAGTAAATGCTTAACTCCTACATTTTCAGATACTGAATTTCCACCCCAAGACCCACATCCTAAAGTAAGAGAAGGAGCTAGTTTAAAATTATATAAATCACCTATACCACCTTGAGAAGAAGGAGTATTAATTAAAATTCTGCAAGTTTTCATAGCTGAAGTAAATTTATCAAGTTTTTCTCTTTGATTTACATCATCGATATATAATGAAGATGTATGCCCAAATCCACCATCTTCAACTAACTTTTCTGCTTTTCTAACTGCATCATCAAAATCATTTGCTTTGTACATTGCAAGTACTGGTGAAAGTTTCTCATGAGCAAAAGCCTCTTCTAATTCAACTGATTCTACTTCACCTATTAAAACTTTAGCATCTTCTGGAACTTCAAAACCTGCAAGTTTTGCTATTGTACAAGCTGTCTGACCAACTATTTTAGAGTTTAATCCTCCATTTACCAAAATTACATTTCCCATTTTCTCTGTTTCATCTTTATTTAATAAATAAGCTCCACGCTCTTTAAATTCTTTTTTAACTTCATTATATACATTTTCTAATACTATAACTGATTGTTCAGAAGCACATATCATACCGTTGTCAAAAGTCTTAGACACAAGAATTGAGTTTACGCAGTTTTTATGTCTGCGCTATCATCAATTATTGCTGGTGTATTACCTGCTCCAACTCCAATAGCTGGCTTTCCAGATGAATATGCTGATTTAACCATTCCAGGTCCTCCTGTAGCAAGAGTTAAATCTACCTCTTTCATAACAGTTGTAGTTAATTCTAAAGAAGGTTCGTCTATCCATCCAATTATACCTTCAGGTGCTCCAGCTAAAACAGCCGCCTCAAGAACTACTTTTGCAGCTTCTATAGTAGAATTCTTTGCTCTTGGATGTGGAGAGAAGATTATCCCATTTCTAGTTTTAAGTGCCAATAGTGCTTTAAATATAGCAGTAGAAGTTGGATTAGTTGTAGGTACAACAGCTGCAATAACACCTATTGGTTCAGCAATTTTAGTCATACCAAATGCCTCGTCTTTCTCTATTACGCCACAAGTTTTTGTTTCTTTATATGCATTATATATATACTCTGAAGCATAATGATTCTTTATGACTTTATCTTCAGCAATTCCCATACCAGTTTCTTTTTGTGCCATTATAGCTAAAGGAACTCTTTGCTTATTAGCTGCTAAAGATGCTGCTAAAAAAATCTTATCTACTTGCTCTTGAGTATATGTGGCAAATATTTTTTGAGCCTCTCTAATTTTTGCTAATTTTTTAACTAAAGTTTCAACATTATTTACAACACCTACATTAATTGACATAACCTCATCTCCCTTTATATTTTCTATTATATCCTGTTCTTTATTGGACATTTTGACAACCTCCTAGAATAGTATTTTTTGCTTAAATGTTAATTTATTAACATTATAACATCTTCTCTTTCTATTTTCAAGTTATTTTTTTAACATTTTATTTTTATTTAAAATAATCTTACTTGTTCTACTAATACTCTAGTTTACGAATCATTAGCTTCATTATATATCACTTTATTTTTTATGTAGATTATAGAAATTTTCATCTTAAAACTTAATGATAACGTTATTATTTTAACATAAACATTTTGCGTTTTTCTTATGAATAAAAATATATACAGATAAGTTTTTTCAATGTAGTATAATTAAACATATAAATTCACAAGTCTTATATAATACGAAATAAGGTATAGTTAATACAGTAAAAATAAACTTAAAGTTCATAGGAGGAATACGGATGAAAAAATTAAAAATAATCAGCATTTTATCTTTAATTATAAGTACAATTTTAATGATTGTAGGTATTGCAGTAGTAGCTTATTATGTAGATAATTTATTTATTAGAGGACTATCAGTATTTATCTTGATTATGTCTGCTTGTTTTGTATCAAGTACAGTGAGATTAATATTTAAAGAAGCAAAGTAATATAAATTCCAGTTTATAAATTAGATTAGGTAAATATTTTAATAAATTATAGAATAAAATCCAGCAAATAATATTGCTGGACTTTATTAATATTACATACAATACATATATCACACCACTAATCTATTGATGTGGGCTTTTTATAACAGGCTGTAATTGCTTATTTTCTAGAGCAAGTTCTATAGTTGGAACTATTAATTCCGTATGTGCAATCATAGAATTAGGCTTTGCTTTACAGTTGTCTTGGCCAAAAGGTACAAAATATATGTTTTTAGAATTAAGGAGAATACCAATATTTTTGAAATTAAAGCTTAGAGCATCATTCGTTGATATTGATATTACTAGTGGTTTATCATTACGAAGATGACCTTTAGCTGCCATCAATACTGGTGAATCCGTAATACCATTTGCTAATTTTGCAGCAGTATTTCCAGTACAAGGTGCTATTATTATAATATCAGCAATTCCTTTAGGTCCAAATGGCTCTGCCTCTTCAATCGTAACGATAGGTTTATTACCTGTAAGTTCATATGCTTTTTTCATAAACTCTTCAGAATTTCCAAATCTACAATCGATATTTTGTGATACATCTGAAAATATAGTGTGTACATTTGCTCCTTCTTTAACCAAATTCTCCAACTCTATAAATATTTTATCATAAGTACAAAACGAACCAGTAAATCCTACTCCAATTGTAAGTCCTTTAAGTCTCATTTTCTAATCCCTTCTTTCATTTATAATATTTTCTATAGCGTTAACAAGAATTTCACCAGATGTCTTTGGTGAGTATTTACCAGGAAGCCCAGGACAAAGAGTCGCATTAATACCTATATCTTTCGTAACAGAGTAATCCACTCCACCAGGAGAAGAAGCTATATCAATAATAGTTACTTCTTGTGATACTTTTTCCAGTCTTTCTTTTGTTAAAATACATTCCGGTATAGTATTAAAAATATAATCAAACTGTAAAAGTTTATCATCAAGTTGATTCAAGGAAATACTAGAATATCCAAATGCATTAGCCGTACTTATTGCATCATTCTTTCTTGCCCCAACACATACATTTGCGTCTAAAGAGTATAATTTTTTGGCAAGTATTTGTGCACATCTTCCAAAACCTAATACTAAGCAGTTGCTTTGATGTATATTAATTATACTTCTTTTAATAGCTTCTGCTATGGCTCCTTCAGCTGTAGCAACTGCATTTAAAATAGCAACATCATTCATTTTCATAAAATCATAAATCTGAATAGAGTGTTGCTCACAAAATTTACAAACTTTAGCTGGTATATTACCTCCAAACAATATTTGATTAGGAGATAAATTAATTAGCAAGTTATCAATAGTTGCATCTAGGCAACCATCAGTATTTTCAATGTTAACTTGATTCTTTGTAAATGGAATTGGACATAAAATAATGGAACTTTTGGATAGTGCCTCAGCTAGTGAAGTTGCTTTTCCAACGATTCCATTTATGATTTCATTTGATATTCCATAAGTGACTACAGAATACCCTTTATTAATTAGTTTTTTTACCATGTACACTTGTCGCAGGTCTCCCCCGATAACAGTTATATCGTATTGATTTGACATATTGTAAGCCTCCTTTACTATATACAATATGTTTTTATCAATATATTGGTTCACTAAAATTACTAAATATTATACTTATAATATTTTTAATAGTGCTAATCTATCTATCTTTTCAGAAGAGGTATATGGAAATGAATTTAAAAAGATAACTTTTCTTGGGATTTCATTTTTTATTAGATTCTTTCTCATTTTAATCAATAAATCTTTTTTTGTAATTTTATCTATAATTGTTACAAATAATGCAATTTGACTTCCTCTTATGGAGTCTGAATATGGTAATACAACTGCGTTCTCAATTTGAGGAATTTTTTTCACCTCATTTTCAACTTTAGTAGAGCTAACTTTAAATCCTCCAATATTTACAATATCATCATTTCTTCCTTCAAAGATTAAGTATCCATCATCATCAAAATATCCAACATCATTTACAGAATAAGGTTTTGTTGCATTATATACTGCATATTTTGTATTTACAAAAATCTTTCCATCTGTAACATATACATCTATTTCTGGAAATGGTCTACCTACGCTTAAAGGTTTCTTAATTAATTCATCATAACATAAGTATGTAATGTAATTTAATTCACTTGCTCCATAATATAAAATAATTTCAGATTTTGGCATATAGTATTTTAAACTTTTTGCAGTATTTTCAAACAATAATTGAGAACCTGTGAAAATACTTACAACATTGAGTATTGCTTCTTCTAAGTGTTTAGCCAAGAGTTGAAGCTTTGTAGGTACGAGGTATATGTTAGTTATATTGTATTGTTTTATTGTTTTTATCCATGACTTACAGTTTAGACCCGAATTTATTACAACACTTCCACCTTCATATAATACTGATATTAAAGAATTTAGATTTCCTGTAAAACTCAATGTCCCATTAATAAACAAAATTGATTCCTCAGATATATTAAAAATATCATTTTGGGTAGGAAAGAATCCAACCCAACTCTCATATGTTCTATACAATACTTTTGGAACACTTGTAGAACCTGAAGATAAAACTCCCATACATATATCTTTATCTAGATAGTTTGTAGGAGTATTATATTGATACATATATATATTAACTTTAGGATTAGATATAGAAAAATTAGTTTTCTTTACTTTTTCATTATCATCAGATAAATTAATGTTGTCCATAGTCTCATCGGATATAATTATTGAAATATTATTTTTTATTATAATGTCATTCAATACTTTTTTAGAAAGATTATAATGACAAATAATAGGTATATTTTTTGAATAATTAATTGCGAAAAAGCTCATTAACTGAAACATTATACTTTTAGAATATATTAAAATAGGTACATTCTCACCTACAGAAATTTGTTTTCCAAGTTTCTCACTATAACTTAACATATTTTCATAAGTATGTTTTTCTCCATCTACAATTAAAAAATCTTTATTTTTATTACTATTTATCTTTATTTTTAGAAGTTCATAGTAGTTCATAATCTACACCCTTTCAATCAATAAGGCTGAACCCAAGCCACCAGCTGCGGCTATAGAACAAATTCCATATCTACCATTAATCTTTTCTAATGCTTTTAAAAGATGTAATGCAATAATTGCACCTGAAGCACCGTATGGATGACCATAGGCTAAAGCTCCACCAAATACATTATATCTATCAATCAATTCTGGATACTTTCTTTGAAATAGCACATCTATAACTGCAAATGCTTCATTAAATTCAATAGCAGATATATCTAGGTAATTAATTTTTTCTATTTCTAAAATTTTCTCCATTGCTTTTATAGCAGATGTTGGACTTAAATTTGCATCTGTTCCTATTGTACAGGCATTAACAATCTTTGCTTTAGGTTTCTTTTTTGTATTTTCTATGTATTTTTTAGAACATAGTACAATAAATGAAGCTCCATCATTAATGAGACATGAATTTGCTGCATTTATAATAGTTCCTTTTCCTAAAATAGATGGTACTCTATCTAATAATCTTTGACTCATCTTGTCACGTATACCTTCGTCATAAGTATTATTATCTATAGGATATATAATATCTTCAAGCACTTTATCTTCTCTAGCCTTCTTTGCTCTTTTATGACTTTCTTTCACCCAAAAATCTAACTCTGTTTTCTCAATTTGATACAACTTTGCTACTCTTTCTGCGCCTTCTAGCATACTATTTTCACTATTATCATCAGGAGAGAATTGAGCAACTGTATAATTAGAATTATTTATATCATATCTTTTATCATTTTTATGGTATGTACGCATTGGTTGCAGAGAGCTACTTTCAAATCCACCAGCAATAATTAAATCACACTGCCCAGATTTAATTTTTGAAAATGCTATCTCTATACTCATCATAGCAGAGGCACACTGCATATCTACAGTAAAAGCAGGTACTTCATTTGAAATTCCTGCTGTTAAAGTCATTAATCTTGCTATATTGCCACCTGTTCCAACCGCATTTCCACATATAACCTCATCAATTTTATCAATTTCATATTTTTCAATTAGGTGTTTTAATACACTTGCACCCAAAGATTCTGGTTGAACAAATTGAAAGATTCCATTTTTTAGACCTATATGACTTCTAAGTCCTCCTAATATAAAAACTTCTTCCATATATTCTATTCCCTCCTTACAGTAGATTTCTTTTTAATACATTGTTTAATTTAACACCTAAAAAAGATGCAATAACTGCTTTTATTGTATCTCCAATTAAAAATGGTACTACAGCTGCAAAAAGTGCTGCTTCTACTGTCATTTGATTAAAATAACACATAAATACTGTTCCCATAAAATATATAATAGGCATACCAATAAAAATTGTTATTAGTATATATCTTTTAATATCATTATTTTTTCCTTTTAATAGACTAATAATTAATGCTGCGAACAAAAATCCAAAATAAAAACCACCTGTTGGGCTTAACAATTTTCCAATCCCAGATGCTCCTCCACCAAATACTGGTATTCCAATCAAACCTATCATTATATATACACCAACTGTGCTAAATGCTTGTCTTGGTGTTAAAATCAAAGCTATTAGATTTATCATTATTGTTTGTGCGGTTACTCCTGCTGGTGTAAATGGCAATGGTATATATATATAGGATGATATACATAACAATGCTACACATATTGACATTTTAGTTAAATCTTGAATATTTACTTTAGTATTTTTCATTTTTATAATTCCCTTCATATGTCTTATTCAATTTAGTTTATATGTACATGTACAAAGCTTCTATTAAAGCTTTGTTTTAGTATAAAAGAAAGACGTTTTTTTGTCAACTCAAAATAAATTATAGGTTTACATTTTATTTTTAAGTAAACTTTAGACTAATGCTTTATATTTTAATGGTTATTTATAAAACTTTATTTAGAAACTAACCTATTTTGTCTATACTTGTAAATTATAATATGATATATTTTTATATGAGATTTTATTTTATATAAAAATAATAAGGAAGTGATGATATGGAAATTAATGAAAATAATTTAAATAACATAGATGAAGAGTTAGATGAACTTAGTAAGAAAGTTTATTTAGATTCGCCAGACTTTTGGATAAGCATTTCAGACAAAGTAATTGATAAAGTGTTTGATGAGATGTTATTATTTTTTGCAGTTAAGTATAATTATTTTAATATATTATACTTTGCTATTGAGAATAATTATATAGATTTGAATATACCATCAAAAAATAAAGAATATCCTAATATAATGAGTCATCTTTTAGATACGGCAAAACAGAATGAAGATAAAAAGATTTATAATTATCTTCTAAGTTTAAATAAAGATGATACTATAGATGAAAACTCAACTTTAGATGATTTGGATTGTAATACTAGTAGTGATAATTTTGAAAAAAAAGATTTCTACATTCCAAAATACTTGTGTCCAAACTGTAATTCTAATATCTTTGATACAGGTTATAAAGTATCAAATGACATAATATATAAATTCTCTTTTGATAAATCTGAACCTGTTGAAATATCTAGTGAAATTGCTTCCATTAGATGTTGTAATTGTGAAGAACTGTTAGAAAATATTACACCTGACAAACTATATAGTATATGTAAAATCCAAAACTGTAATAATTGTGGTTCTAATTTAACTAAAGTTGGGATTCTTGCAAAGAAAAAAATGGAGTTTGATGAGAATAACGAAGAATTTAAATATGTTTCAAAATCTTATTGTTGTGGAAATTGCGACTCTGAAATAAACATGTCTCAAAAAGAACACTTTAAGATTTAACAATTTATCGTTTTAAATAAGAAGAATATTTTATTAGATACTATATAAGTTTTTAAAATATATAAAATAAACATTTTTATAATAATTAAAATTGCTATGAAACCCGACTTTACTAAGCCAGTCTCATAGCAATTTTCTATTGTACAATCATAATTAAAGTTTATCAAACTCTTATAAAAATTCTTTTATTTCTTTATAGTACCAACTATAACTCTTAAATCGATTGTTATATAAGATATATCTGATTCTAACAACCTTAAAAGTTCTTTTTCATGTAATGATGATGTCAAAGGTGTCATTTTAACTAAATTCCTTAAGTTTAATACATTGATATTAGTCTTATAATTAATTCTATTATCATAAATCAAATCAAGATGCTTTTTAAATACATCTATAATATTTTTATTATTATAATCGCTATTTTTTATGTCTTTCTGTATACTTGTTCTTATTTCTTTTAAATAATTTGACTCTGGGACAATCTTTACTACTATTCCACCATTACTTAAAACTCTTGCAAACTCCTTATAGTTTGCAGGAGAAAGTATATTTAATATTATATCAAACTTACTATCTTGAAGTGGCAGATTTGCTAAATCTGAAATACACCACATAATTTCATTTTCTCCTCTTGTAGCAATAGAAATCCCTTCTTTAGCTATGTCAATTCCAATTAATTTACATCTATTATTAATCTCTTCATCTTCAGATAATTTATTTAAAAAATATCCTTCGCCACATCCTGCATCTAATATATAGTTACTATATTTATTTAAAGTGTAATTTTTGATTATAGACTTTATTTCTTCTATTAAATAATCATACACCTTAGAATTATATATTTCATGTCTTGACTCAAATAGTTCTTTATCATAAATAGTTTTTGTATTACTATTTAATAAATTAACATATCCTTTTTTAGATATATCAAAGCAGTGTTTGTTCACACATTTGACACTATTTTTATCAACAGTAACCATATTTGCTTTGCAAAGTGGACATTTAAATACATCTATATTTTCATTAAGTAGTAATCTAGTTGTTTCTATCTTTTTTAGTTTACCAGTATTTTTTTTATTTACATTACTTATATTCTGTTTCATTCCCATAATCTCCTTAAATTTACTATTTAATTTAAATAGCACGAAATTATGGCTACTTGCATAAGATAACTTTTCTAGATTATATAAAATGTGTTATAAGCTGTTGTAAAATAGCCACAATTTGTGCGCTATCCTCTTATTCTAGTGTAATACATAAATGCTCTTTTATTCATTATTTTTCCCCCTATCATTATGTTTATTAATGTCTTAAGTACATGTAATTCACAATTCTAAAAAATATTTTTTAAATTATGCCTATTAGAATAATAAATATATTAATTATTATTTTAGTCGAATATATTAACGTTATTTACCATATTCCACTATGTACTCTTTAAATCCTGAATCTTCATTTATTTGCTCTTTTACTATATTAAATCCTTTTTTATTGTAAAATACAACCGCCTTTTTATTGTCTTTATATACTGCTAGATTTAGATTCTTGTATTCTTTAGTTGCATAGTCTAAAAGTTTACCTCCTATACCTAGGTTTTGATAGTTTGAATTTATAAATAAAGCTCCTATAAAGCTTTTATCTATTATGCTTATAAATCCTTTTATTTCTTGACCATCCTCATATACAAATGTATCTGATATAGGTATATATTCGTTTTTGACAGTGTTATAGTTATTTTCCCAGTATTCTTTACTTATAAAGTTGTGTGCTTTGATTGTGCTTTCTTTCCATATTTCCATGATTTTGTTTATATCTTTATCATTTGATTTTCTTATCATAAATTTTATTTCACCTCATTTTTATGTTGATTTTTATTTATAGTGTAAGTTTACTTCATTTAGATATGATTTAGTTAATACAAAATTCTTTTGAAAGGTTTAAAAAACATTTGCTGAGTCCACTTTACATATCACTTAGTTAATATAAAACGAGGATGCTTGTGAGAAAATAGTTCTTAATGTGTCTACTTTACATACCACTTAGTTAATATAAAACATTTTCAAGAGATAATTTTTCAGAAAAAGAAATTCTTTACATACCACTTAGTTAATATAAAACAATTTGAGAGATATAGTTTTGATTCTTTTGTACTTGACTTTACATACCACTTAGTTAATATAAAACCTGCAAAAACATGTAAGTCATGTGGTGACCTACCCCTCTTTACATACCACTTAGTTAATATAAAACATTCTATCTCTCAAATTTATCACCCCTACACTTGTTTCTTTACATACCACTTAGTTAATATAAAACGCAGGGAATGGGACTAAAAACTTTGAAAATAGTTTTGTCTTTACATACCACTTAGTTAATATAAAACGCCTTTTAGTCCTGTTTCTTTTTCAAACTTTTCAAACTTTACATACCACTTAGTTAATATAAAACTTAAATAAACAGTTTGTAAAGCCACTAAGGGAGAATGCTTTACATACCACTTAGTTAATATAAAACAAGTTGTATACCCAGTCGAGCAATCAGCATCTAATGTCTTTACATACCACTTAGTTAATATAAAACGCTTATATTTCTCGTTACAGAGGCGAATAATTTCTTTGCTTTACATACCACTTAGTTAATATAAAACGAGTCAGAACTTTTGGTAATGATGTACATTTGGGACCTTTACATACCACTTAGTTAATATAAAACAAATGTTTATAATATAGTAGCATCTTTTTGCTTAAAACTTTACATACCACTTAGTTAATATAAAACTGGCTTGGTAGTAGCCACCTTCCATTTGATTATTAGACTTTACATACCACTTAGTTAATATAAAACGAGTTGCAACTGACTTTTTAGTAAATGAAATTCCAAACTTTACATACCACTTAGTTAATATAAAACAATATATTCTTTATAAATCGGAGCATTAGGGTTGTCCTTTACATACCACTTAGTTAATATAAAACATAGCTGTTTCAATTTTACGTTGATACTGTAAAGCCCTTTACATACCACTTAGTTAATATAAAACTTCATATAAATACCTTTTA
Organism: Clostridioides difficile CD160; assembly: GCF_000449425.2. Lineage (GTDB taxonomy): Bacteria > Bacillota > Clostridia > Peptostreptococcales > Peptostreptococcaceae > Clostridioides > Clostridioides difficile_E. The sequence goes on from NZ_AVHW01000095.1 coordinate 102,493, forward strand.
ACCTTATCTATATCTTTTCTTTACATACCACTTAGTTAATATAAAACTTGCAAGACCCCCACCCCCCACACCTTTTGTTAAATCTTTACATACCACTTAGTTAATATAAAACTCTCACCCCTTCATGCCAGTACCAGTTAGCATTATACTTTACATACCACTTAGTTAATATAAAACCATAGTTAGATATGTAAATGTAATTATTAATGATAATCTTTACATACCACTTAGTTAATATAAAACTTCCTTTTCTAATCATCTTCGCACCTTCTTTTAAAACTTTACATACCACTTAGTTAATATAAAACTTTTTGCATTGCTGGCTATTTCTATGTCATATGGAATCTTTACATACCACTTAGTTAATATAAAACCTTTGTAATATCGTTCATGTATTATATAAAATATAATTCTTTACATACCACTTAGTTAATATAAAACGTCGATAGCGTTTACTACTGCTTTGTTTTGTACGTTCTTTACATACCACTTAGTTAATATAAAACTAGAGTGCCAATTTTCAGACAGATATATACAAATTTTCTTTACATACCACTTAGTTAATATAAAACAGGCGACAGTCTTTGGTCACTTGCAAAAAAATATTACTTTACATACCACTTAGTTAATATAAAACATGGAAGATATAGATATAAGAGTTCAAATGTAGAAAGCTTTACATACCACTTAGTTAATATAAAACTAAGCTACTAAGAAGAGTTCAGCTTGACCTAAATAACTTTACATACCACTTAGTTAATATAAAACGTACATTTTCCTAAGATTCTATTTTGTACAGGCTACCTTTACATACCACTTAGTTAATATAAAACACTCTATTTAATACTTCTTACACATTCTATTTTTTACTTTACATACCACTTAGTTAATATAAAACTAAATTCATCCCATATCTTTTCATTAATTCTAATAGCTTTACATACCACTTAGTTAATATAAAACAACGATAAAAGATAATTACAAGCTTTGTTCCGATAGCTTTACATACCACTTAGTTAATATAAAACTATTTAAAACAGAGCATAAGGAGTTTTTGCCCCCAAACTTTACATACCACTTAGTTAATATAAAACACTAATTGGAGAACTAGCAAAATTACTTAAACAAAACTTTACATACCACTTAGTTAATATAAAACAAAGTTCCGAATGATGCAGCAGGAAGAATAAGTTTTCTTTACATACCACTTAGTTAATATAAAACTTTATTCTCCTTGTCTACAAAATAAAAAGACTAAGTACTTTACATACCACTTAGTTAATATAAAACCTTGAGTGGTTAAGGGCTGTCCCACTATATGTCATATCTTTACATACCACTTAGTTAATATAAAACGGACTTATGTTAAAAGAAAATAATACAGAATATATTACTTTACATACCACTTAGTTAATATAAAACCCCAAAATCGGTATAACTGAATAGATTGAAAATACTACACTCAAGGAATTATAATTCAATAAAAACGTCAAAATTTGCAGTGAGCGAGCAATAGTGCAATTGACAATAATTATCACATACCTTCAATCTCTTACATTCCAACTGTTAAGCCCTATTTTAGCACAAATATCGCTCACTGCAAACCTATATAAACATTTCATCAGAATACTTATCAATACCATAACATTTCTTTTTAATTGAATTAGGATTTTTTATCTCATAAACATAAATCGAATCTTCACTATTATCAATAATCTTTTCTATTTCAGAAATACATTTATGTAACTTCCCATCAGTAATATCTCCTTCAAAAACAGAATTCTGAGTCCAAGTCAAATATTTTCTAAGTATTTTTCTAACCCTGTTTAATGACCTTGCTTCAACAACATCATAAGTAACAATAACAAACATACCTTACCACCATGCCTTTAAAACTTTATACTTTTCATCATTGATAAAATGTTTAATTAATTTATAACATTCTAATCTTATAAACATTCTATATGAAACTTTTCTATTAAGATTTCTATGTTTTATAGTTGTCTGCATCTTGTTTTCAAATTCTTGTAAAAATTTCTTCTTTCCTTTTTCACTTAAATAACAAATTTTGTCCTGATATTCAAAATCACTCTTATTAATTCTTTTGTTATTAATCAAGCTAAAAATTATTGTGTCAATTATAATTGGCTTGAAAATTTCTGCAATGTCTAAGCTTAAGGAAAATCTCTTTGTCGATGGTTCATGTAAAAAACTTATTGTAGGGTCAAGCTGTGTCTTATATATTTCACTTAAAACATTTGTATACATTATGCTATTTCCAAAAGACATAAGAGCATTTACTGGGTCTTTAGGAGGTCTTTTTTCTCTCTTATAAAACTCAAAGTCATCTTTCAATATTTGATTAAATGATTTATAGTATGTTTTTCTTATTCTTCCTTCTTTACCCATAAGTTCTGATACTTCTTTGACATCATTCAAACTATTTAGTTCATCTTTTATAGTATCAATTAAGCTTTCATCAACTTTATAATATCTCATATTTCTTAAAATATGATATGACGCACTTTCCACAAAGGATTTTGCTAAGTATAGTCTTTCATTTTTATCTAAATAGCAAGCCGATTGAGATACTAAACTGAATCCTGATACATTTTTCTTTCTTGGGTAATATGTACCTGAATAATATCCATAGTAATTATAGAAATGAAGCATAACTCCATATTGACTTATATAATTTATAAGTTTTGTGTTTAAATCCACTTCCCCATATATATGAATATCATCAACTTGTTCTACTGGTAATATTTTTTTCTCACCTTCTAAATTATAATAGTAAATCGTATTTTCTTTTCTTTTTATATTCCCATTGCTTATAATGTAATAATCTCTATACATCCTTACTCCTCCTTCACGAAACAAAATTCATAATAAGCACATTTTGTACAATAAGATTTCTTTTCAATTTTTGGAGGAGATAATTTCATGTTTATTTCATTTATATTTATAAGTGTGTTTTCAATAATTCTTTCTTTTTCTTCCGTCAATATCAATTCTTCTTGTTTCTTTTCCTTAACATAATTTATAGTTCCTTTTTTCTCTATCCCCATACTATTTTTTAAATAGTATAAGTAATAGTATAACTGCATTTCATCTGCTTCTTGCATCTTTGAACTTATTTTCACTTCTTTTACATACTCGTCCTTTATTATATCTAATTTCAGGATATCATCAATCAACACTTCTTTATTTTTCATTCTTTTATATGAATCTTCATGTATTATCTTTCCAGACAATACTCTATTACTATTTTGTTCCATAGTTATTCCTTTAGAGAATAACCATAGCTTTCTTTTACATACATAGTAATAATTTATCTTTACACCTTGAACTTTTAATACTTCTAAATCTATTGGCACAAAATCACCTTCTTTAGTAAATTTTAGCCACATTGTTAATATAAAAATCAAATAAATTGGTCTATTTCCTTACCTATAATCACACCTTTGCCAAATATCTGTTTTGTATGCTCATTTTCATGTATATCATATTTATATAAAAGTATCTTTAAATCTTCCAGACCTTTCACCTGTATATCTACTATATTTTGTTTAGCTTTATATATTGGTAAATTTACAGTTTTTTTAATTATCTCTCTTCTTGCTTTTTTTCTCTTAGACTTTATTTCATTTATCAATTGTCTATCATCATTTCTATATGCATCTTTAAGCTCTTGTCCCAACTCTTCATAATCTTTTATTAAAGTTTTTTCAATTTCACTATATATATCCTCTGGTATTACTGTATATCCTTCAATATTTCTAAGTATATTTTGTGCCTCGTTAGAGCCTAAACTATATGGTGTTATAGTATCTAATATATCTAAAGCACGAGTAAATTTTTTTTCAAAATCTGTACATTTTAAACTTTCTTTAGAATATAGTATTTCAACCATTTGTACTTTATGTTTTTCTTTCATTTTAAAACATTCTTTTCCATTCATATGGTTTTTCAATATCTCAAGTCCTTTTTCTACAATCTCTTTATCATAAATACTGCCTATTCCTGTAGCTTTTTCTATATATATAAATATATTTGGACTATTTTTTTCATACTCACGACTTCTATAACATCTCCCAAATCTTTGAAATAGACTGTCAAGTGTTGAATTTTCTGTATGAAGTTCATCAAAATCAATATCAAGAGATGCTTCCACTAATTGTGTAGTAATCCAAATACCATTACTATCACTATCTGCAAACTCTTTTATATATTTTTCTAGCTTTGCTCTATCTTCTTGTATATACATAGAATGTAAAAGATTTACATTAACATCTATTCCTTTTGACTTAACTATCTCTTCTATTAATTCATATTTTTCTATAGCACTTTTAACTGTGTTTACTATTACAAGAACCTTTTTATTCATTCCACTTTGTATTATTTGTTCTAAATTTTCATCTATTGAATTTTCTACAATAGACACACAATGTCTTATTTTTTCTGTGTTACATGTTAAATCAGCTAAGTTACTATCAATTACACCTCTTTTTTTTAGTTCATCTATATATATAGTTGGCATAGTAGCTGTCATTATCATAAATCTTCCACCTATTTTATGTATCATTTCTATACCTTTTACCAATACAGCTGCTATTTCTGGTGAATATGCTTGTATCTCATCTATTACTACTTTTGAATATGCTAATGTTGAGTATACTTTCTCATACCCTCTATACAAAAAAGGAAATTTAAATATTTGGTCTATTGTGGAAAATGTCAGTTTACAAGATAATAACTTTGCTAAATCTACAATCTCATTTGAATTTTCCTGATTACTTTCTTCTAGATAATCTATTGCTGTTGAATGTAACAGACCTAAGAATGTATCATTTGATTCTCCTACTCCAACTATATTTTTAGCTCTATCAAATAACGCATTTATACTTACTCTTAATGGAAGTGTGAAAAATGCCTTATCTTTATCTATCCAAATTAAAGCAGTTTCTGTTTTTCCCATCCCTGTAGATGCAATTAGTATTATATTCTTGTTTCTATTCGATTTAGCAAATGACTGAACTTCTCTTAAACTACCAAACTCTTTTACTAAATGTTTTTCTGTGTATTCACCTATATTCATGTTACTATTGCACTCAACAATCTCATGAGCAGAAGCACTATGGTCTAATCTATGTAATATACCTTTTAACATAATATATAGATTATAGTATTTGTGATTTTTATCTATTCTTTTTTCTATGCCTTGTAAATATATATTACTAAGTTTTTTAGTTTTTATAGGGTATCTAATATTAAATTCATTTTGCAATTCATGCACTTTATTTATTAAATCCTTGTCTAATACTTTTTGTACCAAATCTTTAAAATCTTCATCTATAAAGATATCTCTTTCATGATGATATACAATAATTTGATTTAGCACATCCATTAAATCCCAATCATCTTCTATATCCAAATATCCATAATTGATAAATGCAGGAGAAATAAAATTGTGCCCTATATTATTCTCCAAATTAGTTATTATTTCAGGTTCATTTATTTCAATATCCATTCTACTTCTTATTAGTTTTTGAAATGGTGAAAAAGCTTTTCCGACATCATGAAATTCTATAACAAAATCAAGCCATTCCCAGAATTTTTCTTTGCCTAAAAAATCTAACTTATTTATACTTGTATTGTAACAATACTTTAATAGATTTCTTTGTTCTAAAAGCTCATTAGTATGCTCTCTCAATGTTTCTACTGGATTAGATTTTGCATATAGCAATAGACTCATCTCCTTTTTGTTTATTAAAGTATAATAAATCTCCTTCTATATCTAACAATATATATCCACGTCTTATTTTATTACCTTTTTCAATATAATAACTATCAATTTTATTCCAAATTCTTTTTTTATCTTTCTTAGAATTATTTTCATAATAATTATTGAGTCTATAACTTATACCATTTAATCTCTCATCTTTTAAACTCAACTTTGGTATATATATAGGTCGTCTTATCTTATATTTTGATAATTTGTAATTTTCATAGTCATCTACTTCTACTTTCATAGCATTTACTTCAAATTTGTTAACTTCTACAAATCTAATATCATTAATTCTTACTAAATCCTCTTTTCTACCTAATGATAAATGCTCACCACAATTTAATAAACTATTATATAATTTTTTTAATAATTCAAAATCTCCACCTATATGAATTATTAAATTTACATTCAATAACATATGACTATTCATTGGCATAGATGTAATACTATCTTTTTTATAAAAATATGTTGTCTGATAATTATTAAATATACTTTCATATGTTCCTTGTACACTTATATTAAATGGTATATACTCTGTAGCATTTAATATTTTATGAATTAATCCATTTACTGTAGAATATGGTGGTAGTGGATAAGTTTCTGTAATTTTCATAGCAAATGGTTTTTTATAGCATGCAGTTTCTTGAAATAAATCTAATTTCAATACTTTCATATTAATTCACCTCATAATATTCCTTTACTTCTTTAACTAATTGTCCAAAAAATTTATCTACACTTAAAAATTTACCTTCAAATAACTCTTCAAACTCTTCTTTATTTGTAAATACCCCATCTACCATTCCCACATAAGTGAAATCTTTTAAATTCTTGCCTAAAAAAGTACCTTGAACTACTTCTTCTATTGCTGACTTATTTACTTTAAATCCATTTTTATCTCCTTTTAATTTTATTCTACCTAAAAAGAATGGATTTGCTATTTTATACACTCCTCCTACTACAAATAGAGGAGATAAATTTTCTTGTCTACCTCTAATGTTTCTATTTAATACTTTTATTATTTCTAAAAATTCTACTACTCGCTTACACTTATCTTTATTATCAAGTTCTATATCTCCATCTTTACCTATTTTAGATAAATCTATAGTCACTGTATATGTATAATAACTTAAATGTTGCTCTATGTTTGCAAGATTAGGGTGTTCTCCTATTCTATCTGCTAATCCTTTATTATTTAAAAAGTCCATATCACTTCTATATGGTTCAAGTGAAATTGCATTACTCAATCTTACAGTAGCTTCTCTAGTCAATGAACCTCCTTTTTTATCCTTCTCATCTTTTTTATTTGTTTTCATATATCCAAACAAATCCATTTCTTCTGACTCTCTTATACTTATATTATCTTTAAACTGAATAGTACCCTTTCCTTTATCAACAACCTGTAAATTCCAATTAAATAACTCTGAAGCTAATCGCACTATATCATATCTTAGACATTGACGAGATGCAAATGTATAAATATTTCCATCAGCCCTACTTAATTTTTTTAATTCTGATATATTACCTATCCCTTCACCATAGTTTAAACTTTGAGCCTGTGCTATTACTGTAAATGTTAATCCTCTTTTCATCTTATTTTTCCTCCTTCTTATCTGTTATTTCTTTTTTTGGATTATATTTATAAGATATTAATCCTGTTATAAAAGCATATCCTATGGATTCAAAATCTAAATCCTTTTCGCTAAGTATCCCTAAGACTTCTACTGGTGGTATTTTTTCACATGATGAGAAAATTCTTAAAATTGTTTGCATGAAATCATTTCTATTTCCAACTTTAATTAGATTCAAAAGTTTATATGTTATTCCTCCTATTTTATTCTTTGAATCTTTGTCAACATAATAGTCATTTATGTCACGACCAGCATTATAAATTACTTCCAAGTTTTTATCATCCATTTTATATACTCCCTTCTTATAGTCACTTATAAGTTTTCTTACTTCAACTACTTTAAAACAATCTATTCCTGATATATTTGATTTGCTGACATTTTCTATATCATTTCTAACTTTATTTCTTAAAGTATTATTAATTAAGTGTTTTAAATCTTTATTTTTCAAAAGCAAATCTATAACATTTGATTTAAGCTTATTATCATGAATGTTTTGCAATTTTATATTTATTTTTTTATTCGTAAAAAATTTTGCCAAGTAATTAGGAATATTAAAATAATTTATTTTACATTTTTTAGAATCTATACTTGCTTTAAATTCTACAAAAAGCGTGTTATGAAGCTTCCATTCACTTTTTTCTCTATTTTCTTCTACTATATTTTTTATAAAATTATTAAATGGAACTTCTTCTTGATTGACTAGCGATTTATTATCTTTAGATTTTAAGTTTGCATTTCCATCAAAAAGCTCATTTATAGAAGTATCCATATTAACAAATAAATAAAACTCATTTTCTTCATTAGACAAATAATTCTTTCTTGTATAAGTAGCTCCTGCTGGAGTACAGAATAATATAAGCTTACAAACATCACATATTGATGTTGTATATTCCTGATTCCAAAACATATTTCTAGCATTATTAGTACTTACTCCAAGTGGGGCAAAATTACTTTCTGAGTATTCATCTAATATCCCTTTATATGAGCCACACATTTCACATACTTCTAAACTATCTATATACAATCTTATATCTTCAATACTTTTATTTTTCTTTATAAATTTATTGTTTATTTCCTTCATGATTTTTTCTATAGTATTTATACTAGACTTACTAACTTTTTTTTCATTTACATCTTTAGATATACTATCTAATCTATCATTTAAATAGATTTTTAATTTATCATAGTCATTCTCTTCTAATAAATCTTCTAACTCTCCTAAATATATGATTTGTCTTAAATAGTCATTAAACATTACTTGTTTTAATCCATCTAAATCTAACTTAGCCTTAGCAACATTAAGAAAACTAACTTGTCCAAAATAATTATCTTGAACTACATATTTATAAAGATTGGCTGTAAGTCTGTCATTTATTGATTTTATTTTAAATATATCAATAATCTCATCAATTAAAGTTTCTAATAAATCAAATTCATCATAACTTTTTATCTTAGACATAATGTCTAGCTTTTCTTTTATTAAGTTAGAATTATCTTCATCAAATTTTTTAACCTTATCATTTTGTTGTTTTATATTATCTTTAATTTTCTTAATTCCATCTTTGATTTTATCAGGCTTAGATTTAATAAAATTTATACTGTAATCAACACTCTTTCTAATCCTTTTTGATACATCATATTCATCCATGAAGTAATCAAAATAATAATTATGAAAATTTTCAAGAAATGAACTGTCAAATTCAATATAGTCTTCTATAATAAACACTTGTTCCTTAACATCTGCTTTTTTTATTATATTTAAAAATCCAACTATACCCATATTGAAGAACCAATCTCCTCTATAAACTCTTAACTTCATCTATCTCACCTCCATTCTAGAATATCTACATCTCCAAATCCCTGAGCTCGCCTAAAACCTATTCCTAGGTTGTAGATAAGATTTAAGTCATCAATATCGCCTTTTAATATAAACTTACCTTTGTAACCATTAACATATTGATACTCTTTGCCTGTTATTTTTTTAAATTCTCTTAAACGCTCTTTAACAACTACCTTTTTAAGACCTATATTTTCAAATTCTAGTTTTCTTTTTAATCCATTTCCTCTATAGTTTTTGATAACTTCATTAGTTATATAGTTTAACTCTTCTATATATCCATCATCATCTACCTCCAAAAATTTTCCTTCTTTAGACTTTATACAAATTGGAGATAGTGCATTAAATAGTACCATCTCTTTTGTTACCTTCTTTTCTCTTGATAAGTCTATTCTAATCCTTGTAAGTTCATATTCTTTATATAAGCACTTTTTAGAAGTCATTAATCCATTATATATATGAAAACCTAATTCTAAATCTGGAGTACTTATATTTAATATTACTTTATCTTTAATAATAAAATTGTCGCCTTCAATACTATATTTTTTTATATAAACTGAAAAAGTAAAATTTTTAGTTTTTTTATTATTTTTTTCATTATAATAGTACATATTTTTATAATAATCTTCATTAGACTTTCTTATAGCTTCTTTTATAATACTCATAAAAAGTGAATTATAAGATATTGGTATACAATTGGTACTAAATTCAATTTTCATTTTCATAATATCACCTCTCTCAACTAATATATTAACACTAGACCGTGAAGTATATCTGTCTGAATATAAATTATTTGAAAAAATCAGTAAATTTTTTTCATTTTTTCAATTTCTGACAATATATCATCTCTAAGTCTAATAGGTTCTATAACTTCAACATAAGCTCCCATACTCAAAATCCAACTTTTTATCTCTTCATAACCTCTCATTTTAGCTTTAAATAGTATAGCATTATTATCATACTCTATAATTTGTTGATTATTAACCCAAACTTTCTCCTTTATAATTATTGAAAATGGATGGCTAATTTTTATAACAACATTAATTTCTTCTCCCTTATAAATTCCTATACTATTTTTACTATATTCATCCCAATTAAAACTTTTATCTACATTATATTTTTCTTCTAAAACCTTATAACTTTTAATTCTACATAATTTAAAATCTATAAACTTAAGCCTTTTTTCACAAAAAGCTACCATATAGGTATCTGATTTATAATTAAATAAACCGTATGGATGAACAATTCTTTCGCTACTACCTGAGTTCAATGAATAATATTCTATCCAAAGCTTACGTTTTGTCGTATACGCTCTAGTTATTTCGTTACATTTATTTTTTTCAAACTCATAATTACAATTACGTTGTGCTTGTACTGTGAAATAATCCATGTATATATCGCTTTTTTCTCCTGTATTTAATACTGCTTTTATTTTTTCTACAATACTATTAAATTCATTTTTGTAAATATCATTATTGTACTCTAGTTGTGAATTTATCATGTCTAGAATTGAAACTTCACTATCCAATAATTTAATTAGTGAGATACTATTACATTTATCGATTTCATATCCACCATAAATCCCAGGTGTTGAATTTATAAATATACCTGCTTGTTCTAAATATTCCTTATAGCTTTTTATTTGCCTTTCACTTACTTCCAACTCTTCTGCTAGCTCTTTACACTTCATTCTTCCTCTACTTTGAATTAATATCATCATTCTTATTGTATTAGCTAATTTACTAATGAATAACACCTCCTAATAATATTAATTAATATCTTATATTGTTTATTTCTACACATATATACATATAACCTCCTTATGTTTTATGTAAGTAGAATTTTTTACTATTTAGATACTTATTATGACATATTAGTATATAATCTTAATAATTAATACAATAAAAAATATTACTGAAAAAATAAATATTTATAATTCCAGTAATATTAATCAATTTTAAATACTTTTTATTAGTTAATAATCTCTCCTAAAAATTAACTAAATTTAACCTTATCTCTTTTAAATAATTATTTCTCACAATTAAGAAATACACTATTTGAACTAAAAATAAGCTTCCCATTACCAAAACTGCCGAAGATGCTACCTCTATATCAAAAGAATTTCTCAGTGCAGTAAGTGCAAATATCGAATGTATAACTGCCACTACATAAGGCAACAAAAATACAATTCCAATTTCAATAGTTGAAGCTTTTTTAATCTCATTATATGTCATCCCCAATTTATTTAACTGCTCATACTTTTTCTTGTCAACTTGACAATCCATATAAAACTTATTATATAAAAAACTACTTGTAGTAACAAAGAAAATCATACCTATAAATATTGCCAAAAACATAAATGTAGAATATGTTAATTTACCATTTTCTATCATTAATTCTTTAGAGAAGAATAAATATGGTTGCATTCCAGACTCATCATTAAATTTATTCTCAAATTGCCTACATATCTCTGTAGTTTTGCTTGAATCAACTACTTCAAATGTAGTAAATCTATCCACTATAAATTTTGATTTTATACTATCATAAAAATTATCTTTTACCACATACATATTGTCATAATATGCTGGCATAACACACTCTTCTACTTGTTTTACCACCTTTAGACTTTTATTCCCTATAACAACATTTTCTTTAACTTTCTTATCACCTGGTAAGCTTGATGAAAGCAATGATATAGATTCATTATCTTCAAAACTTATAGGATTAACTCCTATAATCTTTGTGATTTCTAGATACTTAGATTCTTTCATAATTCTCACATTAAAATCGCTTTTCTTAGGAAATACAGTTTTAAATTCTCCATTAATTCTCGTATAATCTATATTTTCTTTTTTTAATTTGCTTTCTATAAAGCTCATTCTTTCCTTATCTTTTTCTTTACTATCAGGCTTGTTAGTATCATTATGCAAAGTCATTGTTGAATAATACATTGTGTTAGGATATATTAAATTAATTTGACGCTTTACATCTTTCCAAAATGAATAAACTGTACCTATAGCAGTAAATGCTACTGCAGAAGTTATAGCTATCAAAAAGAATATCCTAGCATTATCCTTTACTTTGTAAATCAAATTTGAAATCCAAAGCATATTCGTATTTTTTCTATAAAATCTCTTATTTAATTTTAGCTTTTTTAGAAAAAACACACTAAATTGAGAAAAAAATAAATAGGTTGCTAATATAGTAAGAGATGTAACTGGAACTAAGCGTAGATATGTTGTATATTGGTCAGTTGATGTAACCGCACTATAATATGCTATTACAAACAGACAAATACTTAATATAACAAATACTAGTGATGTTTTAGGCTCTGGTTTTGGAGTCTTTGTACCTTTAAGCAATCTCAATACTTGATTTTCCTTAACTATAAAAGAAGTAAATACTGATGTTAATATAGCCAAAACTATGAAGTAAAATAAAGTAGATAATATTGCATTTATTGGTATATAGAACTTCAATGGTGATAATTCTAAAAAGGTAGACATAATCACTAAAAATATCTTTGAAAAGACTAAGCCTATTATTACTCCAATTACAGAAGATGCTATATTTATTATTATATTTTCTATAAAAATTAACTTCATTACCTGTCGCTTTGATATCCCTGTAATATAAAGTATTCCAAATTCTTTATATCTACTTTTAAGGAATATACTAACCGAATAAAACACAAAGAAGAATAAAAATAAATATGCAATTATTTTACTCATCTTAAGCCCCTCTTTTAGATAATCGGGAAATTGAGATATCTCTAAATCGGGATGACTTGTAAACATGATAAAAGAAAATAGTAGGGCAGAGGATATAACAATACTTGCTAAATACCCTACATAAGCTTTAATGTTTCTTGAAATATTGTTGATGGCAAATTGTTTTATATTCATTAATTATCGCCCCCCAATAATGTAAGTACATCCATTATCTCTTGATAAAACTGCTCTCTACTACTTCCCTTATATATTTCATTATATATAGCTCCATCTTTTATAAATAAAATCCTACTACAATAGCTTGCAGCTAATGGGTCATGAGTTACCATCATAGTAGTAACCTTATTTTCTCTATTTATATTCTCAAATAACTCCATAACAGTCTTTGATGACTTTGAATCTAAATTACCAGTTGGTTCATCTGCTAAAAGTATTGATGGTCTATTTATTAATGCTCTAGCAATAGCAGTCCTCTGAGCTTGACCACCTGATACTTCAAAAGTTCTTTTGTCTAATAAATCTTTTATCCCTAAAATTCCAGATACTTCAGCCAATCTATTATTTTGTTCTTTTACACTAACCTTATCTAATGTCAATGGCAATACTATATTTTCACCTATAGTCAGGGTATCTAATAAATTAAAATCCTGAAATACAAAACCTAACTCTCTTCTTCTAAATAATGCAAGTTCTTCACCTTTTAATAGTAGTGGATTCTTACCTTTTAGCTCCATAGTTCCTGTAGTTGGTTTATCAATAGTAGAAATCATATTTAAAAGAGTAGTTTTCCCACTGCCAGATGGTCCCATAATTCCTACAAATTCTCCATCATCTATACTAAAATTTATATCATTTAATGCATTAAAAATTATTTTCTTGCCATATACTTTACTTAAATTATTTACAGTTAAAATTTTCATTATTAACTATCCTTTCTAATCTAATTTTTGAAATAACATATATATTTATTTGTTAATTATTATTTATATTGGTTAGCTAATTTTTGTAAATAATAAATATATCTTAATCTATACACTAATTATGTTTGTAAAAGCTAATATAGCAAGCAATATTCCCATAAGTATTCTATATATAGCAAATACTCTCATTGATTTTTTCTTTAGAAAATCCACAAATTTTTCCATAACTACTATTGATACAATAAAAGCTACTATAAATCCAACTATCAAGGCAATCCACAATGTTGGTGTCATTATTGAATAATCAAATTCAAATAAATCCTTTCCTGATGAAGCTACCATAGCTGGCACAGCTAAAAAGAAAGAAAATTCAGCTGCTATAGGAGAATTAAGTCCTGCTATCCATCCACCCATAATAGTAGATGCACTTCTTGACATACCTGGCCATGCAGATAAAACTTGTAAAACTCCAACTTTTAATGCTTGTATTGGCGTGATTTTGTCTATATTATCAGTAGAATGTTTCTTTTTTCTAAACAAAGTCTCTACCACTAGTAATAAAATCCCACCAACTATAAATCCTATAATTACAGATTGTAAATTAAACAAGGCTTTTATGTTGTCATAAAATAGAACCCCCACAATCGCAAATGGAATACATGCTATAATTACATTCATTCCAAATTTAAAGCCAGTCTTTCCTTTTTTTCCACCAGTAAATATAAACTTAAAAAATTCTATAACACTATCTTTTATTTTTTTCCAATAAAGTACTACTACTGCTAATATTGCTCCAAGTTGTATTACAACCTCAAACATTTCAGCAAATTGTCCTTTAAAATCTATCAAGCTACCAACCAATATCATATGACCAGTAGATGAAACTGGGATAAATTCCGTAAGCCCCTCTACTATAGCTATCATAACTGATTTTAATATGAAAATAATATCTAAGCTCATCAATAAACATCCTTTCCTTTTTACAAAATTTATTTTTTATGTTATTTCTTACACTAATTGTAATTTAGATTAGAAAATTTAACTATCTACAAACATTACACAAACCTTACAGCTATGTAAGGTTTGCAAGTAAACTCTATTAAAATTAGATTTTTTAACTGTAATTATCTCATTCAACAAATGATATATAAATTAATAAAAAACATAATCAATTGAAGATTCATTATAGAAGATTATTCATATTATCTTTATTAAACATTATTGAAACTTCTGTGCCTTTTCCTACTTCTGATTTTATGCTGACTTTATGCCCTAAATCATCACATACTTTTTTTACTAGATAAAGTCCCATACCTGTAGATTCTCCAAACTTACGACCATTTTCCCCTGTAAAAAACGGGTCAAATACTCTTTTTATATCTTTAGAAACAATCCCAGTCCCTTCATCTATTATACTTAAAGTTACATATTTATTGTTTTCTTCAGCTTTTATATTTAGGTAGTTGCTATAACCTTTAGAATATTTCACACCATTTGTAATCAATTGACTTATTATAAATTTCATCCATTTTATATCTGTATAAACATAAGTAAACTTGTCTATTTTTATCTTAGGAATTATCTCACTTTTTATAAACAATCTCTTTTCTTCATTTACAATACCAACTACAATTTCATTCAATCTAGCTTTTTCAACCACAAAATCTTTTTGGAAATTATCTGCCCTTGCAAAATGCATAGCCATATTTAGACCTTTATTTAATCTATCTAACTCTTCTCTTATGTTTTCTGTTACTTCTTCTCCCTCATATTCTTGAAGTTGAAGACTTATAACTGATACTGGTGTTTTCATCTGGTGAATCCACTGGTTGATGAAAGTTAAATGCTCACTATGTACTTTTTTATGTTCTTGTATCATTGATTGATATAATTTATGTTGTTGTTTTAAAATAGCTGATATATTTCTTCCCAAAAAAGAATTTCCTAAATACAAGAATGATTCATCCAGAGATTTTATACCTTTTTTGAATAGAGTATATACTTCTCTATGCTTATAGTACTTATATATTAAAAAACACAATAATATAAAAGAGCTAAATAAAAGAATATATAAGCTCTCTCCAAAATTGATAAACTTCATAAGATTACAATAAGTAATTGTCATAAATATTCCTATATAATATATAAAAATATAACCCTTACAATCTCTAAAAAATAATTTCATATTTTCTCCTTACCAATTTTTATTTAATTTATATCCTAATCCTCGTACAGTCTGAACAGCATTATCTATACCTAATTCCTCAAATCTTTTTCTTATCCTGCTAACATTTACATTTAGAGTATTTTCTTCTACAAATTCAATATCGTCCCATATCTTTTCTAACAGATAATCTCTACTTACTACCTTTGGATATTTTTTAATAAGACATTCAATCAATATGCCTTCTTTCTTAGTAATAATTAGAACCTTTCCACCTAATTCTAACTCCAACCTCTCTGGATAAAACTTCAATCCATCTAATTCAACTATTCTTTCATCTATTTTAGGTGAATATTCACCATATACTCTTCTTATATGACTCTTTATCTTTGCCATTACTACATCATAATAAAAAGGCTTTGTTATATAATCATCTGCTCCACTTTCTAAAGCTCTAATCTGGTCTACATTCCCATCTCTAGCTGATATAAAAATTATAGGTAGATTAGACTGCTGTCTAATACATCTACACCAGTAAAAACCATCAAATTTGGGTAAATTTACATCTAATAGCACTAAATCTGGCTTTATTTTTTCAAATGTAACCATTATATCATCAAAGTTTTCTTCAACAACCACTTCAAATCCATATTTCTCAATATAATCCTTAAGTAATGTACTTATTGATATATCATCTTCCACAATATATATTTTATGACTCATATATTCCTCCCGATATCTATTTTAACATTAACTAACCCTACTAAAAATAAATATAATTATTAATATAAAATAGAAAAAGTTACCTTAATTAAGGTAACTTAAACTTTTATTATAGTTTCTATTTAATATTATTTTAGCATAATTTCTACTTAGTAGCATATAGTAATTCTTTTATATCTACTTTTTTCTCTTGTAATCCATTTTTTATTAAAAAGGTTTGTGTATCTTCAAGTGAAGATATGTCTTTATCTGTTATATCTAAACTAAAATCATACCAAGCGTATAACTCTTTAGTTTCTTCAACACTTAAATCAACTTCTTTAGCTACTTTTTCCATAGCTTCATCAAAATTATTATTTACATATTCTAAAGTTTCTTTTTCAACCTTCATAAATCTTTCAACTATCTCTGGATGTTTCTCTGCAAAATCTGTACTAACAGCTGTTACTATTATCCCATCTACTAAACCTTCACCATTTGCTACAAGTTTACTTCCAGACTTCATAGCTTTAAGGGCTGCTGGTCCAGCAATCAATGCAGCATCAACACTACCATCAGCAAGAGCTGCTGATGCTTCTGGGATACCCATGTTAATAAACTCTACATCATCCATACTTAATCCTTCTTTATCAAGAGCTGCAATTAATACTTGGTGTAGTATAGTCCCCTTTGGCCCTGCTACCTTCTTACCTGCTAAATCTGCTGCTGATTTTATTAAACCATCGTTAGTCAAAATCATAAATCCTTTTGGTGACCTACTATAAGTGTTTAATATCTTTAATTCCACTCCATTAGATGCAGCTATCAAAGCTGACGTACCACCTAGTGCATGTAAAAAATCTATTTCTCCAGCAGCTAAGGCCTGTGTCTGCTCTGGTCCTGTAGTAATTTCATGGAAATTAACTTTTATATTATCCTTTTTAAATTCCTTTCCAAATAAATCATCCTGTTTTTGAATTATAGAAGGAACATTTAATGGTGATTTTACATAAGTTAAATTTATTTCTGAAAGTTTTTCTCCATCATCCTTTTTAGCACATCCAGCTAAAGCTGTTGTTGCAAGTGTTAATATCGTTATACCTACCAATAGTTTTTTTAATTTCATTTACTTTACTCCTTAAAATATTATTAATTTCTTTAAACGTCTTTGTTTGATTTCATTGTCATTAAAATATCTTTTTTTAATTTAATATAATAGTCTGAAGTTAAATCTCTATCATAATCATCTTCTATATTAAATTCTTTTATTTTTCTTTCATCTGTAAAAACAACTATTTTTTTGCCTATCTTTAATGCTTCATCGATATCGTGAGTTACAAATATTACACCTTTATTAGTTGATTTATGTATTCTTATAACTTCGTTTTGCATATCAATCCTTGTAAAATAATCTAATGCCGAAAAAGGTTCGTCCATAAACAACATATCTGGATTGAAAGAAAGAGCTCTAGCTATACTTACTCTCTGCGCCATACCTCCTGATAACTCATTTGGATAAGAGTTTTTAAATTTCTGCAAGTTCATCATCTTAAGATATTTTTCTACATCAATACAATTTTTCTTATTAGGTCTATTCAAGTAATTTAAATTATCATTAGTTTCTAAATCTATGGAATCATCATTTATACCTTTACTATCAATGCTTTTCTGATATTTGAATTTACCAAATACTTTACTTAAAATAGTGTTTTTTCTTTGATTATGAAAGGCTATATTTTCACTTACATTTAACCAAAGCATCAATCTACTCTCTTGAAATACAAATCCTACATTAGGTTTATGCTCTTTATTATCTTTAACAAATCTAATCTCACCACTATTTATATCTTCAAGGGATGCAATTGCCCTAAGTAAGGTAGTCTTTCCACATCCACTTTCACCTAAAATTACAGTTATATGATTTTTATCTATGTTTAAAGAAATATTACTAAGAACTATATGCTCTTCATTGTCAACTTCATAACTTTTAGATAGATTTCTGATTATATATCCAGAATCACATACTAAATTATTCATAGGCTTCCACCATCTTTCCCTTACTTACCTTTTTCACAATAATTGAAAATATATAATCTGTAATTATTCCTAAAAGTCCAATTACGATTATACCTACAATGACAACATCTGTCCTAGACATTTCCTTTCCATCAGATATCAAGTAACCAAGACCTGATGATGCTGCTACAAGTTCTGCCCCAATAATCGCTCTAAAACTATATCCAAGAGCCAACTTTAGCCCGACTGCAATATCAAGAATGGCATTAGGTATAATTATTTTAAATATTATTTGTAGCTTTGAAAACTCAAATACTCTACCTACTTCAATCAGTTTTGAGTCACAATTCCTAATCCCCTTTAATGTGCTTGTAAAGATTGGGAAAAAAGAAGCCAAAACTATAATTATAATTTTCGATTCTTCTCCTATGCCAAACCATAGTATAAGCATTGGTATTAAAGCAAGTGGAGGTGTATTTCTTAAAAAATTTATTAGTGATTTAAAATATTCATATACTTCACTATGAATTCCAAAGAATATCCCTAAAGGTACACCTATTGCAGTACTTATTGCAAATCCTATCAAAACTCTTTTCATACTTGCATATACATTAATAAATATTGAACCATCACTTATCATATTTAAAAATGTACTATACACCTTTTCAGGTGATGGTAATATATAATCACTCCAAATACCAAGATAATTAGTAATTTTCCATAGTAAAAGAATTATGAAAAATATCAAAACACTTTTTATTAGACTTAAAAACTTATTATTAAATTTATTGACCATTTACAAACCATCTCCATTATTACATCCATCTTTACAATAAAACATTTCTACTATATCATACTTATCTTCAGAACTATTTCTTATTTTTTGTATTTTGCTTAAGATTTCATCTTCACTCGATACTTCAAGAACTTTTTCAAAAGAGTCTTTAAAATATCCTAATGGAATTGGAGATTCATCTATCTTTCCAAGCGATTTTATACCTTCTTTTTCAGCAAACTCTTTCCATGTATAAAATATAGCATTACTCTTATCTTTAAACTTTTCACTTGCAAAGTCCCTTAATTGTGTACATGGACAGGTTACTATCAACATATCCTCTTCACTTTTGATATATTTATCATATAAAACCCTACAAGTCCTTACTAGTATTGGTTCTATCATAGGTACTTCAAAACTATCTATCAAATTATTTCTTTTTAAAAGATTTATACTTTCTGGACATCTACAATCTAACATTGTATTTTCAGTCTTTTTTATATACTCTTTGTATTGCTTCTTTACATATTCCAATTGTGGCTCACATTCTGCCATTATGTAACCCTTTTTTATCAAATTTTCTTTGACAAGGTGAAACTTTTCCCCATACATTCTTTCTGCCACTGGATTTATTAGAAGATATTTATTCATAGCTCCTCCTATTATTTAATATTGAATATTATTATCAATTACTAGTTTAAATGAGCACTTAAATTTTGTCAATATATTAAATTTTTCTTAATAAAATAATATTTATCTACATTTTTTTACTGTTTTAATTAAAATAGTAAATAGTATATTCAATTTATTTTAAATAATTATATACATATATTTCTAGTAACCTACTTATATAATAATCTATAAATATTATATAATGATATGTACGCAATTAGTATTAATATTTGATAATAATACTAATAAAGGTAGAAATTTTTTTAATATTATAAGAAATCAAATTGAATATTGAAACTAAAGTAAAAAAGCTGGTGTCTCAAAATGAACTTTTTAGTTCATGAGGCACTCTTCTTTGTATGTAATCAAATATATTTTCATCATTTCAATAATGAAAAAGAGGCTTATCTCTCTATTTTGAGACAACCTCTTTTTATAATCTTTATAAATATTTCATTTTAACTTCATCTATAATTTGTAAAATTCTATTTCTAACATCTATTGGTTCCAATACTTTAATCTTATTTCCAAAAGAAAGTATATATCCATATATCCAATCATTTTTTGGATACTGTACTGTTACGATGAAATCTCCATCATTATCACATAATATGTTATCAATATCAAATTCATCATACACTCTATAAGCTACATCTTTAGAAATTTTCAACTTTAAAGTAATACTTTCATTTTTATCTTCTTTTATCTCTCCCACTTCAATTGGTATACTCCTTATAAACGTCTGTTTACAAACACATATATTTCTCATCCTTACAATCTTAAAAATTCTATAATCATTTTTTTGACGACAATAAGCTTTGATATACCAAGACTTCTCTTTAAACCAAAGCATAAGTGGTTCTACACAACGCTTTGTTACCTTTCCATAAGTATTTATATACTCAAAAGTTATAATATTACAATCTAATATAGCTGATTTTATTTTTATAAATTTATCTTTTTCTACATCATCACTACCCCAATGAGAAAAATCAACAGTTATCCAGTTTATATCTGACTTACAAAATAAAGGTTTAAGTTTCGATAATATAGAATTAACCTCTGGATATTTAAGCATATTTAAACTCTCTAATGAGGCTAGAATTTCTTTCTGTTCTTGCTCAGATAAAATAGATTTATCAAAGGTAAAATTATCCAAAATACCTATACCCCCATTTCTACCTTTGTCAGTATAAATTGGAATACCAGAAGTTGACAGTATTTCGACATCCCTACAAATAGTTCTTCTAGATACTTCAAAATGTTCAGCTAATTCTGTTGCAGTTACTTTTTTCTTATCTAAAAGGATATAAATAATTTCAAATAATCTATTACTTTTCATATAATCACCTCATTACTTTATTATAGTATAACAATAAAGTAATATAATACCACAATATAACACTTATATTTCTCTTTTTACTTCAAAACGTAAAACTGTCTTTAATAAATCAGGAGATACTTTTCTAGCATCACTTATATAAATTTCACGATGTACATTAGATTTTCTTACAAGATTATTTCTTTTACAAAATTCACTCATAATGTCAAAACTTTCTGGTTCATTATCATATGAACCTACATGAAGCATTTGGACACACAATCCTTCATTAATAAACCCAAATTTAACTTTTTCAAGAAGGTTATGTGGTTTCTTCTTTTTTACTATGTCGATAGCTTTATCTAACAAGTCTTGTGTAACAAAATCTGGCTGACGTATCATCATAGTATAAATCAAGTCTTCTTTAATAAGTATATCTGAGTATTTGCTTTTTTCTCCTTTATCCCATATAGCTTCTAAAGGAAAAACAGTATAATCAAAATACCCTTCTGGCACAATTCCCTTCTTAGGCATGGATTTTATTGCATATGCCAAAGAATAAAGTACTCCTATTGCTTCAGTAAATTCTTTGTCATTTGGGTCTCCATTCCCTTTTAACATAATAAATTTCTGCTCTGGTACTTCAACTATTACTGGATTCTTCTTAAGTAAATATAACTCCTTATCTTTTTTTCTCCATTCATATTTCATGAGAATACCTCCATATATATTTTATACATTGATATTATCATGATAAAAGTGACAACAGTATGTCACAATTTATAAATTTATATTATAAAATCTTCATCTTCTAATTCCTCATATACTCCTTTTTGGTATCCATTGCCTTTAGTTGAAAAGAAATCATGTGTTTTAGTTTCCGTACTAAGACCATTTAATACAATTGGATTGATAGCATCTACAATATATAACTTCTCAAAGCCTAGATTTTCTAAAGCTCTATTTGCATTATATTTCAAAAAGTTTACTACCTCTTTTTCAAGCCCACTTTCTTTATATATAGCATTTGTGTATTCTATCTCATTCTCCATAAGGTTATCAAGTATAGAATACATCTTCTCTTTTAGTTTTTTCTTATCAATTTCATCAAATTCATCGTATATTTCTTGTGCAAGCAATCCTATATACTTACCATGTAAAGACTCATCTCTAAGAATAAGTGATATTATTTCTCCACTAGCTACCATCTTTCCTTGACCAGATAGATACAATGGATAAAAGAATCCTGAATAAAACAGAAAACTCTCTAAAAATACACTTGTAACCATAGATAAGTACAAATCCTTTTGATTTGTAGTGTTTTCATACTGAGCTAAAACTAAGTCAGCCTTTTTTTGTAAAGTTGGCTCTGTTTCTATCCATTCAAATAACTCATCTATTTCTGAATTAGAAAGTAAAGTCATAAATATAGAAGAATAACTTTTTGCATGTATTTCTTCCATAGTCCCCATAAAAGACAAGACAGCCTTTCTTTGCAGATTTTCTGTTAAACTCATCATAGATGGTATTCCATTATTCCCCTGTTTTGTATCCAATAATGTTAAACCACCCAATACTTTTTTATACAATTCCTTTTCCTTATCACTCAGTTCATTCCATACCTTGATGTCCTTAGAAACAGATATTTCTTCAGGAAGCCAAAATTGTTTTACATTTTGCTCCCAAAAAGCCTGTGTAAATCCATCTTCTTCTCTATTCCAGTTAACTGCATTATGTATTTTATGTAAATTAAACGTCATATATTTCTCTCCCTATACTGAACATACTAAACACTCATGAGTGTCTCTTGTCATCTTTGTTCTTGTGTAATATAAACTCTTCAGACCTTTTTTATATGCATATATGTAATGTCTAGCTATGTCTCTAGTTGTCTTTTCGTCTGTGACAAATAGAGTTGTTGATATACCTTGGTCAACATGGTTTTGAACTGTCGCTACTAAATCTATTACTTTTCTCATATCCATCCTGTATGCTGATTGATAATATAACATATTATCATTTGTTAAAAATGGCATTGGATATATTGTAGTAGAATCTCCATATGTTCTTACTTCTACTGGTTCAGTAATTGGCATTATACTTGATGTAGCATTTTGCACATAACTAATACTTTGAGTTGGTGCTATTGCCATCAAATAAGCATTGTATATGCCTTTTTCTTTTACTTCATCTAATAAACTTGCCCAATCTTCTTTAGTTGGTATATGGATACCTTCAAATAATGCCTTTACCTTATCTGACTTTGGTAAATAAGATTGCTCATAGTATTTTGATAGTACTTTACTTTCTCTACCTTTAGCATATTCTGATTTATTAAAGCCCTCAAAAGTTTGATTTTTTTCTATAGCTATTTTCATTGATGCTTTAATTGAGTAATATCTAACCATTGCAAAAAATACATTAGAAAAATCTATGGCATCCTCTGAAGTATATAAGATATTTTCCCTTACTAAATATCCATGTAAATTCATAGCTCCTAATCCTATAGAGTGAGACTTACTATTACTCTTACTAACTGTTGGTACTGGTTTTATATCTGTGCTATCTGCTACAAATGACAATGCTCTTATTGCTGTCTCAACCGTACTTTCTATAGTTTTATTGTCCATAACATTAGCTATATTTAAAGAACCAAGGTTACAACTTATATCTTGTCCCCACTCATTTTTACCTCCATAACCTTCTATTTGTGAAGGTGTCTGATATTGGAATATCTCACAACATAAGTTAGACATCTTGACCATTCCAACATCTCTTAATGTATGTTCCTTATTTGCTGTGTCTATGTATACTACATATGGATATCCACTTTCTTGTTGCATCTGTGCTATTTTAGTCAGCATCTGTCTAGGATTTATTTCTTTTTTTCTTATATCCTTATCATCAACCAATTTTTCGTACCACTCATTCATTTCTATCTCATCAAGATAAACTCCATACTTCTTATACACAGTATGAGGATAAAATGCATATGCAGTTTCATTTTTTTCTGCTAATTCCATAAACTTATCAGGTATTATAGCTCCTAGTGATAATGTAGCAAGTCTTATTTTCTCATCAGCATTTATCTTTTTCGTATCCATCAATAATTCAAAATCAGGATGGAATACAGTAAGGTAAACTGCTCCAGAACCTTGTCTAGCTCCCATTTGATTGAAATAACTAAAGGATTGCTCCAACATTTTTGCTACACCAACAACTCCTCCAGCTGCCCCTTCTATATCTTTGATTGATTCACCTGATGCTCTAAGTTTGGATAAATTTAGTGCAACGCCTCCACCAATCTTTGATAAATGATTTGATGAAGATATAGCATATGATATACCTTCTGTACTATCTTCTACAGATAATAAAAAGCATGATACCATCTCTCCAGCTCTTTTTCTTCCAGCATTTAAAAACGTTGGAGTAGCTGGTTGAAATTCTTGTTTTACTATTTTATCTGTAAGGCTTAGGGCCAAACCTTCATCACCATTTCCTAATGTCAAAGCTACAATTAATACTTTCTCATTATATGTTTCTAATATTTCTTTTCCATCATTGCTTTTTAATGCGTAATTTTGATAAAACTTGTTTGCACTCATATATGATTGAAATTCAAACTGATATTTCTCAATAAACTTATATACCTTTTTAATAAAATCCATACTATACTTATTTATTACTTCTTCTGAATAATAACCTTCATCTATTAAGTACTTTAATCTTTCTTCTAAATCTTTAAATTTTTTCAACTTTGGTTTTATAAATTCTTCTATGTAACTACTTAAGGCTTCCTTGTCTTTTTCCAATTGATACTTACCTTGTTCATTTTTAATTATCACTTGATTGTTAAGCTCTATCCAATTCATTATTTACCGTCCTTTTAACATAATCTTGTGCTATAATTTCTTTCAATTTTCTTATTATTTCTTTTAGTATTTATTAGTTGAAATCCCCAAAATAACCTATAACTATTGGAATATAATAAGTATTTTTCAAAAACAAAAGCACTACATATAGTCAGTGCTTTATCTATTATATACTACATATAGTATATACACAAATTTTTTTATATCTAAACTTTTATTATTGTATCACTGATATTATTTTTATTTAAAGAAATTTTTATCAACTCAAATATAAAACAATACAAACTTATTATGTCATGTTTAAAAGTGCAAATTATCCCTAAATAGCCTAAGAATATATTATAATATATTTAAAACAAAATATTTTATATATGATATTTTATATATTATTTAGAAGTTTTTTATTTATTGTTATATAATTAAATATATGACTATTTTGCTACTACATATATAAAAATAAATTCATGAAGGTGATTTTTATGAGAGATATTTCTAAATATGAACTTGAAAAGATACTTAAAAAACATTATTTATGGCTTAAAAACAACAATGATGGAGAAAGAGCTGATTTAAGAGAAATAAAATTAGAAAATATGAATTTAAAGGGATACTGTTTAAGTAATATTGATTTTTCATGGTCTGACCTTATTGATTTAAACTTAGAAGAAGCAGATTTAGAAAACTCTAGCTTTAGTAACTCTTATTTTTCAAATTGTTCATTAAAAAATTCCATATTAAAAAATGCAGACCTAAGTGGAGCTAATTTTAGATTTTGTGATTTATCTAGGTCAGATATTAGAGGAGCTAATTTAGAAAACTCCAACTTAGAATATGCTACTTTAGATGGAGTAGTATCAGATGAAAATACTCGCTTTTTCAAGTTATACTGTCCTGAAACAGGAGCATTTATAGGCTATAAAAAGTGTTTTAATTTTAGAATGGTACAATTATTAATTCCAAGTGATGCAAAAAGGGTTTCTGCTACATCAAATGCTTGTAGATGTGATAAAGCAAAAGTACTGTCAATTACAAGTATAGATGGCAAAGAATCTTTTAAAAGTGCTCGTGCATATGCTGATGAAAATTTTATATATAGAGTAGGAGAAACTATTATAGCTGAAGAATTTAATGAAAATAGATGGAAAGAATCAACTGCAGGAATTCACTTTTTTCTAACTAGAGAGGAAGCTATAGGTTATTTATAAAGGAATACTTTTTTATAACACCATACACAAAATAAATAAACAATAAAAAAAGAGTATCTATAATAATGTTTAAAAACTATTAAGATACTCTTTTATATTTTTTGTAGTCTGCAATTACATTTTATTTTACAATCTATAGTAAATTATCTGTCTTGATACTATCCATAATTTGTGAAACCTTATCTATATATTCTATATCATTACCAAGACTACTATAATACTTATTGCTCTCATTCCTATTCCTAAATGAATAAACTTTTTTATCCAATTTTAAAGCCTCTTTTATAATATCTATATTTCTTTTATTTGTTTCTCCTACGCTAAACCCTGTATCTATTATAATCTTAGAATCATTTAAATTTCTAATAGCTAAATCAAAACTCTCATTACTTATTGGCTCAAATGGCTTTTCTGTAAACATCTTTATGCCCATAGTTCTGCCAATTTCATAATCAATATCATTTTCATGTATTATTCCAGAATATAACCCTATACCTTTTTTAGTAAAAGCTCTATAAATTGGTGTAGCTTTACCACCACCACCAATTATAAAAACTTCATTTTTAGATTTATTACTAATCTCTACTGAGCCTAAAAGACTATTAAAATTTTTATCATCCAATTCATAAAGTGAATTTATAATATCTTCATCCACTACATCTTCAGGCTGACCATAATCTATGACTTTATTATTCTTTATAAGAGCAACTTTATCACAACTTTTTAATGCTATATCTATTTCATGCAATGAAAGTATTACTGAAATTGATTTTTCCTTACTTAATTTTTTTAGTATATTTATAAGCTCTAACCTATGTTTTATATCTAAGTGAGTTGTTGGTTCATCCAATATAATTATTTCTGGCTCTTGAACTAAAGCTCTTGCAACTAATACTTTTTGTTTTTCTCCATCACTTAGTTCGTCAAAATATCTTTTCTTTAAATGTAATGCATCTACAGATTCTAATGCTTCATCTACCAGTATTAAATCTTTTTTGGATAGGTTACCAAAAAATCCTGTATATGGATACCTTCCTATATTAACTATATCTTGTACAGTCATTAAATCACCTAATAATCTATTTGTAAGCACTAAAGCCATTTTTTTCGATAATGACTTTCTTGATATATGATTTACATCTATGTCATTTAGATATATCTCCCCTTTTATTGGCGTTATAAGTTTAGATAAAGACCTTAATATAGTAGTTTTTCCAGCTCCATTACTTCCTAAAAGACATAATATCTCTCCATTTTTCACCTCTATATTTATATCACTCACAACTACTTTTTTATTATATCCTACACTTAAATTATTAGTTTTCAACATATCTAAGCCCTGTCCTTCCTTTTCATCAATAGCATTACTACAATTGGTGCTCCTAATAAAGATGTTATTGTGCTTATTGGTAATTCTATTGGCGACAGAATTACTCTTGATATTAAATCACAAAGAGCTGTAACTATACTTCCTAAAAAAATTACCACTGGTATTAGTACTCTATTATCTGATGTCTTAAATATCAATTTTGAAACTTGTGGTACTGCAAGTCCAATAAATCCTATAGGTCCTGCAAATGCTGATACTATTGCTGCTAGTATACTAGATATAAATACTACCAAAAATCTAAAAAATTTTATATTTATACCAATACTTTTAGCATATTCTTCTCCTAATAAAAAAGCATTTAGAGGTTTTATTATAAAGATACTCATTAAAAGACCTAGAACACCAATCAATATAAGTATCTCTACTTTTTCCCAGGTAAATCCAGAAAAACTTCCCATAGACCAAACAGTGAATTCCTTTAATTTTTCACTATTTGCAAATGATTGTAGTACATTAGTTATACCACTACACACATATCCAGTCATAATTCCTATTATTAAAAGAGTCGTTATATTCTTTACCTTACTTGCAAATAAAATGACTACAGACATTACAATCAAAGCTCCTATAAATGCTGCCACAAATATACTCATTGAAGTTATATTTTCAAATCCTAATGTATATCCACCCAAAATCATAAGTGCTACTGATAAAGTAGAACCTGAAGATACACCTAATATATATGGTTCAACTATTGGATTCTTAAAAAATATCTGTAGTAAAATTCCTGATACTGCTAAACAAGCTCCACCCACCATAGTTGCAAGTACTCTTGGAATCCTTATGTTGTATATTATTTTATAGTGTTCTGTATTATCCATACCTCTTAATACAACATCTATTATTTCTTTAAACTCAATTTTTACAGATCCAAATGCTACACACACTAAAAAAGTAAGTATCATACCTATAATTAGTCCTATAAATATTGTAGTATTCTTTATTCTCATTTTATTGATAAAATCCATTTATATACCCCTCTTAACAAATCTATATTAACTAAAATCCATAAAACTCATCTTTTAGTGTCGTATTATATATTATTTATCATAATTTATATAATGTTTAATTTTTTCACCTGTAGCTCCTGGATGAAACATCTCAACTAAATCTACTATTAATTCATCAGTCTTATCTACTGATTGATAATAATCTGGAGCAAATACCCACAAGTTACCATTTTTTACAACATCCAAATCAGCCAATACAGGTGCACTAGATTTTATAGACTCTAAGTTTGGTGCATAATCTGAGCTTGATGAGTATACAAATATATCTGCATCCTTTGCAACTTCATGTAGTTGTTCAATACTCACTCTTCCTTCATTTGAATCCATTGAAGCACATGCATTTATTCCACCAGCCATTCTTATCATATTATCTACATATGAATCTTTAGGTGCTACATAAGCATTTCCTTCATATACAGATGCCCATACTACCTTAGGCTTGTTTTTGTTTTTTATTTTTTTACTTACTTCTTCTATCTTTTGTACTGTCTTATTTAATTCACTAGTGGCTATATCTTCTTTATCATAAAATGCAGCTATTAAGCTTGTCCATTCCATTCTTCCAAATGGATTTTGCTCTTTATATTCATTATCTACAACATAGTTAAGTCCTAATTCTTTTAGTTTATCAATAAATTTTGTATCAGCTTCTGATAAACCACTACTAACTATAGTTAAATCAGGGTTTAAATCTACTATTTTTTCATAATCTGGTGCTAAGTTTGAACCAACATAATGTATCTTTCCGTCCTTCATCAAATCTTTAATTTCTTTGATAGTCCAATACTGTTCCTCTGTTGTTACTGCTTTTATGCTATCTAGCTCACCTATTGTTCTTAGAGAACAAGCTTGTGTTGTAGATGCTATTAAGACATTATCTACAGGTGTTCTAACTATATTAGCATTTTTATACTTTTCAGGAACTTCAATTTTTTTAGGAATTAAAATTAGTTCTCTTTTATCTCCATCAGTTACTTTTTTAATTCCATCCTCTAAGTCTTCAACACTAAACCCACTTGCATATTTTAATTCTAACTTCTTACCACTACTAACTTGTGCATTCTCTTTATCATTTTTACTACATCCTATAAGACCTCCTACTAAAAGAACTATCATAATACTTAGAAAAAATTGCTTTAAAACATTTACTTTAAATTTCATCTCTTTCACTCCAATATTTTATTTTTTATAAGTGGTTAAAAATTCTAATAACATATACTTTTAAAATATATCTCATTAGAACTATATTAAAGTCATCTTTAATAATTATAACCTTTTAATAAAATAAAAAACTTCTCCTAATTTAGAAAGGAGAAGTTTATATATCAATTTTACAAAAAATGAATTGATATTTCATTTTATTATAAATTACAATTTCCACCCTAAATTGAACCTATGTAATACTGGGCAGGTCTTCTGACTCACGGCTTTTCCTCTATCATCCTTCCCAAAACTTTTCATATAAATCTCAGTGGATTTTGATTTCGTATCCGTATACAGTAGCGGGGGCTGTAGTGAATTTACATCACTTTCCCTATTAAACTAATATAGTACCCTAGTATCATTTTATTTAATTTTTATTAACATAATTGTAGTTTATTGTTGACCACTTTGCAAGGTTGATTTAACATATAAAAAAAAGAGTGCTTAAAATGACTATAAAAATCAGTTTAAAACACTCTTTGTTTTTTACTATATATCTAATTAACCAGTTAACATATATTTAATTCATTCATTAGTTTTTTAATCTCATATACTTGATTTTCATTTGGCTTTATAAAAGGTGCAGTCATGTAATCACTCACTTGTAAGCCTCTAATATTCATTGCTTTTTTCATTGCTGGTATAAATGGGTTTGTTATTAAATAAAAATCCATAGCTTTATTTATATATTTTTGAATTTCTATAACCTTATCCATATCTCTATTATTATAAGCTTCTGCCCATTTTGAACAAACTTCTGGAATTAAATTTGATAGACCTCCTATACAACCTGCTCCTCCAGACATTAGATTATGTATAAAGTTTTCATCATAACCACTATATATCTTAAAATCTGGAAACTCTGCTTTCATAGTATTTATTAAATCTCTAGTGTGTCCCATCAAAGTTACTGTATCCTTATAACCAACTATATTTTTATGCTTTCTTACAAGTCTTAATGTAAGTTCTGGACTCAAATCATAACCAGTTCTATCTGGATAATTATATAGATATATTTCAGCTTCTGTATTTTTAGCTATTTCGCTATAAAACAACTCAATACTGTCATCATCAAGAGAGAAATAATAAGGGCTTATTATCATAACTCCATCTGCTCCACTATTATGTGCATAATTTGAAAGCTCTATAGACTCTTTTATACTCATACGGCTTGTACCTATAAACACTTTTACTCTCTTATTAACATGATTAATTACTAAATCTATAAGTTCTTTTTGCATATCCATAGACATATTAAAGAACTCTCCAGTACTTCCCATTACAACTAGGCCATCTACTCCTCCATCTATAAGATGGTCATAGACTTTCTTATTTCCTTCTTTATCTAAATTTCCTTCTTCATCAAATATTGTAACCACTGGTGTCAAAAATTCTGCTTTCATAATTTAAACTCCTAAAATTTATTTTAATATGTTCATTTAATACATTCAGGTTCTGCCTTAACATTACCTATATTAAAACATTTACTTAATGTAATTTCTTAAAATTCCAATACTTTCAACCTCACATTCAATTACATCTCCACTACTCATATATCGAGGAGGTGAAAAACCCATACCAACTCCAGAAGGTGTACCAGTAGCTATAATATCTCCAGCCTCTAAAGTCATACCTTTTGAAAGTTCTGAAACTATGTCTGAAATGTCTGATATGAATAACCTTGTATTAGAATTTTGTCTTTCTTCACCATTTACTCTACTGCATACCTTAAGTTTTACAGGAAAAGAAATTGCACTTTTATGTACGATACATGGCCCTAAAGATGTAAATGTATCTAATCCCTTTCCTCTAAACCATTGAACATGCTCTTTTTGTAACTTTCTAGCAGAAATATCATTTATAACAGTGTATCCAAAGATATAATCTTCGACCTCTTCTTTTTTAATATTAACACCTGTTTTACCTATTACTACTCCAAGTTCAACTTCATAGTCTAATTGACTATTTATATCAAAATGACCATCTATCTTATCTTCTGGGCCTATAGCTTTTGTAACACGTTTTGTAAAATAGACTGTTTTTTGTGGTTTTTCAAAACTATCATCAAAGTGAGTTTGAGTTTCTTCAAGATGGTCTTTATAGTTCACTCCCACACATAAAATATCGTGTATAGGTTTTTCTATAGGAACATGTATAATACATTCTTCTCTTTTAAAAACATCATAATTATGGAATATATCTTCCTTTATAGTACTTTTCAGTCTAATGATATCGTCTTGAGATATATTTTGAATTAAATCATTTAAGTTCTTAAAAGATTTGCTAAGATTTAAGGAATTAATATCTATAATAAATAATTCATCTTTAGAAAAAACTCCTATTCTTTTACATTCATTTTTTCCTTCAGTAAAACTGACAAACTTCATAATCTCACCCTTTATTAAAATTCTATGTATTCGTTTTTTAATTAAATCTTATACATAGTTACATACTCTAGCTATTGCCATTTCAGTATATCCAAGAGACTCAGCCTTTGATTGTTTTCCATTTGCTACATCTACAATCATATTTAATAAATCATCTGTTAATTCTTCCATTGTTTGTGGACCATATATAACTGGGCTAGCATCAAAATCCATATTGTCTTCCATATTTGCAAAAGTTATTTTGTTTCCAGTTATCTTTATTACAGGAGCTATTGGATTTCCTGATGGAGTTCCTCTACCTGTACTAAATACTACTATTTGAGCTCCTCCTGCAACCATACCAGCGACAGATGAAGCATCATTTCCAGGTGTATCCATTATAACAAGACCTTTTTTATCAATCTGTTTAGCATAATCATACACTTCACTTATTGGTCTATGACCACCTTTATGTATACAACCTAGTGATTTTTCTTCCAAGCTTGTCAAGCCACCAGCTATATTTCCAGGAGATGGATTTCCTTCTCTTACCTCTTCTCCAACTAATTTTAACGAATTTTCATATCTATGCACTATATGTAATATTTTTTCTTTTACTTCTTCATTTACTGCTCTTCTAGCTAATATATGCTCTGCTCCTATAAATTCAGTAGTTTCACTTAAAATTGATGTTGCTCCTAAATCAACAAGTCTATCACTTAATTCACCTATTAGTGGATTTGCTGCTAATCCACTTGTTGGGTCAGACCCTCCACACTCAGTTCCTAGTATAATCTCAGATATTGGGAATTCTTCTTTTCTAAGTAAAGATGCCTCTTGAGCCATTTCTCTAGCATAACGAACAGCCTTTTCTATAGTTTTCAAAGTCCCATGTTCTTCCTGTATTACAAGGGTTTTTATTGGCTTGTTTGTTCTCTCTTTTATTGCATCTACTACCAAATCATTTTGACAATTCTCACATCCTAAAGATACCACTATTACCCCATATACATTTGGATTTGCTGCATATCCAGCCATAACATCCATAGTCAATTGTTGGTCTGAATTTACTTGTGAACATCCATTTTGATTATTAAAAGTAACTGCTCCTTGAACTTGAGACGCTATTATTCTAGTTGTATCTGATGCACAAACACTAGTAGGTAATACTAATATGTGGTTTCTTATACCAACTCTTCCATCTGGTCTTTTATATCCATAAAATTTCATACTGATTTCCTCCTAAAATAGTCTATATACCTTCTGTAATTTTCATATATTATAACTTTTTGTTACACTCACTAATCAAATAGATAAAATCTTATTTGATAATAATTAAATACTAAAAAACAATGAATTTAACTTCTATAAATTTATAAATAAGTATTATTTTATACATTGCCCATAGCTTGTTTGTCCAAATCCTCTCTAACACTTCTAACATTATGAATATGTACATGTTGACCAATCTTTATTTCCTGATTTGCTTCTCCTATATGCTCTCCATATTTAGTAACTTTGTCACCTTCAGCCATATCTTTTATAGCCAATTTATGATAAATAGTTATATCATCTAATGCTTTAATTGTCTTTATTGTTTTATCTTTTAATTTAAAACTAATTTCGCTATTCTTAGTTATTGCTTCAATAGCTACTGCAACGTTATCTTTTTCATCAATTATCACCGCATTTATCATTATTCTTACTCTCCTTTGTAAATAATATAATTTTATTAATATCCTAAAATCTAATTAAAGAATTTGCTATTTCAATAGTAACTCATGTAATATTAAGCTGTTATTGTCCCATCCTCATTTTGTTTTGGAAACTTAGGACATCCATACTTCTTAGCCCACCAACTAGTTATAAGAGGAACTAATATTGCAGTGACAACTACTGCGGCTGCTACTTGAGTTGTTGCTGTTGCAACATATGGTTGCCATGATGGGTCAACTAATGCAACAGCAGCGGGTACAGCAATTGCATTTCCAGCAGTTGTAGCTACAGCCCATCCTGCATATCCTGGACGTTTTCCTATAAATTTATCACAGAATACTATAAATATACCTCCTACAAACACAGATATTAATCCAAGTATTACTCCTGATAATCCTCCTTTTAGTATACTTGCAAGGTTTATACTACTACCTAGTGCAAATCCTACAAAAGGTACAAGCAAATTACATCCTGGCTCTAAAAATTCTTTCATTTTTTTATCAAAATTACCTATTATCATACCAACAAGTATTGGTACTATTGCAGCCAATAAAGACAACAAAGGCACATTTGCAAGACCTGAAGTCCCAAGAGCTATTAATGTAAAAAATGGTCCATCATTTAAAGTAAGTAAACTCATAGTTGCACAATCTGTTTCATCTCCATATGAAGTCATCAATGAAAGATATATACTACCATTACTATTTGTAACTGCACTTATAACAGCCAATGTTGTGAGACCAAGTACTCCATCCATTCCAAATAGTTTACCTATAAGGATACCTATTAAAGCACCTATAGCAAATTTGGAACCCAGAAGTATTCCACCTCTTTTTAAAACTTTTGGCATTTCTCTAAATTGAAGTTGAGTTCCTAAGCACACCAGTTGAACTCCAATTATAGTTGCAGACCCAACACTTGAAAATACTGCTGTTGTAAATGAACCTATTTGCACAATATCTGGGCAAAATGTATTAATGAAAGCTGCTATAAACATTGGAACTATCATCATACCTGCAGGAATTTTTTTAATAAAATCCATTATCATAAAGTTACGCCTCCTAAAACATGATATTTAATTACTCTTATTAAGTTTTTAGCTTTAATTCTAACGGCCGTTTCAGTTCGTATTTAAGAACTAAGTTTTTATTTACGAATCTTTGAATTAATGATAGCATTTTCCTATTTATGAGTCAATAAAAAAAATAAATTTTTGTCAAAATTTTTTCAAATTATCTGATAATATACTATGTATTATCAAATAGCTTCATTATATGCAAAAATACAAAGCACTCAAAAATATATAGTGCTCAAAACTATAAAATTTTTTATACAATTCGAATAATAGACAAATTATAAGATATAATTCACAATATTTTGATATATCTATATAAAATACAGCTATTAAATAGATTCTCTTAAATTATATAACTAAATATCACCAACTTTCTTTAGGTATATTTTGGAAATTAATGTAATTATTTATGTAGAACCTCCTAAAAAATATCTACCAGTCTTTGAGTCAAGAGCTTATTTATGTACAAATCTACATATTTATTTTCCACATTGTAAAATATCACATAGTGTGCTAAAATCAACATATTCTAATACTTTAAATTAATAAAAAGAGGGGGGAAATTTATGACTTCAGATAATCATCGCCCAACAGCTAGGATATTAGATATTTTAGAAGCATTAGCTGAGTCCGAAAACGGATATACTCTCACAGAAATAGCAGATGCTATTAATGCTCCAAAAAGTAGCATCTTTCCTATAGTTCATACACTTAATGCTAGAAAATATATTACTATTGATAAGAATACATCCAAATACTCTATAGGGATACGTTCTTACACATTGGGGTCTTCATTTTTTGAAAAGAGAACTATTTTCAATTATGTAATTGAAGAAATGACTAATATAGTTAATTCTTGTTCTGAAACTTGCCAGCTTGGTATCCTTGACAACAATGAAGTTCTTTATGTTGGTAAAGTAGATTCTCCAGAACCAATTAGACTTATTTCTTATGTTGGTAAAAAAATACCTGCTAATTGTACAGGCCTTGGAAAAGCTCTTTTATGTGATTTTGATAAGGAAACACTAATAAGTTTATATCCAGATGGTTTAAAAGGCTTTACAGAAAAATCAATTACAGACTTTGATGTTTTATATGAGCAACTTCTTGAAGTTAAAAAAACACAAATAGCTTCAGAATGTGAAGAATCAATGCAACATCTAAAGTGTCTTGCTGTGCCAATAAGAAAAAATGGATGTATAAGAGCTGCTGTTAGTGTGACATTACCACTGTTTAGAGCTAATGAAGAAAAAATAGAACTGATAAAAGAATTACTTTTAAATGCTCAGAAAAATATTCAATCTATGATGGAAGAACGCAATGAAGATATTATAATAAATTAAGTTAATGTTTAACAGATACGACATATTGAAAATTGTAATAATTAAAAATTCTATTTTAAACTGGCATATTTATTTGATTTATACAATAAAAAACAAAGCTACTGATTTAACTACAGTAGCTTTGTTTTTTTATGATAATTTTTATTTTTTTATTGACATGATAAAAATACTATGTTAAATTCTAATCATAATCGTATTTACGAATTAAGTTCTTATATAAGAACTCGCATATCTGTATTAATCTAAGCCATAATTATATGATAAACAAGCTAAAGAAAGATTATTAGATATATATTTCTTATATAAAAATCAATTTAAAATAAAAGGAGATTTTAGTTATGAGCATTTATTATGTACCACCAATAAATTTACTTGGAAAAGGATGTCTTAATGAAGCTAAAGATTCAATTAAATCACTGGGAACTAAAAAAGCATTTGTTGTTAGTGATAAATTTCTAGTTTCAAATGGTACTGTAAAAAAAGTAACAGATATTCTATCTCAGATAGGTGTAGATTTTGCTATTTATGATGAAGTTAAACAAAATCCAACTGTAACTAATGTAAACAAAGGACTTGAAATATTAAAGTCAGAAAATTGTGATTTTGTTATTACAATAGGAGGGGGTTCTCCACAAGACTGTGGTAAAGCCATTTCTATATTAGCTACTAATGGAGGAGATATTAGAGATTATGAAGGTGTCAACAAAACTTCTAAAAAATGTCTTCCTATTGTAGCTATAACTACTACTGCTGGTACATCTGCTGAGGTTACAATAAACTATGTTATAACTGATGAAGACAGACATGTAAAAATGATAATGGTTGATACTAATTCATTAGCTACAATGACAGTAAATGACCCTGAATTAATGATTAGTAAACCATCTAATTTAACAGCAGCAACTGGTATGGATGCGTTAACTCATGCTATAGAAGCTGTAGTAGCTAATGGAGCTTATGATGTTACAGATTCGACTGCCTTATATTCTATAAAACAGATATTTAAATATCTTCCAAGAGCTGTTAAGAATGGTAATGACATAGAGGCTAGAGAACAAATGTGTTACGCTTGTTTCTTAAATGGAATTGCATTTAGTAACGCAGGGCTTGGAAATGTACATGCCATGGCACATCAATTAGGAGGTTTATATGATTTACCTCATGGAGTATGTAATGCCATGCTACTTCCAATAGTTGAAGAAGAAAATGCCAAATCTGCTCCTTCTAAATTCCGTTTAATAGCTGAAACTATTGGAATGGATGTACATAATAAATCAGATAAAGAGTGTGTTGACTTTGTAATAAATAAAATAAAAACTCTTTCTGAAGAAGTAGGAATCCCAAAATCTTTAAAAGATGTAGGTGTTGATAATCCTAATTTTGAGTTACTTGCAGAAAACTCTATGAAAGATGCATGTGCTGGAGCCAATCCTGTTTTCTTTGATAAAGATAAGCTTATAGAATTATTTATGAAAATATCTTAATTATAACAACCTACCCCATAAATTAATTATGTATATTTATAAGGGAGTGCCTCAAAATACCTTATTTTATTATTGGCACTCTCTTATTACATCGTTCAAATCGTAATTCTTGTCAAATACTAACATATAATATTATTAGTTAAGAATACTAGCTCTTAATTAACAAACCAAATATTTTATTAATGAATTATAACAGTTGTTGTATCAGGTATATTATCGTATATCCATTTTGCATTTTCTGTATTTAGTCTTATGCAACCATGACTAAGAGCTTCACCAAGTCTACCATCTATTATATAACTGCCTGTTGAATCATATAATACAGAATGATAATAATATCCACCTTTAATTCTAGTAGCGTACTTAACTGAATACTCATCTGTTCCAAAAGAAGGCTTTCTTCCACTTATATAAAATATACCCGTTATAGTCGGAGTTTCAGGCTTCCCTATAGTACATTGCCACTTGTAAAGTTGACCCCAACTTCCATTATCTTTCTTAAAAATATAAGTATATTTATTTCTAAGGTCTGTCACAATTAGATAATCACTCGTACTTTTAATATTATTTTCATTAACAAACTTTGTCATATCAGTATAAAAATATTTATAATCTAACTCATTAGGTTTATTTCCATCAGTTGATAAGAAATAATTAAAAACATATCCTATTTTATCATCATATATAACTTTACTCCAATCCCCATCTACTTCTAAAACTTCGACTCTAGACTTTTCGGGAATTACTGTAATTATATTTGAAGTCGTAGATTTGTCTTCCCTTAAATTTAAGTTACTCCAAGTATATTCGCTTACTGATACTAAGTCCTTATATACATACCCTTCTTGAGAATTATACACTACTTTAATCCATTCATCTTCTTCATCTAATACCTCCATTTTTGCTCCTTGAGGTATTACAGTTATAATACTTGAATTTGTAGATTTAGCAGACCTCAAATTTACATTTACTAAAGTATATTTATATACAGGTGCTCTATATTTTTTAATATTTATTTTAGTTAACTTCACACATACCATCCTCTCATATGTCTTTTTACAACATTTTATGAAATTCGATATGTATTCGTTCTCCTATTTTCAAACTTTACTTGTATTACTGATAATATTGCTATATACAAACTTATCTTTTCTCATTTATATTTATCTATTTATTTAAATTTACAATATTACAATCCTTAATATATTCTTCAATTATACCTCTAGTGACATTAAAATAGCTTATGCATTTATCAACTATGACTGCATCACTACTAACTACTCTATCTAATTTTTCTAATACGACATCTGCATTTTTTACTAGCTCCACCTCAGTTTCAATTCCCCATATTTTAGCATATTCCAGTATCTTATACTTTAAATTTCCTGAATTAGAAACTGGAGAATCTAGGTAAAATCTAATTTTTTGTGCATTGTATTTATTAAAAAAGTCTCCTATCAACTTTAAGGCTTCTTCTGTTTTATCTATAATCTTATATGTCCCCCTAAGCCCTGCTAAGTCTCTCATATTACCATCACTACCTATTACTAAAGTTCCACCAGATAATGCCACTTCTATAGCTATTATCAAATTAAAACCATCTATATTTATAAGCCCTTCTTTGATTTTATCTAGAGAAAGTTTTTTTGACTGTCTTGTTATATTTTTTTCTTCAGTGCATACTGCCCTTTTTAGTGCATCTCTTTGTCTTATGGAAAACTGATACCTATCTCCAACAAAAGTAACAACTGGGTCTATTTTATAACCCCTATTTATTAACCATTCTATTTCTTCCTTCGCTTTTGTAAGTCTTATTAATTCATTACTTGAAAACCATCTCTTATCACTCTCATCAAATCCTCTTTTAGATACTTTATTCATATGATTTCACCTCCCTATTTTAAACATTGCCTTAATATCTTAAATATGATAAACTTACTCTTTTAAAATATTTTTGATACTATTACATTATCTATTTAAGTTATCTAATACTTAAATTATACCTTTTAATTCCAGTTTATAATGCAAAATAATAAATTCTATAGTACATTTGTAATTTTACAATACAAAAAGGATACTATTAGTAATTTATTATAGTATCCCTTTTATAAAATCTATTTATAATGATAATTTTAGGCTTTATATATTAAATTTATGTTATACTTCCTTTATCATATTAGGAGATAAAATATCATTAAGGGCTTCTGTCATAGTTGGATGTGCATAAACACGGTCTCTTAAATATGTGTACTCTACTTCTAAATCTATGGCTAATTGAATTAAGTGGATAATCTCACTTGAATCTTCACATATCATAGTAGCTCCGAGTATCTTATTTGATTTTTTATCAATCACAATCTTTATAAAACCATCTGTCTTACCAATCTGCTTAGCTCTTGGAATCGCTTCGACTGGCATCTTTGCTACTAATACTTCATATCCTTTTTCCTTAGCTTGTTTAACATTAAGACCAACTCTTGAAAATGCTGGACTTATAAATATAGAATTTGGTATATTTTTTCTATCACTATTGCTTCTAGTCTTATCTCCAAATAATTGATTAATAATTATACGATAGTCATCTAGTGAAATATAAGTAAATTGTGGACCTCCATTTATATCTCCTATAGCCCATATATGCTCTTTGTTAGTCTTAAGAGTATCTGATACTTTAATAAATCCCCTTTCATTTAATTCTATACCTGCATTTTCTAGTCCTAACCCCTCAGTATTTGCCTTTCTTCCTGTGGCTACAAGTATCATATCGCTTGTTAATTCCTGTAATTTACCTTCTATTTCATACTCTACTATAGCTAAGTTAGAAACTTCTTTAATCTCTTTTATCTTTGCATTATTTATAATTTTTACATTTCTCTTTTCAAGTAGTTTTATTATTTCTTCTGAATCTTCAACATCTTCATTAGGTAAAATACCATTATTTGAATTTAATATTGTAACTTCTGCTCCAAATGAACTGTAAATACCAGCAAACTCTAGACCTATAAAGCCAGCTCCTATGATTGTCATTTTTTTAGGTAGAGTTCTTAGATTCATAAGAGACTCACTATCATATACTACATTCTTATTTTCCACGCCTTTAATATTAGGTATAAATGGTCTTGAACCAGTATTAATAAATATCTTATCTGCTACTAACTCATAAACTTCGTTTTCAGTTTTAACTTGAACTGTATTTTCATCAATAAAAGTTCCCATTCCTGTGAATATAGTTACATTCTCATTTGAATTTAATTTATTATAGTTAGCTTCTCTAAGTTTTGTAATTAAAGTTTCTTTTTTATCTATAGCTTTCTCATATTCAACTTGAGCTTCATCCCAAGAACTTATATGTTTTGTTTTTATACTGTTTGCTGAATTTTCTAAGCTTTTAGTTGGTATACATGCCACATTTATACATGTTCCACCATACATCTTATTTGATTTTTCTATTAAAGCTACTTTTAATCCTTTATTTGCCAAATCTCCTGCTAGTGTTTTTCCACCTTTTCCAAATCCTGTTATTATTGCATCAAATGTTTTTTTCATATAATTTTCAACCCCTTCTTGTGTTATTTATACTTTTACTATAACAAGATTATCTAGGTAGTACAATTAGGCACTTTTTTGTAACCTTAAATTTATTTGAGTCCTTATATTTAAACATTTTAATCTATTTATTTCTTTGATTCTCAATAAAAGATGCCATAGTCTCTTTATCCATAGCTCCTGGAATATACTGAGTTACATATCCTTCCTTATCAATTATAAATGTAGTTGGAAAAGCATTAATTCCATATTGATATGCTAATGCTCCATCTTCATCAAGTGCAACTGGGAAGGTATACCCTTCTTCTTTTAAGAATTTAACCACATGTTCTCTTGAACCTTCTCTACCCAAATTAGGTGAAGCTACTCCCAAAATCACTACATCTTCATTATTTTTCTTATAGTCTTTATATAGTTGTTCTATGTGAGGCATTTCTTCTTTACATGGAGGACACCATGTAGCCCAGAAATTCAAAAATACAACTTTACCTTCATAATCACTTAATTTATGTGTCTTACCATATTGGTCTGTTAGAGTAAAATCAATAGACTTTATTCTCTCTTCATCTTTAGACCCTGATTCATTATTTCCATCATTAGGGTCTTTTTGACCATCATTACTACTAGAACTGTCTTCTTTATCCTTAGAATTTGATTGTTTATTATCTTCCTGATTACTTTCAATTTTACTATTTTGTGGGATATTAAAATGTTTGCTTATACTTCCAAATCCATTTACCATCATTAATATTCCTGATACTATAAGTATAAGCCCACCTATTTTTTTAATAATCTCCATGTTAGATTTTATCTTGTCTATGGTTTTAAATAATTTACTATAAAACATAGATGTAATTATGAATGGCAAAATAAATCCAATAGTGTATACTGCTATTAAAAGATTTGCACTAAGATGATTGCTTGAACTTGAAACCATTACTAATACAGATGCTAGTATTGGACCAATACAAGGTGTCCATCCAAAACTAAACGTAAAACCTAATATAAAAGCTGTTATTGCTTTCATTTCTTTAAACTTTACATTAAATCTTTTTTCTCTATTCAATATTGAAGATTTAATTATTCCCATGTAAAATAAGCCCATGATAATAATTATAATCCCACCAATGAACATTATTAAGTCTTTATTCTCATTAAAGAACATACTCAATACTCTTACTGATGAACCTAATATAAAAAATGTTGTCGAGATTCCAAGAGCAAAGAATATAGTATTTTTAAATAGAGAACTTCTTATAAAATTTGTCTTTCCTTCTTTTAAACTCTCTACACTACTATTTGATAATATACTCAAATAAATAGGCAAAATTGGCAATATACATGGTGAAAAGAACGACACTATACCTTCTATAAATACTAAAAATAAATTTACATTTTGCAAGTTAAAATTCCTCCTTATTTTATTTCCAATATTAAAATTTTATCACTATGCTAAAATTAGATTAAAAACATTCAATTTTAATACCTTTTACTCATAATTTAAATGAATCCTTCTAAATCTCATACAAAATTTTAAGATTTATTTATCACAGTTTAAGTTTTTATTACTCCACATTATCATTTTTTCCATAACAGGAAGCAATAGTAATCCTGACTCACTTAAAAAATAGGTTGACTCTACAATATTATTAACCAGCCTTTTTTTCTTAACTATAATTTCTTGTTCAATTAAAAAATCTAATTGTTGAGTTAGCATTTTCTTACTACATTCTGGTATAGCTCTTTGTAACTCTCCAAATCGTTTTTTATCCTTTTGTATCTCCCATATTATTATAGCTACCCACTTTTTACCTAATATACTTGATAAAGCTTCTACTGGACAATCATATATCATGTCATCTATATTGTACATTTTACTC
Source organism: Clostridioides difficile CD160 (assembly GCF_000449425.2). Taxonomy (GTDB): domain Bacteria; phylum Bacillota; class Clostridia; order Peptostreptococcales; family Peptostreptococcaceae; genus Clostridioides; species Clostridioides difficile_E. Next base: position 146,137 of record NZ_AVHW01000095.1, read on the forward strand.
TCCTCTTTTCTTTAATTATTAAGTAAATTGTTATAGCAGTATGTTTATAGATATTATGTATACTTCTAACTTTACTTAATTAAAATTTTTATTATATGTATCCCTAAGACAAATTATTTTAAGTGTTATGTAATTAATATATCAGTTTTATATACATATCACAATTGGTCACTTTTTTGTAACTACATAGAACTTATCATAAAATCAAATTGAATAATTGTTATTAAAGTATACCTTAATTCATTTCATTAAAATTTTGTTGATTCTAAACTGCATATAAAACTACTCTAATATAATAGTTCTTTGTTTAAACAACTTATCCTGTTAAACTATTTATCTGGTTTAACAAATTTTATATAGAATACTATACTTATACATTAATATTTACCCAAATTTATGCAAATTAAAAAGTCTGACCAATTACTATCAGTCAGACTTTAAACGATAAACTTATTTTTCACTTATAAATCTAATAATATTGAAATAACCTGAACCTCCCATGACTAAAGTCACAGGGTTCCTGCTTCATAGAATTTTGCATACTAAAATATGTCTTACAAACTCTCCACAGGCTATCCCCGTAGTTCCTACGGTTCTTACATAAGTTATTTATTTTAAACTCTTATTAGTTTTAATCCTTCTTTTAGTATATTTATACTTGCATTTATATCTCTATCGTGAGTTTCATTACAACAAGGACAAATCCATTCTCTTATACTTAAATTCTTCATTTCCTCGTTTTTGTACCCACATTTATTGCATATTTGTGAACTTGCAAAGAATTTACCTACCTTTACAATTTGTCTACCATACCAATTAGCTTTATATTCTAATTGATGAACAAATTCTGACCATGACACATCAGAAATTAAGCGAGATAGTTTACTATTTCTAGTCATATTCTTTACTTGTAAATCTTCTATGCAAAAATATCATTCTCTCGTATTAATTTGTAGATAGTTTTTGTAGAAAATCCTTCCTTTGATTAGCTATATGTTCTTGAAGTCTTGCAACTTTTAACTTGCTTATTTCTATTTAAACTACCAATTGTTTTTCTCGATAGTTCTCTTTGTAATTTAGCAAGTTTATTTAACGACTTCTGAAGATACTTAGGATTTTCTATAAATTGTCCACAACTTGAGATACAAAATTCTTTAATTCCTAAATCTAAACCTATCTGATTATT
>NZ_AVHW01000096.1 GCF_000449425.2 Clostridioides difficile CD160
TTTTTGAGGTTGTCGTTCACATAAGTTCGCTACTACCTATGCAGTTCTCTTATGAACTTCTTACATTTCATGAAGCACAGACTATATCTTATCCTTCGCTTATCGTTAAGGTCTACCCACTTCCACTACCATACTTTTGTACTTCCCTCAGAGGAATAGTCGTTGAAGTTTCTCCTATTCGGAGCTTACCTGCTGATTGCCCATTTTAAAGTACTTAGGGTTTAACCTTATACCATCTAACCAATTTTTTCTACTTTCGTAACTTTCACACTTAGGTTTATTTCAGCCTTATGTTTTAGTTTGGTTAGCTTTAGGGGTTTCCAGCAATTCAAGTAGTATTGGATAGGTTCTATCCTATCTCTACATATAAGTTTCCCTATATGCTGACTACTTTAGCTACTAACTCACGACTAAAGTCACGAGTGTGCGTAGCTATTTTTTAATCAAAAGGTGCTATTTCATACACTTGTTGTTCTTGTAATTCTTCTATTGCATTTACTATTTTCCCGTTTCTATTTTTAAATATTTGCTCATCTAATATTATTTTCTTACTAGTTGGATTTTCCAATCTTATTATAAATTTTTCTTTATTATAGTAAGAAGGGTAACATGCTGACACAAGATAGTTCTCTGGTAAAGATATTATTTCCAATTCTCTACTTACAGATTTTTCAACAATAGATTTTTGAATCTTATTATCTATACGGTATAAAAAGAAATTATAATCCTGTAATTGATAATTTACACATTCTTGTAGATAATTATGAGCTAAACTTGCAACTTCTAGTTCATCAAATGGTTTAGAATTCATGTATACTGCAAATGAGAACTCTACCTCTTTAAGAATTTGGGCTTTATCAGTTTTAATTCTTATATGACCTTTTTTAGTCGTATCACCAGAAGCACGTCCTGGTCTATATAATAAGTCAGGCTTCCCTAATTCATCCGTAGTAGCAAGTAAAGTCAGTGCAATTTCATCTTCAACATGTTGGTATTCTTTTATTCCTCTAGTAAATACAGTACAACTTCTGTTTTGATTTGTCAGTGTAATATTACTTTCTAATGGCTCTAAATCTATAGGCATTTCACTGTAAATATCTTCCCAGTTGTTTAAAACTCCATTTTCTCTTGTTATATATCCAAATGGTAGTGATGCTATGTTTTTATTATCTTTTATATTAGTTTTTATATGAACACGTAGTCTATGATTATATACTGTATTATCAACACAAAGTTTTACATCCATTAATGGATTTTCTTTTGATAAGGTAATACTAGCTTTTACATTTAACTTTCCATTAAGATATTTATTTTTTCTATCTTCTAGTGTGAGTGGTAGTAAAGTAGTACCTTCAACCACTATTTTTTCATATCCTAAAGCTTTTTCTGTAGATACTTTATCAAATAAAAGTTTGATATCCTTATCATCTTTTAATGGAGAAAAATCATACGTATCTCCTGCATTTGCACTGTCTTTTAATATTAAAAAGTTTGATATATAAGTGCCATCTTTAAGCTTTAAATTTAAACTTCCATCTTCATACACTATCTTATAATTATCATTAGATATAAAGGTATCATTAGATTCATTAAGTACTAACATTTCCTTATCACTTGATTCAAAACTGACAACCTTATACCCAAGTGCGGGAAGCTTTATGTTTATTCTTACTTTTAATATATAATAACCTGGCTCTTCAATAAATATATTACCAGCAGGTGTCTCTTCTAATATATTTTCTCTCGATTTAACATAAGTTTCTTCAATTATAGTGGCATCTAAATCCTCTTTAAAACAAATTTTTTTACTATCACTTACAACCTGTATCTCTTTATATCCATTAAAACTTTTAGCTTCTGTATTAAATACTAAAATATCATTTTTAGATAATTTAAGCCCTTCCGAAATTTTTTTGACAATAGTATTTTCAATACTATCACATATTTCGTTCGCTTCTCTTATACGATGAAGAATATCCTCTGTCACAGTATCAGTTACACATCCAGCCAAACTATCATGTGCCTGTCCTTCTAAAAGTTTTTTCCATGTATTTATCAACAACTGATTGCTTATTTCAATCTTACTCTTTTTGGCAATTACTAGTAATGGTTCTATCCTTTTAATTAGCTTATTTTCTAGTTTATCACACGCTAGTTTTATATCCATTCTACTAGAACCAATTGATTTATGTATTCTTGCAAGTACTGGCTCTCTAAATTCACCCCTGTAACTTTCTAGTGATTCTATAGATTTTACATACTTCAAAAACTCTTGATATGAGCTTATTATATATGAATATTTTCCAATATCATTAATCTCTTTAACTTTGTTTTTAAAATCACCTATTATATTCAACTGGTCATTTCCTGACGGTATTAGTACCTCATCTACATCACTATACGATTTGATAAAATCAATTGCAGGGTCTAAACGTCCATTAACATATTTTGATGAAGGCTCTAAAAGCATCCCTGTTCCATATCCATGTGGCATATTTACAGCATATATGTAACTTTCATCATTTAGGCTTTTCCATTTGAAATATGGTGATTGCACCTGTTTACCAAGATGTATTCCTCTCCAAAAGAATATATTATCAAGACCTACATGCTTTAATAATACAGGCATCTGTGCATTAAACCCAAATGTATCTGGTAAATATCCAATTTTCATATACTTACCATATTTTTTACTTTCAAAAATTCCAATCATTAAGTTTCTTAAAATAGACTCTCCTCTAGCAAAGAATGCATCTGTTTGAGTAAACCATGGTCCAATGTGAAGTCTATCTTCCTTTATTAGCTTTTTGATGATTTCTATTTTTTCTCTATGTAGTTGTACATAGTCATCCAAAATAGAAAGTTGTCCATCAAGTACAAAACTTACATCTGTATTGCGCTCTAGTTCATCAATTACATCTGTAAATAGTTGTTCACTAAGTACTAGTGCGTCTCCAGAAGTAAAATACCATTCTCTATCCCAATGTGTATGATTAACAATGTGTGCTTTTATCATTTACTCTCCTCTGTTCCTTATCTTTAATATTTAAGTCCAAAATCAATCTCTAATACTTCATTGAGTATAGGATTTATCTTAAGAATATAATTCACATACAATTTATAACTCTTCTTAAATTAATATTACATTTTAAGATTCCCACTCTGCTTCATCAAATTCATCATCTTCAAATTCATCATCTTCAATCACTGGATTTCCACGTAATACTATAACTAGACCTGCTACAATTGCTGTTCCAACTGCTATTGATAATATATACATTGGCCAGTTCTCCACTGTAAACCACCCATAAAATCCACTAATTGGAGTTGCATTTACTGAACCTAGACCAACTGCCATAGCTGAAGCAATTGCTGTTCCAATCACACATGAAGGTATTACTTTCAATGGAGATTCTACTGCAAAAGGAATAGCCCCTTCACTTACTCCAATTAACCCCATTATAAGAGATGATTTACCAGCTTCACGTAACTGCTTATTATACTTCTGTTTCGCTAATATAGTAGCAAGACCCAATCCTAATGGTGGTATAACAATTCCTACCATAGCAGCAGTATTAGGTGCATAAATCCCACTTGTTAATAATGCAAGTGATGTTGTTAAGGCTGCTTTATTAACTGGTCCACCTAGGTCAACTGCCATCATAGCTCCAATAATAGCTGCCATTAATATCTGATTTGTACCTGACAATCCATTTAACCAATTTTCTAATCCAGTATTTAATGTAGCAAAAGGAATACCTATCACATAATTAATTAATACAACAGTAATTAACGTACCAAATACTGGTACTATGAATATTGGTACTATTGAAGCTGCTGATTTTGGTAGTTTAACATGATTTTTAATAAATAAACATGTGTATCCTGCTATTAGACCAACTGCTAAAGCTCCTAAAAATCCTGCCCCTATATCTTTAGCAATCATACCTCCAACAAGACCTGGTACAATAGCTAATTTATCAGCTATAGAAAATCCTATAAATGCAGCAATTACAGGAAACATTAATCCTAAAGCAGTGCCTCCAAAACCATCTAAGTCATGCAATAGCCTGATAATACTACTAGCACTTTCTGCATATTTAGCATCCCATATATCTGGTATATTATAGAAAGAACCACCCACACGGGATATTGCCATTATCATAGCACCTGCAATTACTAATGGAATCATATATGAGATTCCTGTTAAGACATGCTTTTTTAACTCAGAGACTATCTTTTTTAACATTGTATTTCCCTCCACTTATTTATTGTCAATTAGCTTTAGTGCATCATTTATTACTTTCTCTGCATCCTTTATAGGTGCATTAACTGGTACTTCTAATATTTCTTTTCCTTCAAAACGTTCAGCATTTCTAACTTTAGTATCTACTGCAAATATTACTACTTCGGCAATTTGTGCATCCTTTGTAGTTAATTCATTATCGATTCCTGTAGCTCCTTGTGTTTCAATTTTTATGAGGTGCCCCATTTTTTTTGAAGCTTTCTTTAATGCTTGTGCTGCCATATATGTATGTGCAACTCCTGTCGCACATGCTGTTACTGCTATAATTTTTCTTTTCATTTCTACATATCTCCTTCATTAAATATATTAATTATTTCTTGTGCTGAATTAGCTAATTTTAATGCATCCACATTATCATCATCCATAAGCTTAGTAGCCAATTTAGATAATAATACAAGATGATTACTATCTTTATCAATGTTACTTATAGCCAGTAAGAAAATACTATCTACTGGTTTTTCATCTAACGCGTCCCACTCAATCTTATTTTTAGTTTTTGCAAATATTATAGAAGATTTCTTGACAGAATCGCTTTTCCCATGAGGAATAGCAATACCATTCCCAATACCTGTAGTTGCATGTTCTTCTCTTTCTAACACAGACTTAACATATTCTTCTTTGTTATCTACAATTCCATTTTTAACAAATATGCTACTTAATTCTTTTATTGTTTCTTCTTTTGTAGTTGTATCAAGATTAAAAACAATTTGCTCTTTTTTTAATACATCTGATATTTTCACTATATATTCTCCTCCATTAGCAAACCGTACACTTCTTTTGGTGAAGTTGCACTTAATATGTCATCTATATTTTTTTTATTGTCAATGAAGTCATAAAAAACTTCATATATTTCATCAAGCTCTAAGTTTTTGTCATTTTCTAATGAAATAAAGAAAATAACTTCTACTTTTTCATTTCCCCATGTAATAGGATTTTTTAAAGTTGCAACAGATATATTAGATTTTTTAATATAACTAGGATTAGCATGAGGTGTAGCTATAGATTGAAAAGAAGTGTAAGATAAATTTTCTCTCTCAATTGCACTCTCAGCGATTCCATCTCTTGCAAAATCTTTTTTTATCAAATTATCTGTTATACATTTAATTACATCTTCATAATTTAAAGCTTCAATATTTAACAAAATATTTTCTTCAAAGATTAGGTTTTTAAAAGATTTATATTTTTTAGAAGTATTCTCTGAAACATTTTGTATATTTTTTTCCAATGTTCTTATATCACTTTCATTTAAAATAGGGCTAACTATTATTGTAGGAATAGCCTCTAACTCTAAATAAATAGTACTTATCACCAAATCTGCATCAATTTTACTAGATACTAATTCTTGTACAGAAAGTATCTTCTCAATTTTTATCATAGGAAAGTATTTTTTTATCCTTGCAGATAATAATCTAGATGAACCTAGTCCTGTACTACATACTAGAATTACTCTAACATTTTGTGGAAGCTCTTTCATTCTTTCCCTAAAAGCTTCAAAATGTAGTGCTATATAAGCACATTCATCATCATTTATCCTAATATCATATATAAATTCAATTACCTTCTTTAAATCCAAAGCCTGTTCAAATGATAAAGAAAAGTTTTGCTTGATTGTATTTACATATGGATTTTTAATACTAAGACCGTATTTCAATCTATTTATTGATGAATGTACATGTGAAGTTAGTCCATCAATCAAATCTTTGTCATAAGCTGTCTCATACAGTGTATTTTTAATAATTTCTCGAAGATTTGAGATATTATTTGTATTTGTCTCATAGTGATTGTCTGAAGCATCTTTTAGTTCAGTAGTATCTCTATGTTGGTCAGCTGCTACTAGATGTAAGTTTATATATCCAATTTCAGATTTTGGCAACAGTATCGAAAACTTTTGCTCTAGTTGTTTTGCCAAATAATTTGTATTTAACACTTGATTATTTTCAATATTATCAACATACAAGCTTTCTTCTATATACTCACCTTTTCTAATCCTCTCTATAGCTATGGCTAAATGGATAACTAATGACTGAAATTCATAATCAGAAAACTCAAACTCTCTTTCTTTGCTGAAATTCCTAAGAATATCAATAATTATAGATAAATCATCTTCAGAAAAAATACCATTTACATCTGCTTGTATTTTTTCAAATGCCTGATAAAAACTTTCTTGTTCTTGCTTAATATACCAGTTTCTGCTCCAAAATTTATGTATAAACTTAGCAGTAAGTTGCCTTTTATCTCTTTCACTTATGTCCAACTTTATTCCTTTACTAGGTTTTTTATATATAGAAACTCCTTCGTTTTTTAGTAATTTTTCAACCTCAGCTAAATCTCTTTCAATAGTTCCACGACTTATATATAATTCGTCAGAAATTTGTTGTATAGTAATATAATCATTGCTTTTTAACAATATTGAATATATATATATTACTCTCTCCTCTCTAGTTGTAGGAATTTGACTTCCTTTATTATCTAAGTAAGGAAGTATTTTTTTCAAATCTCCATCAATATAAACACCTATTTTGGGTTTTCTAACTAAAGAAAGACCTATCTTTTTAAGTACTGCTTCTACTTCTTTAAGAGATTTTGAAACTGTTTTTTCTGAAACATCTAAATCATCTGCTATTTCTTTGACAGTTGTATGACCTTCTTTTAATAAAAACTTTATTATTCTAATTTCACGATTTTGAATCATATCAGTTAACATTTTCAAATTTACTCCTTCCCTTTGTTTTTATTTTAATGGAAAATGTTTTTCTAAAAAACTACTAATATTCCCTTATTAAATACGGTAATTTTGATGTATTGAACACTTTAATTTTAGATGATAAATTAAAAACTGTCTAAATTTAATATGAAAGGAAATAACCTAATGCTGACAATAATTATTGCTTTACTTCCTGTAATAGGATGGGGACTGATGCCAATAGTTGCAAACCTAAAAAAAAGTTCTCCTTATGAACAACTTTTAGGTACATCTATAAGTGCGTTTATATTTTCCACTATAATAACTTTGGTTATGCGTCCTGAGATTACATTTTTTTCATTTTTTGTAAGTATGATTTCTGGGATATTCTGGAGTTTAGGACAACTAATGCAGTTTAAAGCAATTCAAATTACTAGTGTATCTAAAGTAATGCCGATTTCAAATGGTTCACAATTGACTTTTACAACATTATTAGCTGTACTCTTATTTAATGAGTGGACTAGTTCTAAAATGTTCCTGATTGGCTCTTCATCGATATTATGTATAGTACTTGGCATACTTCTTACAAACTATCAAACAAAAAAATCTACTGATAACAATATATTAAAATGTGTAGGAGTTGTATTATTATCTTCTTTATTTTTAGCATTATACGTTGTAACTAATCAAATATTTTCAATCGAAGGATATAGAATTATATTACCTCAATCTGTGGGTATGTTGATAACTTCATTTATTATTGTTAAGTATTTTTCTAAAGAGATTGTATATAAGAAAAATGTTTCATTTAATTTAATTACTGGAGTATTGTGGTCAATAGCAAATTTAGGTATGTTTATAACAACTAATGCATTGGGGGTTACAATAAGTTTTTCTATTTCCCAAAGTTGTGTGATAGTATCCACTTTAGGAGGTATTATATTCTTTAAAGAGAAGAAAAATAAAAAAGAATGGTTTTCTATTTCTCTTGGCATAATATTAATCATGTTTGGTGTCCTTATATTGAGTATTATAAAGTAATTATTTATTTGTTTGAACAATTTTATTTATATATTTATAGTTAATTGTATTATTAAAATTAGTTATATAATTAAAGCCTGTAAATTTAGTTTTTAAAATTTACAGGCTACTATAATTCTATTTAATCTTAAGTTCTTCATCTTCAACAAGTTTATTTGCAACCCACTCTGTGACTTGACCTGTTATTTTAATACAGTGTTCTTTTCTTTCAGGAGACATAAAGTTATCACCATCCCACTTCTTTGTAATAACTCTACAACATGTTGCACCATATTCTTTCTTAATATAATCATGTAAATCTTTAGCATATTCAAACATCTTTGGATTCATAGTTTCACCATGAACTCTTCCATATACAATACCTAAAGCCATTTCACCTCCAGATATTGCTCCACAAAGACATTGTGCTTTTCCAAGACCTATTGGAAATCCTGATGCTAACTTAGTTATCTCTGGACTCAAAGGTTGACCTAAAGCATCATTTATTGTTTGAAGAACTGCTTCGGAACAAAAAAACTCTCCTTTTCTAAAGTATTCTTCTGATATTTCTCTAACCTCTTGTAAATATTCCTCTTTTGTTTTCATTTGTTTATCCTCCAATAAAATTAAGCTAAATTAAGTCTCTAAAATTCATATCACTTTCACTCATTGATATTAATATCTTTATTAAATACGTATATTTAATAATTTTTATTTAGCTTTAGATGTAGTTTCTGATTTACTAAGATATATAATAAATAAAACTAAAACATACAAAATAATCACTGTAGCTATTATCTCTTCTAGTTTAAAAGCATATAAAATCCAACTTACAGGATGACCTGATTTAGTTAGATAACCATTCATTAGTTTCATACCCATTGCACTTATTGCCATAGGGAATGTAAATGCAGCAAAACTTGGATAAAAAGGCAACCTTAATAATTTTGGTAAATACCCCAAAACTATAATATAAAATACAATTGACAGTATAAATAACAAGTATAATATTACACTATTCTTATCTGAAAAAGAATTAATATATCCAGACAATAGTAATGACCCCGGTGCAGCTAATATAGCTATACTTGGTAAAGATGGTTCAGGCATTTCCTTGATTATCCACACTCTTTTTAAAACTACTGGTATAAGAACTATATAAGATATAAATCCTATCCAAAAAGCAATTTTACCTATTAAAAGCTGATTAAATGCTGGTGCTGTAACACTTGCTGCAACTATCCCGACATAGACTATATACCAAGATGGAAATACTGCTTTTATTGAGAATTTAACTAAGAATTTCTTACTAAATAAGATTATCAACACAATATGACCTACAACTCCGATGCTCCAAATTACAATACCTAATTCTAAAGATAATGGTTTTACATATGTAGCAAATATCATCGTTGCCATTGTTATAGTTGGAAATGTACTTGATATTAAGGGATTTTCTAATTGCTCTTTAACACCCTTTTTAAGTAATACTATTTTGACTATGTAAATTGTATACAAAACAAAGCCTATAAATCCAATTACATTACGTAATGGTTCACTATAAGATTGTAATAAGTTACCTAAAGTAAATATTGATAAAATCAAACTTGCAATAGGTATAGGATATTTTTTAAAAAAATTCAAATTCTACCTCCTTTGTTACTAAGTTATTTGTATTTTTAATTATATCAAAAAAATGGTCAAGTTGACATATTATGACCATTTTTCTTATATAGAAAATATCTATTAAGTTTAATTTTGTTATTATAAGTATCTATATCCTTAATATATTAAGGTAATTTGTTTATTTATTTTAAATCAAACATGTTAATTTGTGTACTTTCACTTTTATCTACTTTAATACTCTTCATATCTCTAGTAGTTATTTTAGCATCATCTCTTAAAGTACCTATAAGTAATTTATTGTCTTCTTTGTAAAGTCTATAGTTTTCTTCTACTTTGGTATAATTGAAATTAGCATAACAATACAAACAATAATGTCTGCAAGTATTGTATTGCCCAATATCAACACTTTTGACACACCCACAAACATCTCTTTGTGTATCATCTTTTTTTACTTTTACTTCACTACCTATGATTTTTGATATTAACTTATCATCAATACACTTACTTTCTTCAATCCCAAATTTTCTTAGATTGTATCCCTCTGAACACATTTCAAGCACTATACCATATTTATGAGCAATCCTAGAAAGCTCTTTTGATAACATTTCTACTTCTGCAATTTCTAATGGTTTTATATGTAATGACTTAGTATTAAATTTTGTTTTTTTATACAAATCGATAAAACTCATTATACATTTTTCTGTAAATCCATCAAGTTGATTGCATAACCTTTCAAATGCTTTAATATGGTAATCTACAGTATACTTTTCACTTAGAAAAATTGGGTCATACCTCAAAATTACTCTTTCTTTACCTATTTTTCCAGATAGTTCCTTAAATGAATCTATTATCTTTTGTTTGTCTGAAATTCGTGTTTCTACTTCTTTTCCATATGATGTTATAGTATAGTGAAAATAATATTTATAGTTTTTTAATTTATTTAAATCCTGTATCATTGGAGTTGCATCCTTTGTCCAAAATACAAAACAATCGACAGTATGTGGATTTAACTCTATCTTACTAACTTGCTTTGGATTCATTGGATTAATAACATATACAAAACCTTCTTTAAGTCTGTTAAAAAACCATTTACTATAGAAAGCAGGTATATCTGTTCTCCTACTCACACTTACTATCATATTCAGCCTCCTTATTAATATAATTATGCTCTAATATATTTTAACATAATATCTAGTAGACTTATTTCTGGTTTGCATATCTTAATGACCATGGACAACTCATCATACACTTCAATACACAAAAACACTTTGAAATATCAATAAGAGACTCTCTTTTACCTGGCAGAGTCCACTTATTTCCATGTATAGCTTTTGCAGGACAGTTTTCTACACAAATATTACAATCTAAACACTTCGAATCCATTAAAGGATATCTTTCAACAGAAATTGGAGCATCTGTAAGTACAGTACACATACTAAAAGCACAACCATATTCCTCAGTTACAAACAAATTATTTTTCCCCATAAATCCAATACCACTAATGTTTGCTATTGTCTTATGTGGTAAAGTACTAATACCAGATTGCATTGTCGGATTAATATAACCCTTTTCAGAATATCCATGTTCTAGATTATTTTTTTCTGATTGAGAATAAGCTTTATAACCTTTATCTTGAATATATTTTGAAATCCAATCAGCTAACTCTTCTACTTTTTCCTCTTTTTCTAAGAAATCATCACTATCTGTAGGTAAGTTATTATATATATCTGTAACGAATTTTTTTGATAATCCTATACAAAATAAAATTGCTTTAGAAAAACCATGTGTTTGACTTGCTGGAAATTCAGATATATCAATAAAGCAAACAATATCTACACCTTTACTGTGCAAAATAGATTTCAATTCATCATTCATACTTAACTCCTTCCATAATTAACAAAGTAAAAATAGCATTATATGTTAGTAGATTTTACTATTATCATTATGTTAACCAATACTTTGTACATTCTTTATTTCTACTCATAAAACCATATTCAATTAAGTATCTTCTAATTGTTGCAAAATCATTATATATTGATTCTAAAATCTTATTAACTTCCTTTTCTGAGTATTGCTTTCCATATTCAAATTGTTCCAAAATCTTGGATAAAATTACAACCTTTTTCTTTTCCTTTGAGGAAAATACTTTTAATTTTAGAGGGTTCATACTTTCAAATGAAGTTTCTAAAATGTGTTTTCTCTCTTCTTCAGTTACTACATATCTTTCATCAACCATTCTAGCATGTTCATGTATTGGTACTATAGTACTACCTCTATTAGGTTTTTCTTCAAATACAGACTCATATAATGCTAAATATAGTTTAGCTTGTTTTGCTTTTTCTCTAAACATAAATTTTTGATGGCGAATAGTGGATGTAGATACTTCAATCTTTTTTGCAATTTCCTTATCTGGTAAATCACTAATGAATAATTGAAATAAGTGTTTTTGATTTTCAGTCAGTGTGTTGTACTTTGAATCACCATTAATCAATTTTTCCAAATAATCACTGTGCTCTAATTCCATATGTAATTCAATGGCTTTTGAAGCTTCAAAGAATCTATCACCTATTCTGTATATCTCTCCAACTTCATACGTTTTTGTACATGTAATGCAAGTATAACAATTTAACTCATCATTAAATACATAACCTCGTTTAATATCATTAATAGAAAGATTTTCAATTTTCATGCCTCTACCTCCGCTCTATGGTTTATAGTTTTAATAGATATATTATATTAAAGTTTATTTATTTAGTCAACATTTTAATTGTTTATTTATAGTATCTACTTATTCATTAGTTTTAAATTACAATATACAAAACAATATATCCAAACAAATATATCTAAATTATTAGTTATATGAGTACTTATTTGTCTTATTTAACATTAAATATTTTTCTATATACATAAAACTATTTAATATTTACAAAACAAAAGGAACTCCTCAATTAATAATTAAAGAATTCCTTTTTATTCAACAAATCTATGTAATTAAACTTATAAAACATAAATTTATAAATACTAGTCTTGTACCTTAGTTTTTTATTTAAACTCAATTACAGTATCTTTTCCACCCTCAACACTATTACCTACATTATATGTATTCATGTTGTACTCTGAATAGTTAGTTATTGTAACTGGAGTAATAAGTGATATCCCCTTTGATTCAATCAAAGAACGGTTAATTTTCAACATTGGTGTTCCTTCTTTTACTTGTTCACCCACACTTACTAATGCTTCAAACCCTTCTCCTTTTAAATTTACAGTATCTAATCCAATATGAATAAGAAGCTCCATTCCATTTTCTAATTCTATCACGAATGCATGTTTAGTCTCTGCTATTACTGCTATCTTTCCATTAATTGGTGCATAAACAATATCTCCTGTAGAATCTATAGCTACACCTTCTCCCATAAGTTTTTGAGAAAATACAGCATCTGGAATTTTAGATAATTCTATTACTTTTCCTGATATGGGTGACTTTATTGATTTTTTTTTAAACATTTTGAACATAAAGCATACTCTCCTTTTTTACTTTTAACCATTATTTGCTGCTTTTAATTTCTCTCCTAGGCTTCCTCCTGGATGATATTTATAAAAATCAGCTGAATCAAAGTTACTATTCTTAGATAATGCACATGCAATAGAATCTCCTAAAACCAAAGTAATCGTAGATGATGTTGTTGGTGCTAAATTTAGGTGGTCTGCTTCATCCTTTGCAGGATATATTAAAGCATAATCACACTCTTTTGCCAATACTGAATTTCTATTTGAAGTAAATGCAATTGTTTTAGAACCTATTGCTTTAACATACTTTATACAATTTACTACTTCCATAGAATTTCCACTATTTGAGATTAAAATTGTAATATCTTTACTTTCAATCATTCCCAAATCTCCATGTACTGCCTCTGTTGCATGTACAAAAAAACTTGGTGTCCCAGTGCTGGCAAATGTAGCTGCCAATTTCTTGCCTATATGTGCAGATTTACCTACTCCCATAAAAATTACTTTACCTTCACAGTTGGCAATTTCATTAACTATACTTTCATATTCAATACCTGCTTCATCTATTAAACACTTTATGGCATTCATTTCAGTAGTCATAACATCAACCATTGTTTTTAAATAGCTCATAACTATCTCCCCTTCTATATTAAATATTTTTTGCAATATAATCTATAGTTTTTTTAACTCTATTTAAACCATCTTCAAGTTTTTCTCTTGAACATGCTACATTTAACCTTAAATAAAACTCACTTTCTTCACCATATACGTTTCCTGACATAATAGCTACTTCTCCAATATCCATCAATAACTTTTGGAATTCCTCACTACTTATCTTAAGGTCAGAAAAATCTATCCAAGCAAAGTAACAACCTTCTGGCATAATCAATTTTAATGGTTCTAAACTATCTTTTATATAATTAATTGTATATTCAAGGTTATCTTTAAGATATTTTAATAGCTCATCCAACCAATATTCACAATCATTATAACAAACCATTGTTGCTAGTATTGCTAGTATTGCAGGTGAATTTACAAAATCACGGTATCTAGTGATATTTTCAAATTGATTTCTAATGCTTTCATTTGGTATAATCACATATGACCCAGTTAATGCTGGTATATTAAAAGTCTTAGATGCTGATGTACAAATAAATATAGAATCTAAATAGCTTTCTGCAACCTTTAAGATAGGAGTCATTCTATTATCATATACAATATCCATATGTATATCATCTGATATTATCTTTACATTATTGTCCTTACATATACCTACAATCTTAGCGAGTTCTAATTCACTCCATACTCTTCCAGTTGGATTATGAGGATTACATAAAATAAATATCTTAGATTTTTTGCATTTTTTCTCAAAATCCTCAAAATCAATCAAATATAATCCACCTTCATTTACAAGAGGCGATTTTATAATATTACGATTATTATTTGCTATAACATCATAAAAAGCATTATATGCAGGAGTATTTATCAGGATTCCATCTCCTTCATCACTAAATATCTCAATAAGTTTACTAATTGAGTACATTACACTAGGACTGTAATATATCCAATTACTGTCAATACTACAATTAAACCTTCTAATGTACCAATTCGTAACTGAATTTCTAAAATCATCATGTTTCCATCTACTGTATCCCAAAACTCTATGATTTAATCTTTCTTGTAAGACTTCTGTTATTTCATATGGAAACTCTAAGTCCATATCTGATATTGTAAAAGGAAGTAACCCCTTTTTTCCAAATCGATCTTCTACATAGTCCCATTGGGTACAATATGTACCCAATCGGTCTATTTTTTTATCAAAGTTAATCATTACATGCCTCCAAATGACCTTCCATAGCTTTATCCATCTGCTTTCTTAAAGAATACACTTGAGTCCCTATAATTACTTGTATTGTGTGTTCGTCTAATTTAACAACTGCTATACCACCAGCTTCTTTAATTGCATCCTCATTTATTAGTGATACATCTTGTAATTTTAAACGTAGTCTAGTTACACAATTATCTAATGATAATATATTAGATTGTCCACCTAAAGCAGCTATCATTTGCTGTCCTTTATATGTAGATAGATTTTTAAAATCTGAACCATTTCCCTCAGATACTTTTATTTCTTTATCCTCACGTCCTGGAGTCTTTATATTAAACTTAATAATTGCCCACTTAAATACAAAATAGTATATTGCAAAGTATAAGGCTGCTACTAATACTGCTATTGGCCATCCTGTAGCTGTACCTCTTAACACACCAAAACTTATAAATGCAATTAAATCTCCTGTGAATCCCATTAATACACCTAAGTATGGAAGTACCATGTTTGCTAAACCATTCATAAATGTATGGAAAGCAAATAATGCTGGTGAGATAAATAAGAATAAGAATTCTATTGGCTCACTTATACCACCTATAATAACTGTCAACACTCCTGATATTAAAAGTCCTTTAAGCGCTTTTCTATTTTCTGGTTTTGCTGTACGATATATAGCTAGTGCAGCACCAGCTAATCCATATTGAATCATTAATTTACCTTGTTCCATTTTACCAGCTAAATCAAGAGGTATAATCTGATTATTCTCTACATATGCCATAAACATATTCAATGTACCAAAGTATGTTTCTCCGTCAATAACAGCAGTTCCACCTATTGGTGTAAAACGGAATACTGATGTTACAAGATGATTTAATCCAAATGGAATTGTAACTCTTTCTGCCACTGCATATGAGAAATAGCCTAATGGTCCTGCTGAAGAAATCCATTTTCCTAAATTTTGGAACGCATTGAAAAATGGTGGCCAAACAATAGGTATTAATAATCCAACAATACTCATAACTATTAAACTAACAATTGGAACTAATCTTGGACCACTGTAGAATCCTAATGATTCTGGCATTTTTAAATTACTAACTTTATCATATATTGCATAAACAATTAAACCTGCTACAATACCACCTAAAACACTTGTATTGTATGTTTGTATCCCCATAATCATAGCTTGACCATTAGTTGACATTTGGTCTACTGGTACTAATAAATCAGCTCTTGTTAAATAAAAATTTGTACCTATATGCATTGCTATAAATCCTACTAAACCTGAAAACGCTCCAAACTCTTTTTCTTTTTTTAATAATCCTAATGGAATTGCCATTGCAAATAATGCTCCCAAATTATTAAATGCAAATAATCCTATTGTCAGCATGAAATTTAAAATCATGTTAACATATTCATTTCCTAAAAATGGAACCATAGCAATCATCTTAGGGTCTGTAAAACCTGCACCAAGTCCTAACATCATCCCTGAAACACTAAGTAGTGCTATTGGGAACATAAACGTTTTTCCTAACATTTGGAAGAAGTTCCATAAACCTAACTTATTTTTTTTCATAATTTTACCCTCCTATTTTTATCTAAAAACATAATCAAATTTATAGAAAAACCTAAATCAAAAAACTCAATCTAATAATTAAGTTCAATGATTTAGGTTTTGCCTGCTTAACCAGTTACAATCCTAAAACTCACTGTCTATATTTAATAAAAAAACCTAAATCAAAAAACTTAACCTAATAGTTAAATTCAATGATTTAGGTTTTGCCTGCTTAACCAGTTACAATCCTAAAACTCACTGTCTGTATTTAATAAAAAAGCCTAAATCAAAAAACTTAATCTATAGTTAAGTTCAATGACTTAGGTTTTGCCTGCTTATCAGTTACAATCCTAACAACCACTATTTGTTATTTTATTTATGTGAATCATTAGATATAATTCTTCTTCTTTACTAATTTTATATTCAAACATGTCTAATACCAATGCTGCAATTTCCTCAGTACATATTTTAGGTTTATTATAATTTTTATTTACCAATTTGTACATATCTTCAATATCACTATCTTTATAAGTTTCTTTTCTTAAAATCCTTTGAACAAAAAACTTTAAGTGAGTTATAAGTCTAGTGTAATTTAGTGAATTTACATCTAATTTAAACCCATGTACTTCTTCAATTATCTGAATAACTTGCTTTGAAAACTCAAGTATATTAATACCTTCATCTTTTTGAGAATTCTCCAAACCATTGATTATATGAATAGCAATATATCCTGCTTCATCTTCAGGCAATTTTACTCCTATCCTTTTTTCAATTTCATCAATTGCCCATAATCCAAATTCAAATTCTTCTCTATAAAGTTGTTTTGTCTCATTCAATATTAAGTTTGGTAATTTTATACCTTGTTTTTCTCTTTGGACAGCGAATTCTATGTGACTAGTTAAGGCTAATATTATTGAATCATTCACTTGAGTATTTAAAACTTCATTAGCCTTTTCTATAATTTCTTCTGAAATTTTAAAGTATTCAATAGAGGTCTTATTAAGTATTTGATTGTATTTGTCTTTTTGATTATCTTGAACAAAATATTTCTTAGAAATCAAATTTTCATCTATCAAATCTCCTACTTTTTTCTTGAATCCAACTCCAGCACCAGTAACAATTATTTCTGTGCCATCTTCTAAGGAGCTTACTACGACATTGTTATTAAATATTTTTTTTATATTCACTATAAATCCCCTCTAAAAAAAATCTCTCATCACACTTACATAGTATATTATATTTAATTTAATGTCAATATTTAAAATTTTATTTTCGAATATATTTTGCATTTTACCCTATAATACTACAATAACAAAATATTTTAATTATTCTTAATCAAATTATCATATTTTGTCGTTTTTTTATTTAAATATATTTAAATATTTCTTTTGTATATTCAATTAGTTAAAATTAATCAACATTTTATATTCTGAAACTAATTTCAAACTATTTTCCAGTATTTTCAAGTATTTCAATTTGAACTATATAGATATATATTGAAATTCAAATTATATTGTATTTTTAATTTTTTCTCAAATATATGTATTAACTAATATAAATTTTAATTTAGATAAATTAGGCATAGTTTTTTATAATATATTTTATAATAATTTTTATATTTTGTTTTATGTTTTTTTATTAGATTATTATACTTATATGTCTATAATTACTTATAAAATCATTTTTTCTAATTATTTACAATACATTTTAACTACTTTTATTTAGTCATATCTTTAATATTTTTATAAGTTTACTGGTCATATTTATCATTAGTTTCAATTAATATTTAACATTTTATGTAAAATTTATAAAAAAATGTATATAAATTTAAATAAGTGACTATACTAAAAATATGATACGGATAACCAATAAGTTCAACCTATCTCCCCCAAAATAGAATGAGTTACAGTTTCCCCCAACTGTAGCTCATTTTCGTGTAATTTAATAATTTAATTGTCCTATACTTTTTGATATCTTCATAAAAAATATATAGACTATTACACAAATTATTTACATAATAACTCATAAATAAAAGCACTATTATAAATTTATAATAATGCTTTTATCTTAATCTATCTTATTATATTTTTAGTCTATCCTATTATCTCTACTTTTTATAAACATCAATTTGCCATTACTTATTCCCCATAACTCATCTGAACATAAAGCAATTCTATCTAAAGTTGTAGCTATTATCACACATTTATTATCTTTAGATGCTAGTTTGTAAAGTATATCTACCAAGCTTTTTTTGCTTTTATCATCAGTACTTTCTATAATATCATCATTTTCTATGATATCATCACAAATTATTAAACTTGGATTATTAGACAATGCTCTAGCAATACAGACTCTCTTCTTATCATAGTTAGATAAATCTTTCACTTTACAATTTGCTTTTTCCTTATTAATTCCTACTTTTTGTAGAGTCTTATATACAATTTCATCCTTATTCTTTTCTCTGTTTCCACCAACCAACATAGTCATAATAATATTATCTAAAACAGTGGCATCATTTAACAAGTTGTAACCTTTAAATATTGCACCTACATACTTACTTCTATAAATATTTTTATTTATATCTTTTAAATCTTCACCATTATATATAATACTTCCACTAGTACAATCATCGAGACCCGATATTGTAGACAATAAAGTACTCTTTCCCGCTCTAGTTTTTCCTATAATAACATACATTTTTCCAGTTTCAAACTCTGCACTCATATCTTTTAATACAAACTTACTACTGCCCTCATATTTATAATTAACATCAATTAATTTAAGTATTGGCAATCTCCATCACCTAATTTCTATCATAAATTATTTGTATTGGCTTGTACATAATTGTACTATATATGGATACTATACTAGTCAACAATATCAATATAATTGCCATAATAATTATATTAAACATAAATTTTAAAGTTGATTTATCTTTTAAATTTTTCATCTCTTGTTTGCTGTTACTATAATTTATGTTTATATCTTTATATCCTCCATAATCAAATACAGAGTCATTATATGTTACATTATATTTATACTGATATTCAAAAACATAATTTGATATTGCTTTTTCTGATATACTTGCAATTCCTAATCCAAGTATAATACATATCAAAATCATTATGATACTTTCATAAACGAAACTTCTAATTATCTTAAATTTAGACATTCCAATTAGCCTCAACACCCCTATATCATATTTTATTTTTTTTATTGATATTACAGAACTTATCATCAATAATATTGAGCCTAACACTAATATTCCAAAAATAGATGTAAAAGCTACACTAGACAAGTGTTTTATTGGTGCCATTAATTTATGATACACTGAATCATCTATAGTAACTTTATATATATCACTTAGCCCTTTATTTCTTAGTTCTTTCTCAAAAACCTTTCTACTATTAGAATCTTTAAGCAAAAAATTAGCACTTGTATAAATCATCTGATTCTCTGGTCTAATCTTTTTTTCAAACTCAAGTAAAGTGTTGTATGAGGTTAATATGTTATTGTATATGCTTATATCTTGAGTATTTTCTACTTTATTGCCATATTTTTTCTTATATACACCTACTATTTTTAGATTTAACATAGTATTAGCATCATAATCATTTAGCAAAGATATTGTATCTCCAAGCTTAAACTCACTAACACTTAGAAAGTCTTCACTTACTATACATTCATTATCTTTTTCAAATAATCTCCCTCTACTCATATCTAAATTATAATATTTAAGATTTATATTTTTATCTGTAAATCCCATAACCACAAAATTTGTGCCTATATCACCATATACAAGATTTTTATCATTACTAACTACAGTTTTTTTATTATTATCAAGATACAAAACAATATTTCCTATAAGTGACATTTTTCTTACATATTTTGATTTTGAAAAGTTTAAATAGTCATCTAAATTTAAAACACTATATCCTCTCAAAGATTCTATTGAATCATTTTGGCCAATCTTTTTTTCATTAATTTTAATACTTACCTTTGACTCAAGTTTTTTCTCATATTTTTGATTTATAATAGATGCACTTAAATTTATTATTGAGAAAATAGCAATTGATAAAACCATTAATAACATAATAACTATACTAAATGAACTATGAATTTTATTTCTAATCAAATTTTTAATTGCATTATTTAAAATATACACTTTATATCTCCTCTTATCAATTGAATACTATGTTATCGATATTATTAGAACTCTTATTAATTATTACTTATATTCTTTAAACACTAAATAAAAAGTTGAACCTTTATTTTCTTCACTTTCAACCCATACAAAACCATTACATAAATTACATACATGCTTTACTAAACTAAGACCTATACCATACCCGTCCTTATTTAATTCATTTATTCTATACCTATCATAAAATATTTTATCTATATGATGCTTATTCATTCCAATGCCATTATCTTTTACCAATACAATAACACTTCCCTTTTGATTTTTTACACTTACATATATATCTTTACCTTCACCATATTTTATTGCATTATCTAAAAGATTGGATACACCTCTATAAATCCACTTTTCTTTTCCATAGATACTCATATTTTCATCTTCATCAAAATCAAAGTTCAAATTGCTATACACTTTAGAATAATTATCACACACTTGTGCACATATTAAAGCTATATCAACCTCATACATATCCTCATTATTTTTTATATCACTTATTGCAAGTACATCTTCTACACTATTTGAAACTTTATCAAGAGTATTTAATAATTCATTATTTCCATCAAGTTCTAAACTTGTTTTCAATATAGATATAGCGTTTTTTTGTTCATGTGATAAATATGAATTCAATCTTTTATAGTCCTCAATATGAGAATCAAATTTATTTTTTAAGTCTTTATACACTCTAGACATAATAGGGTCTATGCTCAATATTTCGTCCTCATCTTCAATGTTATTTATATTATTTAATATTTCTATTCTTTCTTTAAACTCCAATCTATTTAGTATCGATAAAAGTATGAAATTAGATGTCACTATAAAAGCAAAAAATAATATTATAACTACATTAAAATTATTCTTAAGTATAAGATCATAATTAGTTATTACTCCTTTATCTATATCATGTACATTGTCTGGCATCATTTCGCCCTTATATGGAGTTAAATCTCTAGAAATTAAATTCTTATCTATATCAGATATGTTTATAATATATTTTAGACCTATTGCAAAAATTATAAAAACTATAACAGAATATAAAATTAACACTATAGTCTTTTTATTCTTTAATCCTTGCATATAGAATATCCTATCCCTCTAGTAGTTATTATTATCTCTTTACCTGCCACTTCTTTTAATTTCTTTTTTAATCTAGCTATATGTACCCTTAGTACAGATGATAAAGGGTCAAAATATTCATCATAAACGTGTTCTGATATATCTATACCTGACACAATATTTGGATATCTACTTGCAATATATTCTGCTATATCAAATTCTTTGCTTCCCAGACTTACTTCTTTATCATATACATATACTTTTCTCGATGCTGGATTTATTGTAATGGGTCCTGCTTTTATATCTGGGTTTGTCCTACCATAAAATCTTCTTATAACTGCTTGTATCCTAGCTCTTAATTCTATAATTTGAAATGGCTTTACTATATAATCATCAGCTCCTAAATCAAGCCCCTTTGCCAACTCATTTACTCCATCTCTTGCTGTTACAATTATTATAGGTATCTCTAGATTATTACTTCTAAAAAATTCTAATATCTCTATTCCATCTTTATCAGGTAAGTTTAAATCTAATAATATAGCATCATAATCATTTATAAATGCTTTTTCTTCTCCATCTAATCCACAATTTGCTATATCTACTACAAGTCCTTCATTTTCCAAGCCTGACTTTATATTATAAGAAAGTTCCTTATTATCCTCTATTATTAATACTCTCACATAATCATCTCCTAAATAAAATATCAATCTATTTATTATATATAATGAATGTTTATTGAATGTTAACTTCACCTTATAACTATTTATATTTTAAACAAAACTCAACCTTATTATTATTCAAATATTTGCACGTGTCAAATTTGAGTCAATCCAATCTTTTAATGTTTCTAGTAATGGATTTAATAATCTATCTACAAATATTAATAAATTCAATAAATAACTTAACAAGAGCTAATTAACAAAACCCTTTCTAAAAACATAACATATATTAAACAAGCTCTTGATTAAAACTTGAACTTGTTTAATAAAAAATACAATAGTTTGTTAGATAAGGGGTTTTTTTATGCCATTCATGGATTTATCTGAATACATTGAAGGTGCAAATCTTAAAGTTAAAACTAAGAGTAGTGAAACTGTTAAAAGGATATATTTTAACAATTCTGCTACTCCATTAGTTCTAAAAAACGTAGTGGATAATTTAAATTGCGAGATTCCGTGGCTTACTTATATTAATGCTCCAGGAATAATCTCAGAAAAAAATACTTTAGAATATGAGAATGTACGATATACCATTCTAAAACTCATTGATGGAGATAAAGAAAAAGACTCTGTTATTTATGTCAAAAATGCTACAGAAGGAATAAACTTATTAGCGGAATTTTTTAAGAATGAAAGTCCAAATAAACTTGTTATTACTACAGCAATGGAACATATGGCTAATTACCTGCCTTTTAAAGTTAATTTTCCTACAAAAGTTGTTGGAATTACAGAAAAAGGAGAACTTGATTTATGCCAATTAGAGAATATACTTAGAAATAATGCTGGGAATATATCTCTGGTTACGGTTACAGGTGCTAGTAATGTTACAGGTATAACCACTCCTATATATGAAATAGCAAGAATGGCTCATAAATACGGTGCAAAGATATTAGTGGATATTGTTCAAGTAATTCAGCATAAACCTTTTTCAATGATGCCACATGAATGTGCTGAGCATATAGACTTTATTGTTTTTAGTGGACATAAATGCTATTCCCCATTAAATGGTGGGGCTCTAGTAGGTCCTAAAGCATTCTTTGAAAAATTTACTCCTGTATTATATGGTTCAGGTTCTACAAAATTTGTAACCGATGACAAAATAATATATGCAAATATACCTCAACGTTTTGAAGCAGGATATCCAGAGTATTTTGGAACTCTTGCAATGGGAAAAGCACTAAACACTTTAAACAAAATTGGTTTAAACAGAATTTCAGAATATGAAAGAGAATTATTTTTATATGCTAAAGAGGAAATGAAGAAAATACCTAATGTGATAATATATGGAGATAAGTCAAACAATGTAATTATCCCAAATATATCTTTTAATATAAGTAATATGTACTATAAGGATGTAGCAAAATATTTGGTTGATAACTTTGGAATAGAAACTGGAGCTGGAGTAGTAGGTGCAGATATTTATGTACAAAAACTGTTAGGTATAAGTCCAAAAGAGGCATATATTAGATTTATGAGGGAAAGTCCTGTAGGGCTTGTTAGAATAAGTTTAGGAATGTACAATACTTTTGATGAGATAGATAAATTTATATATGCTCTTAAAACTTTGGCTTTTAAATAAGTTTTTTCTATTCTTTTTCAGCAATAGATAAAAATTAACTCTATCAAAATATTTTTAATCATCAAAAGAAATACATTTTTATACACAACTTATATAAGATTTAATGTAAAAAGGTGAATTCATATAATAGAATTCACCTTTTTACATTAAATCTTTATTTTCAAATAACATTTCTTAATGTTGGGGAGATGTATTAAAAAAATAATACCTTAGGTTTTTATTAATTTTTATCTAATAAGTATTAACAAGCATTGATTTATTTATCTTCTGCTTATCTAGATAAGAAATTGCACTAGATACAGCTGTCTGACCTTGACCTGCTGATTTTAAATATTGATATGGTTTCCCAGCACAGTCCCCTGCCACATATAAACCTTCAATATTTGTATTCATGTTTTTATCTGATTTTATATGAGAATCTTCTACTTCTAATCCTGGAACCATATATTTTGGTGATACACTATCTTTTATGATAAATATACCATCTATATCCAACTCACTTTTTCTCAATACTAATTTATTGACTAGTTTTCCACCTTTTATTTCTAAGGGTCTATCATCTATTATGTTTATACTACTATTGATTTTATTTTCTAATTTATACATAGGTATATAGTAAACACTACTTGCTATTTCACTTAAAAAATTTGCTTCTTCTTCAGCTTCATGATTGTATCCTATTATAGCCACTTTTTTATCTCTATATAACATTGCATCACATGTTGCACAATATCCTACCCCTTTTCCAAGATATTCTTCTTCTCCATTTATCATTTTTCCATATTCAATACCTGTAGCTAATACAACCGTAGTTGATTCATATGTATCGTTTCCAGAAACTAATGTAAAATATTCACCCATACTATATACATTATTAATTCTTTTTTGAGTTATCTCTATTCCCATATCATCTATGTGCTTTTTAAATTTATCTTTAAGTTCTAAGCCACTTATATTACCAATTCCTAAATAATTTTCTATAGAAGGCGCTTTAATAAGCTTTTGACTTATATCTTCAGTTCCAAATAAAATTATATTTTTATTTCTAATTTTAGCATTTATAGCAGCTGCAAGTCCTGCTGGACCGCTTCCTATTATCGCAATATCATATCTCATAGTTTCACCTATTTTTTATAACCTTTCATTTTTCTTTTATATAAATACTATATCAACAGATGATATCATTGCCAATTAGGCACTTATTTGTAACCGCTTTAAGATTTATACTATATAAACAAAAAAACTCACTATAATGAGTTTTTTGTTTATATATATGAATTATTTTAATTACATATATGATTCAACTTTACTTTTTAAATTATCTTTAGGTATAAAACCTATTAATCTATCTACAGGCTTCCCATCTTTAAATATTATTACAGTTGGTACTGTAGATACTTCAAATTTTTGAGCTAATTCCATACTTTGGTCTATATCCACTTTTAGAAAATCTGTTTTTTCAGCCATCTCATTTCCTAATGCTTCATATACTGGTGATAACATTTTACAAGGTCCACACCAAGTTGCGAAGAAATCTACAACTACTAATCCATCTTTATTTTCTACTTCGTTTATAAATTCATTGTTATTTATTATTTTTGACATAATATATATCTCCTTTATTGTTTTCTTGATATTAATATACTACGACCCATGTAACAGTGCAATTAGTCACTTTTTTGTAACTACTCATTTTTAATAACTTTAATCTCATGCTAAGTATGATTATGAGGTTACATATCTATACTATATATTTTTACTTTCTGCTTAATTATAGTTGACATTTCACTATTTAGGTTATAAAATTAAATTAATAACTACCTATGTAGTTACTAAACTTTTATAAAAGGAGTTTACCTATGGATGATATAGTTAATGAATTACAAAATATAGGATTTACAAAATATGAATCTCAAATATACATAGCATTATTAAAAGAAAATCCTTTAACAGGATACGAGATAAGCAAATTATCAGGTGTCCCACAATCAAAAGTATATGAAAACATAACAAAACTAATAAACAATAATATAATTGTCAATGTTGGAACTGACCCTATTAAATATGTACCTATAAATCCTAGCGAATTATTAAAAAATAAAAAAGAAGAATTTAATAATTCTATAGATAAGCTAAACGACAACTTACAGGTATTAAATAAAGGTAAAAGTATAGAATATGTTTTAAATATAAAAGATAATAAAAATATCTTAAAAAAGGCAATAGAAATGATAAATAATGCAAAACAAGAAATTATACTTTCTTGCCCTTATGAAGAAATTCTTGAACTAAAAAATGACCTTCTAATTGCTTGTAAAAAAAATATTAATGTTGAAATACTTCTTTCAGAAAATAAAAAACTAGAAGGCCTAAGTAATATTCATATCCATGGAGGAAATGATACTACACTTGAAAATAAAAAGCTTTACAGAGGAATTATTTTAATTGTAGATAACAATGAAATACTGACAGGAAACTTATCTAAAGGAAGTGAAGCTATTTCAATCTGGACAAGAAACTCTAATATTTTATATATTGGAGATCAATACATAAAACATGAAATTTATATTTCAGAAAAAACAAAAGGAGGTTTTAAGAATGAATAAAATTAATATTAAACAAGTTGATGCTTTTACAACTGTACCTTTTGGAGGAAATCCTGCTGGTGTAGTTACTGATGCATCCAATATTTCTGACGAAATCAAGCAAAATGTGGCTAAAGAAATGAACTTATCAGAAACTGCATTTGTTTCAGAATCAAATGTGGCAGATTTCAAGGTACAATTCTTTACACCTGGTTTAGAAGTTGATTTATGTGGTCATGCAACAGTAGGAGCTTTTCATGCACTTTTAGAAGAGGGGAAGCTTGATACTAATAAGAATATATTTTATCAAGAAACAAAAGCTGGTGTACTATCTGTAGAGCTTAAAGAAATAGATAATGAAAATATATTTATGATGGAACAAAATCCCCCTGAATTTGAGAATTTAGATAACTACAGAAAAGAACTTGCACAAATGATAGGTGTAAATGAAGATAGATTGCTTGAGTATCCAATTATGAAGGTAAATACTGGACTTTGGTGGCTTGTATTTGGATTAAAATCTTTAGATGATTTAAAAAATATTTCTCCAGACTTAAATGAAATCAAAAAATTTAGTGGTGAAAATAATATAATTGGTATAACTCCATTTTGCATAGAGACTATAGATGAAAAATGTGACTATCATTTAAGATCTATTGCACCATATGTTGGAGTTACAGAAGACCCTGTATGTGGAACTGGAAATGCTTGTGTATCATCTTATATAGTACAACATAATATTTTAGAAAAAACTAGTTTTATTGGTGAGGAAGGTAACTTTATAAACAGACCTGGAAAAGTATATGTAAATATAGCCAAGGAAAATAATGATATATCATCTGTAAAAATCGGAGGAAGTGCTTATACTGTTTTAAGTGGAGAAATTATGTATTAATTCTCTATATAATTTAAGATAAAAAAATACTAGCCAACTAAGACTAGTATTTTTTTATCTATTTTTTAATAAATTTACTTCAATATATATAATAATATTATGCTTAAACGTAAATTTTTATTCTTCTTACTAATTAGCTATAAATCAACCTAATATAATATAATTATTGTAGATTAATCTATATAAAATAATAATTATTTATTGATTATTTATCATCCTCAACAAGTTTACTTAATGTCTTGTCAGATAAGAATAATAGTATAGCTGCAACAAATAGTATTACTGGAATTACAGTGTATACCTTAATCATATCAAATTTAAGAGTGAATGCATATATATATCCGTATCCTTGACCAGCTAAGAAAGTAGCAAATGTCCATACTCCCATAAGAACACCTAGAAGTTTCTTAGGTGCATACTTACTTACGAAAGAGTTACCAAGTGGTGAGAATAACATTTCTCCAAAACTTAGAAGTATACCAAACATGATTATCCATATTATACTAGCTTTAGCAGTTTCAGGGGCTCCAACACCTCTTGAAAGTTCTGCTCCAACAAGCATTAAGAATGCAAGACCTAAGAATGCTAATCCAAGACCTGTCTTTTTAAATAAACTTATATCTCCTTGTGGTCTACTGGCAAGTTTGAACCATAATGCTCCAAGAACTGGTCCTAATACTATACATACAAGTGCATTTAATGAGTCAAACCAAGCAAGAGGAATTTCAAATCCTCCAATAGTCATGTCTACAAATGCTGCACCATAATCATAAACTGCAAGATAAGTTAAGTACCAGAATAACCAGAATACTACAGAGAAGAATGAAATAAGTATAATAGCCCAAATTCTCTTCTTATCCATACCTGTAAGAGGCGAATTATCTTTTGCTTCAACTTTTTCAGCAACTACGCCTTCTTTAAATGGTCTCTTTCCTGCATTTCCAAGGAATCTCCATCCATATGTGAACCATATTGCACCTATTACACAAAGTACAGCTGCTATGAAGAAACATTGAGAGAATCCAAGTACACCATTTTTTGCAAATGTTTTAGCATAAAGTATACCAACTGCTGTAGTTCCAATAAAAGAACCTATATTAACAAAAGAATACTGTACTGAGAATGCTGTATCAAGTTCTTCTTGATTGTCAAAAAGCTGTCCATTTACTGCAGATACATTTCCTTTAAAGAATGCAGTACCAATTGAAACTAATATTATCATTGCATTTACCATAGAAACTGTAGTTGCAATAGAACCAAGATAATATCCTATCCCCATGATAAGCATACCTATAGGTATAGTATATCTAGCTCCTATCCACCTATCTGATATATATCCCCCAATGATTGGTGCAAGGTATGTGAATGCAACAAGGTTAGCTTGCATTATGGCAGCTTGTCCTTTATCTATTCCAAGACCACCATGAATTACAGCTGTTGTAAGGAATATATAGATTAAAAACTTCGCAGAATAATATGCTGCTCTTTCAAATGAGAAAGTTGTTGAGCAGATATAAAATCCTATAGGGAATTTACCCTTCTTATTTACTGTTGTGCTCATAAGTTTAAATCCTTTCTTAATTGTATTTTTGTATTTTTATATTTTTACGTTTTACCTAGATTCTTTCTTTTGGTGAAAGATTCGGTGATATTGTTTTGTAAAACAATTTGTAATAATTATTAAGATAATTGCGTTTTTATTTGTAGAATTTATTTTTTCATGGAACAAATTAAATATGCTTTTTAATTATAAATTTAAATTATATAAATTCATTATTTTCAGATATATTTATAAATCATTAGATTCTTATTTAAGACCATGAAAAAATCTTCATCATAGCAATTCTTATTTTTTTACGTGATAGTATTTTACAAACTAAATTCCTCCTTTTGTGGCAACTTATATAATTACATTTAAGTGCTTTTTTAAAGGAGTCTCGAATAAAGCAACATATATTTTATTCAAATAATGTTTTTATTTATTTTTTAAATCTCTATGTTACTTCGTCTAACCAATTCTCAACTTAAATAAATAAACTACTATCCATTCACAGATTAGATTTATTTCTTATGATATAAGACTATACTAAACACTGTGAATCTAAACATAAAAACTGTTATTTTAAAGTGATTATCCATATATTCGCTTTAATACTATTAACTGAAGCTATGTTATGTATTTATAATATATTTTCCATAAAAATGCTTCAATTTGAAAACTTTTTCACGAATATTTATTTTCCACCTCCCCCTATTTATTTCACCATGTAAATCGTACCATAAATATATACTTATATGCAAGAAAAAAATCGATTAATCGACAGTAAATAATTAGAAAAATTTAAATTATATTTGTCAAGTATATTATATATATTTTTTTATATGGAAATATAAGTTAAATCAACATCTAGAATGGTTTTTTAGAAATGAAATTTTAATCTTTTTCTTAATTTACTTATTTTCAAAAATAAGTTTTTTGTATCCAATATATAATAATCAAATTACATACTATTAACATCTATTTTTTTAAGAATAAAAACGATAAATTAAGAAATGAAATAAATCCAAATTGAGTTTTATAAATTCTATTAAAATAATTAAATAATTGTTATATATTTAATTATTTTAATAGAATTCATTAATTTTTAAACTTATATGTATCTTATCTTGTAAAAATGACTCTTTATCTTAAATTTCTAAATATAGATAAATACAATTATTTCAAATGTGTTATAAGTAATCTAACTAATCACATCAATAAACATTTTTTTAACAAGTTTGAATTATTTATAAATAATTATATTTATTTATTATTCAAATAATATTTTATCTAAAAAAGAAAAAGTTTGTTTAAAAATAAACTTTTTAATTATTCTATATTACTCCTATAAAATACTTAATAAATTTCGCACATCTATAATTTTTCAGGTTAGACTATAAATATGCAGTAATTATCCTATTTATAAATTCCAATAGATATTTAGTCTTATTTTGTCGATTATATTTTTTATAAGATTTCCTAATCTAGATAAATTCTATTACAATAGATTTTCATGTCTAAAAAATAGCACCTAAAAAATAACTATAAATAAAATTTAAATAAGATGGATTCTATTTAAAATAGTATCCATCTTATTTACTCGAAACAAAAAAACTTTTTGATAGTATTATACATTTTAGAATCTAGATAACTCATCATACTATTAACCTAGATAATCAATTTTTTAAAATGACTAAAAACAACAATAAAATATTGATAACCAACCATTTTAAAGTTGTTGTTAAATTTCATTTTATCTTTTATGTTGAATGTTAATTTTTCAACTTTATTACAGTCTATATTTAAATTATGTATAATTACTTTAAATTCAATATTTTTTTACATTCTAATACTTATAATCTATAATTACATTATTCTCGTATTTTTTTAATTATATTATATTTTATTAGATTATGATTTTTAAATAAAAGATACTATAAAATACTTTATTGAGGTATATGACTTGATATATATGAACTAACTTCATCAGGAGAGATATCTAAAATAGTTGCAAACTCTTCATTCAATAATCTTTCGGCTTCTTTCATTATATTGTCGTCTGCTTGATGTGTTTTTTTACCAATAGATTTTACATACTCTTTATTATCATATATACTTCTTATTAATTTTATTAGCTCTTCACATTTACCATTTCTAAGTATTTTTTTAAATTGCTCACTTCTTGTTTTTTCATTATCTATCCATAGTGTATCCATATTAGGAATATCATTTATTAATGAAATAACATTAATTTTAGAAAGTAACTTTCTCATTGGTACTTTCTCATTATCTACAGGAATTTTTATTACTGTATTATTAGAATAAATAGGGCTCAACACATAATACTCTCTTTTTATTCCATTTGTAAATTTTTCATTTGTTATATCTAGAACCTTGCATACTCCTGTCATACCATACATTATATAATCATCAACCTTAAACAAAAACATCACCCTCCTTAATAAAAAATAGCTTTGACAACTGAATTTATCTTGCCAAAACTATTTGCTATATATTAATTTTAACATATTTTGGTACTTTAATGTAAATAAAACTTATATTATTAAAATAAAAAAATACATTAACTACTAGTTAACGTATTTTTTAGATTTACATAGTAAATATAACTTAAAATAGTTTATCTTCTATGAGTACTTATAAAATTGGGGCTTGACTATTCATTGAATATCCATCATTTCTTACATCATTTATCTCTAAAATTTCGCCCTTTATTTCGACTTTTGTAAGTTTCTTAACTGCTCCATAAGGCTCTTTCAATGAAAGTTCATCTCCTCTTCCAGAAATAACCCATAAAATCTTATACCCTTTAGGTGCTATTTGTAGCTTATTTTCACCTTTTCCATCAGTAAAGTAAACTAGTAAATTAATCTTTTTATTATTAGCATATTCAAAAACTGGAGAAAATCTAGTACCTCCACCTATCCTAATTCTATCTTTTATGTCTTTTTCAGTTCTCACCTTATATACACGTCTAATTTCATTATCGCACTCTATAATCGTAATTTCATGGCTATAGTTTTTTACGATATTAAGAACCTCTTTAATCGCTTGTTTAAACTCTTCATCACTGATACTTCCACTTATATCAAGTGCAACTGCTATTTCTGCCTTATGACTTCTAAGTTCACCCCTCAAGTCTAATCTATCTGGTTGTCTTCTATTTCTTCTTGTTATAGTCTTCTTTTTATTACTTTCAACGGTTCCCATTATCCTATTAAGATACAAATTCCATGGCAGTTCACCTTTACTATTTTTAAGTGACGATATCATACTTTCTAAATAAGCAGGAATTGTACCTTTTTGAGAACTATCAATAAATTTTTCAGTAAATTCTTTAAGCGTTTTTTCATCTACATCGTTAGATTCTTCCCAAATATTATGAGTTTTTTCTGGGCTATAATCAGTTTCTATATTTCCATACTTATCACTATCATCTTCTTCACCATCTTCATCCTCTTCTAGTAAATCTAATTCAGTTTGAATCTTTTCTACATAATATTCAAAAGGTTCATATGGCTCAAGTTTTAAGGAATATTTTAAATTTACCCATTCCAAGGTAGTTGCATATGGTGGTAAATTATTTAAAAATTTATTTACTACTATGTCCATTGCCATGTTGATAGCTAATGTACTATACTTTCCTTTTAATTCCTTTGCTCTCACCAAATGCATAGATAATATGTGATGAATTTCATGTTTGATTGTAGTCTCCATTTGTTTTATGTCAAGTGTTAAAAAAATCATTGGATTAAAGTATATAACATACTTAGCTCCTTTAAAATTCACACCCGTAGGACTACTTATATCAAATCGTATCTCTCTTGACATCTGAAATAAAAAATATCCATAAAAATTGTCCTTTTCTTCCATAAGACTTAAATTAACTTTATCTATAAGGTTAAAAAATTCATATTTAAAATCTTGTGGTATATCTACATCAAATTTCTCATTGGCACGATTCGCCTTTAGCATAGAATGAGTACTTATAATTTCACTTGCTTTATTATAAAGTTCTTTTGCTTGCTTATTAAAATAATTTTCCATACACTATCCCCTTATTAAACTATAAGATTCAAAATATGATTTTACAAACTCTTCATTTTCTATAGCTTTTTTATACACTTCAGTATAACTATTTCTAATGTCCTTCATAATTCCTATCATTAAATCTACAGGGTATACTTTTAAAAACTCAATGAATCTATTAATGTATCGGTTTGATTCATATTTACCATCCTTCACATTTGATTCTAAGTTTTTTAAGATATTTATAGCTGATAGATAAAGTCTTGTATGACTTTCATTTTTTACTCTTTCTATAATAGACTCATCAATAGATTCTCCTAAAAAAACCTCTTCATAAGATATTAGTGGTTTAGAATCTGATTCAATAAAGCTTATAAACTCTTCTGCAATAACCTTACCTATATTCCCTTTTATAACATTTAAAAATACTGCTCTAGGAATTGAATTATTTTTTTCCTTATAAACTTTATAAATTTTAGATACTCTTTCATAACTTCTAGGAGTTGCCCTTACATCATCTTCATTTATTTTATGAAGATATTCTGGAAAAGTAGAAATAAACTCTATAACCTTTCTTTCAATTCCTTCATCAACTGCCCATTTTAACCATTGTGTATGCTCACTCTCCATATTTAACCAGACAAATCTATTTTCTTGGGCAGCGTCCATATCCACAACTTGATAATCAAAGTCTGAACCATATTTACTTGATGGGTTCATTGCTGCTAAAATCTTTACATAATCATGCAACTTATATCCATTAATCTCTCTATTTAGAATTAAATTCATAAGTTCTTGTTGCACAGTATGCTCACAACGATTTATCTCATCTATAAATAAAAGAACAATCTTACCTTTAGATATCTCTTCATCAATTTCTCTTAATTTATTATGAACAGCATATACTGTTGTTTTCTTTTCAATCTTATATCCATTGGAATCAACTCCTACATAAGATTCTATAGTTGGAAGGCCTCCTATTTCGCCCTCTTTAAGTAGATTCCCATCAATAACAACTAAACTCCAATTATTTTCTTCAGCAAGTTTTTTTGCTAAAGCTGTTTTTCCTATCCCACTTTCTCCCACTATTAAGGGAACTTCTCCAGTGGATAATATTAAGTCAACGCTTTTTAATGTGTCTATAAAATTCATTTTTCTCTCTCCTACATAATCTTTAATTTCTCGTCTACAGCGATTTTTTTTGCTGTTTTACTTCCATATTTATAAATAAACATAATTTTATCTATTGATATATTCTCGCTATCCCTGTCTATAACACTACAATTTAAAAAATCTCTAACATACTTTTCTTCTACATCTTCCTTTGATAATACGTCTTTTAATACTCCCTCTAATTCATCTTTAGATATTTTCTTTATAATATATTTAATCACTAAAATATTAACTTTCAAAAACTCTAACATTTTATTCTTATCTAAATCAGTTATAAAGCCAATAGCTGCTTCATTATTTTTTATAGCTATAATTTCTGTATTATAACTAGGTGATTCTATATATCTTAATGCATCATAACTTATTCTAACTGCCTCTTCTTGTACACTTTCATAAGGCTCTTTTATAAATTTTATTGAATCATAATTTTTTCTTACTGCTAATAATTGTAACTCTTCACTTGGATTTTTAGCATACTTAATAGCCCATCCTGCTTGATTTATAGCCATCTTAATAACTCTATCAGTTGGATTTTTGATATAGTCTAGTATACTCCACC
Organism: Clostridioides difficile CD160; assembly: GCF_000449425.2. Taxonomy (GTDB): domain Bacteria; phylum Bacillota; class Clostridia; order Peptostreptococcales; family Peptostreptococcaceae; genus Clostridioides; species Clostridioides difficile_E. The sequence goes on from NZ_AVHW01000096.1 coordinate 34,874, forward strand.
CCTCGTTTACTGCTTTTATCATCATGTCTTCTGTTGGATTATCTACAAATTTAATTGCTCTAACATTATTATCTATTGCTAACTCTTGCATCTCTCTAGTTGGATTATTTATATATTCTAGTACAAGCCCATTTTCTTTGATAGCTAGTATTTTCATTTCATCAGTTGGATTATTTAAAGTAGATATAATATTAGGATTATTTTTTATCATTTCAATAACTCTTGATTTTTCCATAATATGCCTTTCTTTCTATAATTATTTTTATCTCTATACTAATTATAATAATCTATTCCTATTTATATAATTGTTTCTTATTATAATTAATATACTTTTTAAGCAAATTTAAACAGAATAATTATACCAATATATAAAAAAATTTCTAGAATCGAATAAAATTAAATACATATACACAAATATATTTCCACTATTTGTAAAATTACATAAAATTTTAGTACTTCTATTAATAATAAAAAGAGACTAGACAATATGTCCAGCCTCTTTTTTATATAAATTTATATTATTTTTAATCATTAGCATCTAACCACTTAGTTAGAACCTCTATATATTTATCATTTTCTTCAACAAATGGCATATGTCTTGAATATTCAAATAACTCCCATTTACTGTTAGGAATTCTATCATACATAGTTTTTGCAATATATGGTGAACATAAATCTATTGCTCCACTAGTTACTAAGCAAGGTTCTTTGATTTCATGTAATCTATCTGTAAACTCATATCCAGAAAGAGTTCCTGTAGGAGAAAATTCATTTTGTCCCCATCCTACAATATACGCTTCAGAACCTGATTTTTTAGGTCTTCTTAAACATTCTGGAGAATCTTCTGTTACTTCACCTGCACAATACATTGCCATAAATTTTTCTAGTGCATCATTATATTCTTTACTAGAGTAATCTCCAGTATTTACTGCATCAAGCAATGCTTTTTGGTCAGCTTCATCCATATATGATATTCTTCTTTTTTGTTCTTTCTCCCAAAGCTTTGCAGAAGAAAGAGTAGATGAAAGAATATATGACTTAATACCTTCTGGTTTATACTCAATAGCATACCAAATAGCCTGCATACCTCCCCAAGATTGACCTAATAGATGAATTTCTTCAAGCCCTAGATGTTTTCTCAGTTCAATAAGCTCTTTTATCCAAGTGTCCGCATTAAATAACTCAGGATGTCCTTCTACAAATGAATTACCACAACCAATTTGGTCATACATTATTACTTGTCTGCCACTCTCAGCTATCTTGTCCAACACTTCAAAATAATTATGTGTAGAACCTGGTCCTCCGTGAAGTAGTACTAATGGCTTTTTCCCTTCAGTGTTTTCTCCTACTATACGGTAATAAGTTTTAAAACCTTCAAAAGGCATATATCCTTCAGTAATTTTCATGTTTATCTCCTCCAATTTGCTATTATGAACAATAATTAAGTTCATTAATATGGCTATTTAAAACTTCTAATACATAATTTATTAATGTATTTTAATCTTTATATCTGCTTTCATAAATAGTATAACATAAAAGAAAAAAATCTCCATACCAAATCAATTATAAAATAACATTAACTATATAATTTTATTTTATGTTAATAATAATAGATATATCTATAGTTATATCATTCACTAATATAATAGTAATATAAAATATTATTTCCTCAATAGAGTATAATTATTTTATATTCATTATAATATTTTGTATTCTACAATGTATTACATTAAAAAAGATATCTTTGTGTTTCTATTTACTTATCTTTTTATCGGATTTTACAGTATTTTTTAAATAAAATATTGTCAACTCCATTTCAAATAAAATTGGTTTTATGATAAAATTATTTTTATTATATTTTAAAGGAGGTTTGTATTTGAACAATATTGATTTGCTTAAAGTTATAAAGTTATCTTTAGGATGCTCTCTTGCTATATTTATTGCTTGGCTATTAAAATTAGAATACTCAATGGTTGCTGGAGTTATAGTACTACTTACAGTAAAAGACACTAAAAAAGAAACTCTTAAAGGTTTTATTGGAAAGTTTTATGGTTTTCTTTTATGTACTCTTTTTTCCTATTTATGCTTTAATATTTTAGGATATAATTTGACTTCATTTTCAATATTTATATTTATAATTATACCACTTTGTTTTTTATTAAATATTCAAGATGTCATTGCTATGTGTGTAGTCATCGCATCCCATTACTTCATTCAAGGAGAAACATCTATTAAGTGGATTTTAAACGAAGCTGGAATATTTGCAGTAGGGACTGGGATAGGTGTCATAATAAACATGTATATTCCAACAAATATACATAAAATCTATGAAGTTCAAAAAAAGTTACAGGAAGAAGTAAGCGTTGTACTTATAGACATTGCAGATATTATTGTAAATCCTAAAAAAGAGAATGAATATAGTAGAGATTTATATACATTAAATTCACTTATTGATAGAAGTATTTCTGAAACTTATGATAATATTAATAATACTTTGTTAAATGACACTAGATTCTTCTTAGAGCACATGGATATTATAAAAAGTCAACGGGATATTTTAGAAAGTTTGTATGGTTATGTATCTCAACTAAATTCTACACCACCACAAGCTCATATTCTATCTGCTTTCATACATAAGATAGGTTATACCAAATTTGAAGCTGAAACAGGCAATCTACTTCTTGAGGAATCGGATAGATTATTGTCAAGTATGAAAAATCAACCTTTACCTGTAAATAGAATAGAATTTGAGAATAGAGCCATTTTATTCTTATGCTTGACTAAGTTAAAACAGTTTTTAATTAATCGTATACATGCTCAGCAACTTAGAGATAATAATTTTTATAAATAAAAAGAGGAGAAATACAGTAGTTGATCCAACTACAAAATATCAGATATAATGTTAAATGCGCCCACAATAAGAGGGCGCAATGTTTATAATTTATTCTACTGTCATGAGTTAATCATTATTCATATCGAATATACATTACTTGACCAAGTCCAATATTAGCTTTTTCATCAGTGATTTCTATTTTAATAGTCACATCATTTTTTTTGCAGTACTTCGCTAATTCTGCACCAGAACGATTTTTACCACTAAAATCTAAAGAAAAAGGCTTATCATATTTAAAAGGATATTCAACAGGTTTACCTTCTGGCGCTAATGCAAACATCCCATATGGTGTGTTCATAAATCCTATTACAGCAATCGTAAGATTTGATGGATTTAAATTTGATTTACTACCTATAAATGTAACTGTATTTACCGATGAATTAATTACAATACATCGAACACCTTCATACATTACATGTTTGTCCTTTATATCTCCAAATTTTCCAACAACCTTTGCCCCTTCTTGATGTGGTAACATAGTGTGCTTCCCAGGTGGTGCTGGTTTTTGAGTTTGTGCTACTGCTCCAACTGTTGGATATGCTGTTTTATCAAATGGCAATGGATGTGTAAGGCTCTTGTATATGATGTCCTTTCCTGCTGACTTATTAGCATCAATATCTACATGATACAAACGCCCATCACCAAAACGGATAAGATTCCACTGGTGGTCATTTGATGTACTATGGACATAATAACATTCAATTCCCATAGCATCACATAAAGCTTTCAAGCTCCTAGCCATTCCAGAGCATGCTCCCTTTTTAGTAACCAGTGTATAGGCAGTATTGGCTCCCTCTGATGCATTCCAGTCAACATATGTTGTGTTATTTTTAATGTGATTATAGGCAACTAAAATCTTAGCATCTGTGGTCATATTCTTTGTGATTTTCTTGTTCATAAAATCCGCTGTTGCTTGTGCTACTGAATTCAATTGTGCTTGTGACAGCTTTGGGCCATATATGCTATTAGCTCCTGTGACATAGCTTTTTGGTGTCTTTGCTGTTACTTCCTTGGCTGTCATACCATAAACTGTCATACTCATACTTGAGGTTAAAACTATGGTTGCAATCAATAGCTTGGTAGCTAACTTCCTAATTTTTTTCATACTCAATATTCTCCTTTATAAAATATAGTTACTTCCTATTCCTTGCCATTAATAAGGCTCACTTTGGATTTAAAAAGGTGGATTGTCAACATGTAGGTTTCTCCATTCATACGTTCGTGAAATGTTCAAATTTAATGAAAAATCTAGTCGATATTTTCTACATGGTTTGTATACAATACAACTAGCAAATCAATGCCTTTGCTGTCAGCTTGATAAAATGATGGTAATTAATATATTCAAAACCATTATCATGTAGTAAATGATAGCTATTTTCAATTATTAGTAATGGCAAGAATAAATAGAATTGTCAATAATAGAGTTAAAGGCAAATTTGTATACACTTTATACAATCTCCATCTAATATTATATCTATTATAATTTTTATATTCAATACAATTTTTGGAAAAATATAGGATATGTTTATAAAAATACTATATTATGATAAACTTTATTATATTTTAATTATACTATAAATATTATTCATTTAAATATACTGACAAGTTTAAAATAAAAATCTTTATAAAATTTATGCAAATATTTTTATCTCTAATATTGTTATAGTCTTTATAATAACCTAACTATTTAGGTTTAAATAATCTGATATATCATAAAAATAGATATTAAAAATTGTATACGAACCATTTTCTGAACATACATCAATGTCATGACCCAAATTATCTATCATTTTCTTTACAAAATATAACCCCATTCCAGTAGACTTATACAGTTGATTTCTTCCATTTGTACCTGTAAAACCTTTATCAAAAATCCTAACTATATCTTCTTCACTTATGCCTATTCCAAAATCTTTTATAGATAATACCACTCCATTTTCTAACTCTCTTGAATCAAACTCAATTTTACCAGCTTTTTTAGAATACTTTATGGCATTATTAATAATTTGGTCTAAAATATATGACATACATTTAGAGTCTGTATAGACATCATAGTCTAGTTTATTTAAACTAACTTCAATGTTATTTTTTATAAGCAAAAATGAGTTATTTTTTACAGCCATTTTTACTAATTTTTCTAATTTAACCTTATTTATAAATACATCTTCAAACATGGTATTACTTCTACTACTATATAAAATGGAGTTAACTAAAAAGTTTATCTTAGCAACCTGATTCTTAATATCTATACTATCTTTTATACTGCTTAACCTATCTGTAATTATACTCAAAGAAGATATTGGAATCTTTATTTCATGAACCCACTTAGCCATGTACTCATCTAATTCTTTTAAAGATTGTTTATAAATTTCTATATCATTGTTATTTTTTATTTTTAGATTTTCTATAATAGCTCTCATTAGATTCTCTTCAAAAGATTGTCCCTCAACCAAATAACCATCTATTTCACCATTATCTTCTATACAATTATATAAACTTTTATAACTATTTCTAAAGCTGATATAATCAACAACAAAAAATAATATTGTTATAAATAGTACTAAAAAATCTAAATATACCAACTCTGCATATTTATTTTTAAATACATCTATAGCAAATAAGTATATATTTATTACACTGACTATAATTAAACAGATGATAATATACTTAGACCTACCTTTTAAATATTTCGCTATCATTGTATTATATATCCTATGCCCTTCTTAGTTTTTATAAAATCATCAAAACCTAATTCTTTAACTTTACTTCTCAATCTATTCATATTTACAGTAAGTGCATTATCTGTCACAAACTCATCATTATTCCATAGAGTCATCATAAGACTTTCCCTTGATACAACTCTATTCTTATTTTTTAATAATAAGGTTAAAATTTTTATTTCATTTTTAGTCAATTCTAAACTTTCATCCTTGTATTTGTGCTTTATAACTCCTCTTCCTGTATCAAATATCAACTCGTCGTAGTACATAATACTACTAGAGTCACTATAATTGTAGACTCTTCTTATTATACCGTTTATTTTGGTAACCAATATATCTATAGAAAATGGTTTGGTAATATAATCATCTGCTCCATTATTTATCCCCATTATTAAATCCATGTCAGAATCTCTTGATGATAAAAATATTATTGGTACATTAGAAATAGCTCTAATTTTCTCACACCAGTAAAACCCATTATATAATGGTAAGTTTACATCTAAAAGTACTACATCTGGTTTTTTGTCTACAAATTCATCTAATACTACCTCAAAGTTATTAATTAATTCTATGTTAAATCCCCATTTATCCAATGCAAGAGCAATTTCTTTGGCCAAATCAATATCATCTTCTACTAATAAAATTTTATACATTTGTGTATTCTCCATTATTTTAATATTTAACTATGTTATAAACTATTACTATAATAACATATTTTATTATATAGGTTGATTAACCAAGTTGTTTCGTTAATCAACAAGAAGACTCTTATTAAAAGAATCTCCTTGTTTTTTAGCAATTTATCAGTTAATTTTTATATACTACACGCTTAAACTTACTGACGGATACTGCTCCATATATTATAAATATTATCAAGCATATAACTAAACTTAGTATATATATACCAAATAAATTAGTCATCAATAAATCTCCTGCTAACCTCAATGCAAAATAGCTAGATATTGTTGCACTTAACATTGGTAAAGTATAAAAGATGGCTACTTCTTTAAGTATAGCTCTATTTATATCTTTTTCTGTAGTACCTATTTTTAATAAAATCTTATATTTACCTTTATCTTCATATGCATCACTATATATTTTCATGTAAATTATACTTCCAGCTACAAGTACAAATACTAAGAATAAAAATACAAGCACTACATATGCAAATTTCATCCATCTACCCTCATTTAGACCTTTATATCCATTCTGAATATAGCTATTTTTTAAATTTATATTCTTTTCAAGATTTTTAAACATCATTTGGCTATTTTCTTCTTGATACACCTTTGCTCCGTAAAAATATACTTGTTGTCCCTTATCTCTTAATTTGAAATATGTATCATCATTTACTACTATGATGCTTTGATTAAATCCTGTCCCTAACACTGGAACTTTTACTTTTCCTTTTGAAATATTATATAAATGTCCATCAATGTTTACATGGGCTTCTTTTGTAGGTATTGATACTATCGTTTGAGGGCTTTTTAACTCTATTACATTATTTCCTTTAACTAGTTTATCACTATATTCTTTTAATTCTTCATCATGACCATTCTCTTTAAGAATACTATTAAAATCGCTATATTTCATTATGGCATCAGTTTTATCATAAATATCCTTACTATCTGTGTTTTCTAAAATTGTTAGTTCTAGATTTACTGAATATTTTATTTTATTAGTATCTTTTATTATATTCTCTATTTTTGTTTTATTCACTTCATCTTTGTTCATTGAAACTATACTGGCAGTATATACATTTCTTTGTTCTTGAGCGTTTTGATGTATATATTTCATTGCAACTGACGCTCCAAGAGTGGATATCGTAGTGGTTATAATTATTGCTATTATAGCATAAGTTTTGTAATTTTTATTTAATCTATAATTTATATTATTTATTGCTATTATATTATTTCCCTTGAATAATATTTTTTTGTTTTTTATGATAATATCAAATATAACAGGAACAACTGATTTGAATAGACCATAAGTCCCAACTATTATTATAGCTATAACAGGTATTACACTCATTATATTTCCAGTCCTTATATTAGTAGAAAGGTAATAACCATATCCTATTACTATAATTGATACTATAGCTAAAATATATATGCCTATTCCTATCTTTGGTATTTTTTCTTGCTTTTTGGATGTATTAATTAGGTTTATTACACTACTTCTACATATTGTTATAAAGCCCTTTATAGCCATTACCATAAATATAGACATAAATATCAAAGTAGTATATAGTATAGCCTCCATGCTAAGTCCATTAGATACATTTATATCAAATCCAGATAGCTTTATTATCACTACTTGAAAAAATCTAGATGTTATTATTCCTATAACTATTCCTGTTATACAAGAACTTACTCCTATAAGCATATTTTCTACAAAATATATTTTCCCTATCGTATATAGGTCTAACCCCATAAATGACAATATACCAATTTCTTTAGACCTATTTTTAAAAAATATATTTGTTGCATACCAAATGAAGAAAAACAAAAACACTGATAGTATCATTATCACAGCTACCAATACTGATAATGTAAAATTTTTATTTTCTCCTTGTAATACATTTATAGCATCGCCATATCTTAATAATTCAAAGTTGGTTAGTACAACTACTGAAAAAACCATAGATATAAAAAATGCTAGATACGTTCTTATATTACTCTTAAAATTATTATACGCAATTCCAAGTATACTCACTTACATGTCACCTCCCATAGAGGCTAACATATCCATAATTTTTTTATAAAATTCTTTTCTGCTACTTCCTTTGTTTAATTTACACTTTATATTCCCATCGTTTATCATATATACTTCATTGGAATAACTTGCAGTTAGGGGGTCATGTGTAATCATTATAATAGTAGCATTATTCTCCTTATTTATTCTTTCCAATGATTCTAAAAGTTCATATGCTGACTTCGAATCTAAAGCACCTGTTGGTTCATCAGCAAATATGACTGCTGGATTTGTAATCAATGACCTAGCTGCTGCACCTCTTTGTTTTTGTCCTCCTGACAACTGATAAGGATATTTATCTAAATGATTTTCTAATCCAAATTTTTTGGCTATGGAAAACACCTTAGATTCTATTTCTTTACTTTTCTTTTTTCCTAATGCTAGAGGAAGCGCTATATTATCCATTAGTTTCATATTATCTAATAGATTATAGTCTTGAAATATAAAACCTATTTTTTCTCTTCTTAGTTTTGACAGTTCATTATTTTTTACTTTTGATATATTGATTCCATCTAGTATTACTTCTCCAGAAGTTTGTTTATCAAGTGTAGACATGAGATTTAGTAATGTTGTTTTACCTGCACCAGATGGACCCATTATTGCTATAAAATCACCTTCATTGACTGTAAGTGATATATTTTTTAATACATTTGTTCTAAATCCTTTTATTCCATAATCTTTTGATATATTTTTTATTTTTAATATTTCTTTCATAATAATAGCCTCCAGTTGCTAATTTTTTAATATATATTTATTTTAAAGGTTTTATTTAAATAAATCCTTAAGTAAATATTACATTTTAACTGTTAACATTACACTTTTGTAACATGAACAAGATGGCTATTAAAATATTTGATCTATATCTTTCTACTATCAATTTATATTTAAGATACATTTTTTAGCATCCTCAAAATTACCTACTACTCTAAAATTATTTGATTTATTCAGCTCTAGCATTAATTCTGAAAATCTTTTATTTATCCTATTCTCATCAGCAATAATCCCAACAACTTGTATTCTATAAGTTATAAATTTTTGTAATGCTACACCTGCTAGTCCAGTCTTCAAATTTAAAAACTCATCTGAAAATGAATTATTACTAAGCATCAGATAATTTACACCATGTTCCATACATAGAGATATAATATCCATTATTTCTCCTTCATTATTAAATTTACTATCTAAAAAAATATATTTCTTGTTATTTTCTTCTTTTATCTTATAATTCATTCTTATTCCTCATTTCTGTTTTAAATATTTTCTATTAATATGGATATAGAACCTAACATATCCTCAATAAATTTTATATTTCCCCATAACATAACTCTAAGCCTACTTTCATTTTCATTATATTTCAAATTAATAGTAGAGCCATTTGATATTGAAGTTGGATTATTTACAAGTGCCAAAAGTAAGTTTGATAGACGTGAGTATTCCTTGTTAGAAATACTATTTATGTCAATTACTGTAGATACATTAACCTTTGGAATACACCCTCGTTCTTTAGAGGAATCCAATTTAAATTCCAAACTATTACTTTTATCACTCTTTACATCCATAAATCTATCTAAATCTTCTTTTGATATCCTCCATTGCTTACCGACTTTATTAGCCTTTAATTTACCATCTTTTATAAATTTTCTTATTGTCTTATGATGCATTTCCAAAGCATCTGCGACTTGGTCTATTGTATAAAACTTTTCCTCCATAGCTACACTTACCTTTCATTTGATAATAATAATATATTAATTTAGGAATATCAAAAAGTCAAATTTATTTTGTATTTTATTGCTTTTTGTTTCCTTTTATTGTATTTTCATATACTTTTATATTTTATGATATTATGATATTTTCTAATAAATCATGATAATACCTCAACTTAGCCTATAAATCAAACTCTACAATAATACACCACTAGAATGAAAAATTTCATAATTAAAAAAGCAATTTAAAAAGATTTAAAATCTTTTCAAATTGCTTTTCATAGTATGTTTTTACATTTTTAAATTCCAATACTTCAACCACTAAAGTGATACTTAAAAGGCTACCTAGTAAGTAATATTTTCAAGTTCTAGTACCTTTTTTATACAATTATCATCTTTAAAATTTGCAGTTCTTTCACAATCTTTCACTTTAAAGTTTGGAATAGTTTTAAATTCTTCATCACATATTCCATTCTTATTTAAATACATACAACTCGCCATTCTGACTATCAGACCACTATTTTTTAGGTTAAACAACACAGGGTCTATACATCCTCCATCTCCTCCAGTAGTTTCACCTACTAAAGTTGCAAGTTTAGTTTCTTTACAAAACATAGCAAGTGACTCTGATGATGAATATATTTTTTTATCTACAAGTAAGTATATATTACCTTTAAATTTTAAATCATTTTTAGATTTTATGGTATAAGAAGTATTTTCGAAGCCATTAAAATTTTTCATAATTTCTTCTGGAGCATTTTTCTTTACACTTGTTGGTAAATTTTCTATAGGCTCTAATTTTATATTTCTTACATTAGTGTATTTTTTTACTATTTCATTATTATTTCTATATACTCTATATCCATCTATTTTAACATCATCTTTTATAAGTTTAGATACAATCCCTTGCCAGTATCTATCACTTCCTCCTGAATTTCCTCTTATGTCAATAACTAGAGCTTTATGCTTTTCTAAAGTGTTAATATAGGTTTCAATTTCCTTTAAATCAGTATCTATAGCTCCATGCTTTGATGACATTGATGGTAGATACATGTATCCTACTTTCCCTTTAATTACATCTTCTAAAATTAATTCTTTTTTTACAAAAATATCATTTGGCATTTTTATCTTAGAATTTATAGAATCATATCTCACCACAACTTTTTTATCATTAAGAAAATCATACCAATCATTATTAGAATATGATTTCTTAAAAAGCTCATATCGTTTTTTATTATCAATTAACTCTGTATGTTTATTATTTAATTCAGATAATATAGATGACATTTCTTCTATAAATTCCTCATCATTTTCAGTACTCTTTATTCTTTTTATATAATCTTCCTTATTTTGTAACCAATCAGTATTATTAAGTCTTTTATTTACATCTAGATAAGGATATCCTGTTTTTATAACATTATATACATGTTTAAAATCATCTACTTTTTCTTCTTCAGATAGTTGATTTTTTTGTGAATAAGTAGAATTACCTAATAAAATTATAAATGTTAAAATAATTACTAAAAACAATATTTTCTTTTTCATATAATTCTCATCAACTTTCAAATTTTATATTTTAATACATTTTACTATCATAAATATCTAATAATCTTATTATAATTCATATATTAGTTAGACATCTTTAGCACCTTAATATTCTTATCGTAAATAGAAATTACTATTCTCCTCTTTTTTAATTTACTTTAATTCAAAATGACTTTAGACAAATCAAAATATACTAGTCAAATAATTACTACATTTTATCATATATCTATATTATTTGTAAAAATAGATATATTATTTTAAATTTAAACCTCCTTAGAATAAATTATTTTACTATTTTAGGGTAAACTTACTACCAAGAAATCAACATAAAACTCAAGAATAGGAGAGATACATATGGTGTTTTTTATAGTAGGATTTATAGCCTCTATTATAGGTGCAATTTCTGGACTTGGTGGCGGGATTATCATAAAACCGGTACTAGATGCAGTAACTAAACTAGATGCTTCAGTTATAAACTTTTTATCAACATGTGCAGTATTTACTATGTCTTGTTCTGCTGTTACTAAACATATTAAATATAAAACTAAGTTTGAAAAGCCTACGACTGTATTACTTGGAATGGGTGCAATTTTAGGTGGTTTAATTGGTACTGAGATATTTGAACTTATAGTTGATTTTATTAACAAGGATAGGTTTATAAAGCTAATTCAAAACGGACTCCTTTTATCTTTATTATTAACTATATTAGTATACATAAATCTACCTAACAAAAAACAATTCCACATAAAGAATCGTATATTTACACTTTTACTTGGATATACTTTAGGAATGATTTCATCTTTTTTAGGAATAGGTGGAGGTCCTATAAATATAACAGCTCTGACATTATTTTTCTCAATGAATTTAAAGAGTGCATCTGTTAACTCAGTAATACTAATACTATTCTCACAAGCTTCAAAAATAATAACTCTATTAATTTCAAAATCAATACCTTCAGGGCTTGAAATATCAATGTTACTCTGTATAATTCCAGCTGCAATTTTAGGAGGACTATTAGGTACAACTATTAATAGAAAAATAAATAAAAATCATTTAATCATTGCTTATAATTCAGTCATGTTATTCGTTATAATGACATGTCTGTGGAATATAATAAGATTATTTTAAAGGAGAGGCTCTCAATGAATAAAACTAATTTACTTGAAACAGTTCAAAATGCTTATATATATGGATATCCAATAGTAGGGATGTATGAATTACTCTATACACAAGTTATTAATTCAAAAACTAAAACAACAAATTTTAATGAATTTGCTCATACTGTTACTGTAGCATCACCAAAAACATCCTTTATCCCAGCACCAAACAATGATACAACATATTCAAGAGCTTGGTTAGACTTACGTGAGCAACCAGCAATAATAGAAGTTCCAGATACTAATGATAGATACTACTCTATACAGTTATTAGACTTATTTACAGAGACAATTACTAATATTGGTAGAAGATTAACTGGAACAAAATCAAATAAATTTACTGTTATTGGACCAGGTTGGAATGGTGACTTACCTAAAGATACTCATATAATTAAAAGTGATACACCTTTTGCATTAGCATTTTTAAGAATTCTTATCAATGATAAAAATGATATTCAAGAAGTTAAAGATACACAAAGCAAGTTTAAAATACATAGACCTTCTGAAATGTCTAATAAAACACATCATGATAACTATGATACTAAATATTTACCAATATATAAAAATTCAAATTACTATGAATTCTTTGAGACCCTTAATAGCATACTTTTATTAATTCCATACTTAAAAACTAGGACAAACATACTATCATCAAGACAACTAAAAGAAGTTCCTGATGATATATTAAATGAAGCTTGTGATAGTGCAAAAAAACTTATTAATGAAGGTGGCTTAGCATTTGGAGAATCCCATAACTTCTGGAGAATTGCTCGAAAAGGCATTGGTAATTATGGAGAGGATTATTTACAACGTTCAATAGTTTGGCATAAAGGTGCTTTAGCTAATCAACCAGAAGAATCTTTATATCCAAGTATTTTTCAAGATAGTACTGGTCAATTTTTAGATGGAAATTTCGACTATGAGCTAAAGTTCAATAAAAACGAACTTCCTCCCGTAAGCCAATTTTGGTCATTAACAATGTATTTATTTAAAAATGCATTCTTAGTAGATAATGAGATTGACCGCTACTCTATTGGAGACCGTACAAAAGGACTATTTTACGCTGAGGATGGTTCACTAACTATATATATACAAAATAAACCACCAAAAGATGAAAATAAAATATCAAACTGGCTACCATCCCCTAAAGAGAAATTTTACATGACACTAAGGTTATATGGTCCAAGTAAAGATGCCATTTCGGGTAAATGGTTACCTCCAGTTGTTACTAGAGCAAACCAGTAAATTTTTTAATATTTAAAAGGAGTTATATTCATGAGCAATTTTGCATATACTGAAAAATCAAAATTTGTTAATCCTAGATTAACAGAACATTCTAAAACAATGGAACAAAAAATTTATAAAACAGGCGAAAATGTATATAGTGCAGTTGGTTTTGGATTATCTTATCCTGTTATGATTGAAGGAACTGATGGAATTATAATTATTGACCCAGGTGAAACTATTGAAATGATGGAAGAAATCATGAAGCATTTTCGTAAGATTACTGATAAACCTATTAAAGCTGTGATAATCTCTCATAATCATGGTGACCATTGGGGTGGTATGAGTGTTTGTGTGAGTCAAGAACAAAGCCAAAATAAAGAGATTCTTGTTATTGTTGATGAGACATTTATAAAACATTTCTCTCAAGCTAGTGGAGAACTCCTAGACATTAGAATGGGAAGAGCTGTTTGGATGTATGGCTCTATACTTCCTAAAGGAGAACATGGTTATGTTAATTTAGGATGTGGACCTATTTTATCAAAGGGTTCTAATAAATTTATTGAACCAAATACATTTGTATCTGTTGAAGATGGATTAAAAATAACTATATCAGGAGTTGATTTAGAACTGTTCCATTGTGAAGCTGAGACTGAAGATGCTATGTGTATATTTTTACCTAAAGAAAAGATAATGTTTGTTGGAGATGCTGTTCAAGGTGAAATATTCCCTAATATATATACTGTTAGAGGGACTGTTCGTGATGCTAAGAAATGGTATACAGGAATTGATAAAATTCGTAAATATAAACCACATTATTTAGTTGGAACTCATATGAGACCACTACATGGTAAAGATGAATGTAGTTCTCTTCTGATGGATTATAGAGATGCCATACAATATACCCATGACCAAGCAGTCAGACTTATAAATATGGGTTATACTCCTGATTATGCAATAAACGAGTTAGGAAAACTTCCTCCTCATCTATTTCAAAGAGAACGTTTAGGTGAATTTTATGGAACATTTAAACAAGGAATTAAAGCTGTTTATGACCAATATATAGGTTGGTTTAATGGTGAATCAAGTAAATTAAATCCTATTTATCCTAAGGATACAGCTAAAAAATATGTGAAAATTATGGGTGGTCGTGAAATAATATTAGCTGAAGCTAAAAAAGCTATTGATGAAAAAGATTATGAATGGGCTACAGAGATATTAAATTATCCTATACGTATAGATAATAATGATATGGAAGCTAGAGACCTTAAAGCAACTGCTATTCGTATGCTTGGATACCAAACAGAAAATGCTACTTGGCGTAATTGGTATTTGACTAGTGCTATGGCATTAGATGGAGGTTTTGAAAAGATAGTAAATCAAGTTGGGGCTAATGCTGGGTTTCCTCCATTTTCAAACTCATTTATAGGTCTAACATCCAAAGCTATGTTTGAATCTTTTAAGGTTAAATTAAATGGTCCTAAAAGTTCTGATGTTCATATGACACTATTGGCATGTGTGACTGATACTAATGAAACATTTAAGCTAGAGTTACGTAGAGGGATTGTTGAAATGCATAATCATGATAGTGACGTAAAAACCGATGTTTCAATTGAAACCTCTAAAGAAACCTGGGCAAAATTAATTACAAAAGAAATCACAATTATTCAAGCTATTGAAAATTCTTTAGTTCAATGTAATAACCCTAAAAAAGCTCAGGAGTATTTAGACTTATTTGATAAATTTACTCCATTTGTAAATATGCCATTTTGGTTGCAATAATTTTTAAAATGGTGGTGTCTCAAAATGAACATTTTAGTTCATGAGGCACTCTTTTTTGTATGAAATCAAATATATTTTCATCATTTCAACAATAAAAAAAAGGCTTATCTCTATTTTGAAATAGCCTCTTTTATTATGATTTTAATTTAATTTTACACTTTAGAGATTCTATCTACTTCTTAGAGATTGTATCTACTTCATATATATATCTATTAAGTATAGCTTCTAGCATTTCTTGTCTTCCAGACTTATTCTTTATAACTGGCATTTGTAGTGCATAAGTTTCTAATTCTTTAAACCCAACCTTACCATCTACTATATCTTTACCTATGCCTTCACTGAAGCTTGAGTATCTTTCTTTGGTAAAGTTTTCAAATACCTCATCTTCTAATAATTTATGAGCTATTAATAATCCCTTTGCAAATGTATCCATACCTGCAATATATGCTAAGAATAAGTCTTCTACTTCAAAAGATGCTCTTCTCACTTTAGAGTCAAAATTAAATCCTCCTGGAGCTATTCCTCCTTGTTTTAACACTTCATACATAGCAAGTGTTGCATCATATAATTTGTTGGGAATTGGTCTGTATCCCATCCTAATAATAGGTCTCCTTGATTTGCATCTATACTTCCTAAAACATCATTTATTCTTGCCATATTTAATTCATGTTGGAAAGTATGACCTGCAAGTGTAGCATGGTTTGCTTCTATATTCATTTTGAAGTATTTATCTAGATTATACTTTCTTAAGAATCCTAAAACAGTGGCAGTATCAAAATCATATTGATGTTTAGTAGGCTCTTTTGGTTTAGGTTCTATTAAAAATTGTCCAGTAAATCCTATTTCCTTAGCATAATCTACAGCCATTTGTAAGAATCTTGCGAAGTTGTCCATTTCAAGTTCTGTATTAGTGTTAAGTAAAGTTTCATAACCTTCTCTTCCACCCCAGAATACAAAGTTTTCTCCTCCTAAATACTTAGTTATTTCCATAGCTTTCTTAACTTGAGCTGCTGCATAAGCGTAAACATTAGCATTGCATGTTGTAGATGCACCATGAACAAATCTTGGATTTCCAAACATATTAGCAGTTCCCCATAATAATTTTATACCTGTTTCTTTCATCTTAGCTTTTATGTACTCAACTATTTCATCTAATATCTTATTTGTTTCTTCTAAATTTCTTCCCTCTGGTGCTATATCTCTGTCATGAAAACAGAAATACTCAATTCCCATCTTAGACATGAATTCAAATCCTGCATCAACTTTAATCTTTGCAATTTCAATTGGGTCTGTTATATTATTCCAAGGTCTATCCACTGTACCTACTCCAAATGGGTCATTCCCTTCTCCACATAAAGTATGCCAGTAACTCATTGCAAATCTTAAGTGCTCTTTCATAGTCTTATTGCCTACTACTTGTTCAGGATTGTAGTATCTAAATGCTAACTCATTGTTAGATTGTGGTCCCTCAAATTTTATCTGTCCTATTCCTTTAAATATTTCACTCATTTCATATCCTCCTAATGTTTTACACATATGATGTATGTAATATTTTTTTAATTTAAAAATATCTTTCATATTCATTTGTAGCTATTTTTATTCTTCATCTTTAAAATTAACTACTTCATCTAATAATTTAAAATCATCTTTTAAAGAATTATATATCTTCTTATACAATCTATGATATCTCTTGTATGTATCTACATTTTGATTTATTGGCTCTAATTTAGTTGAAGTTTTTATTATAGTCTCACAAGCTTTTTGGACATTTTCGTATATTCTAGCTCCTACTAATGCAAGAATTGCAACTCCTAGCGCTGGTCCTTCACTTGAATTTATAGTATATACATCTTGATTAAACATATCTGCTTGCATCTGTCTCCATACTTTACTTTTACCACCTCCACCTGAGGCTCTTACTTCATTGACTTCTATATTAAGTTTTTCTATTATATCCATACAATCTTTTAGACTATATGAAACTCCCTCCATAATTGACCTTGCCATTTCTTTTTTAGAATGTATTGGAGATAATCCAAAGAACACTCCTCTTGCATAAGGGTCAAGATGAGGAGTTCTCTCCCCCATCATGTATGGTAGGTAAAGTAATCCATTGCATCCTGTTGGTACTTGGCTTACTTGACTATTTATAATTTCATATATGTCTTTACCTAAAGAGCTTGATACTTCCAGTTCACTTTGACAGAAGTTATCTTTAAACCATTTTAATGATAATCCAGCCCCTTGAGTAACTCCCATAACATGCCATGTATTTGGTATTGCATGGCAAAAAGTATGAACTCTACCTTCTTTATCAATTTTTGGTTCTTTTGTATATGCAAAGACTACACCTGATGTACCAATAGTCGATGAAACTACCCCATCTTTAACTATTCCATTTCCTATAGCTCCTGCTGCTTGGTCTCCAGCCCCACCTACAACTATTGTTCCTTCCTTAAGCCCTGTTAAGTTTGCTACTTCTCTAGTAACATATCCTGTAATTTCTTGAGATTCATAAACTTTACCTAAAAGACTTTTATCTATATTTAACTTTTCTAGTACTTCATCACTCCAATTTCTTTTTCTTATATCAAGTAACTGCATACCACTTGCATCCGATACTTCTGTAGCATATTCACCTGTTAATTTGTACCTTATATAATCTTTTGGAAGAAGTATTTTATTAGTATTCTTATAAATATTGGGTTCATTATTTCTAACCCATAATATCTTTGATGCTGTAAATCCTGTAAGTGCTGGATTGGCAGTTATTTCAATCAGTCTTTCTCTACCTACCAAATCAGTTATCTCTTCACATTCTTTTACTGTACGTTGGTCACACCATATTATAGAGTTTCTTAGGGTATTTCCCTCTTTATCTAACATAACTAGACCATGCATCTGTCCTGATAACCCAATTCCTTTTATACATTCACTACTTATATTGGAACTTTGAACTACATGTCTTATAGATTCAACTACAGCTTCCCACCAATCATTTGCATCTTGTTCTGCCCAACCTGCTTTCTCTTGTATAAGAGGATATTCATATGTACAACTTTCTATAGTATTTCCTAATTTATCAAATAAGACTGTTTTAGTACCTGATGTACCAATATCCACACCTAACACATACTCCAACTTTATCCCTCCTTGAGACATCACTTCATAATTATCGTTTTCCTATTCTAATTTTTTATATTTTAGGTATATTTTACTTGCTTTATTTTTGTTAGTATATTAAACTAACTTATGAACTAATAATAAAATATTTAATTATCTTTGTCAATGCAAAATAGCCTTTTATTTTTGTCTAAAAAGTATTACAATATTATTTTAAGGAGGAATATCAAATTGGTTACTGATAAATACACGATTCGAGAAATGAATGAAAGATTGGTACTTGAACAAATTATAAAGAGTGGTCCTATTTCTAGAGCAAGTATAGCCTCTACTATAGGATTAAATAAAGCAACTATATCTGCTATTACCAAAAAACTTATAGATGAGTCTCTGATTCATGAAATAGGAATTGGAAATAGTACTCATAGTGGCGGAAGAAAACCCATACTTTTAGTATTTAATAAGTGTGCAGGGATTTCTTTAAGTATGGATATTGGATATGACTATATATTTTCTTCTCTATCTTACTTAGATGGGACTATTATAAAATCTAAGAAATTAACAGATATACAAGTAAATAAAGGTAACGTTATACAATTAATAGATGAAATTATAGATAGTTATAACATATCCAAAATAGACACTCCTTATCATGTAATAGGGCTTACTTTAGCTATACATGGGATTACTTGTGAAAATAACATATTATTCACTCCATATTACAATCTCAATGAGATTGATTTATATGGTATCCTAAGTAAAAAATACGACTTCCCTATTCATATAGAAAATGAAGCAAACTTAACAGCTTTAGCTGAGAGTACTTTCTCAACTGTACATAATTCACTACTTAGTCTTAGCATCCACAGTGGATTCGGTTCAGGCATTATAATAAACAATAAATTATATAGTGGTAGAAATGGTATGAGTGGTGAAATTGGCCACACTATTATCATGCCTAATGGTAAACTATGTCCGTGTGGAAACCGTGGTTGTTTAGAACAGTATTGTTCAGAGAAAAAAGTATTTGAACAGATTTGTTGTCTGGAAAATATTCCTAAGATAGATTCTGACATGGTAAAACAACTATACTATGAAGATAATCAGAATACTAAAAAAGTTATCCATGAGTTTTGTAGTTACCTATCACTAGCTATAAACAATGCTATTGCAACTTATGCTCCTGAGATAATATATTTAAACAGCCAAATAATCAGAAATATCCCTGAAATATTAGATATTACAAAAGATATGCTGGTTAGCTCTTTTAACAAAGGCATAAATATAGAAATTTCATCATTAGGTTCTGAGGCATCTCTATATGGTGGCTCTGCTGTCAATATTAAAAGCTTCTTAAATATACAAAACCTAACTTTGATGAATGACATAAATGATAAAATAGCTGTACTATAATATTGGATAATCTAAAAACTAGCTTATTTAAGCTAGTTACATTTTTTAATATCTAAGTGAATCTATATATTACTTTTACTAAAAATATAATAGAACACTAGAAAAGATAACTACGTCTAAATCAACATTTACAACAGATGAACCACTTCATAAGTCACTTTATCTAATAGCTTTAATTATATATAAGTGAATTCAAAGTTTTAGAAACTGACCTAAATTATTAAATCAATTAAATATTCATCTTAATTAAATACTAGTTATAGTAATTACGAAAATCAAAAAAGTTAAGAATATATTTAGAAATATACTATTTTTACAAGAATAGAAATAATCTTAAATAAGGGTTATGACTATATAGCCATAACCCCTTTAAATTATATATTCTAAAATTAAATTTATTCTGGAGTTTACATAAAATTATTTGTACTCTTTTTCTCAGAAGTTATATATTAATTAAATATTAATATAATATATCTATTCATCATCAGATAATAAACCTGATGTTGGTTCAACAATAGAAATATTATCTTTGCCTATTTGCTCTAATTTTGTTGCTAATTCTTCTGCATCTGAAAAAGCTGATTCAACAACCATACCTAAATTTAGCCCTGAAATAATTTTAATTCTACTATCACTACTAGCCTCTAATAAAGCTGCATTGCATGGAGTTCCACCTAGTAAATCTACCATTATAACTATTTCTGAACTTTCCTTATATACTTCCAAGGCCTTTTTAAGTTTTTTTATTGTCCCTTCAATTCCATCATCTTGTTTCATATTTACAGTAGGATAATCTACAGAATCCCCTATTATCATTTTTGCAGAATTTAAGACTTCTTCAGCCATATTTCCATGGCTCATCAAAATAATACTATTCATTTTAATACACCTCTCTAAATCTATAAAATGTCTACAAGATAAGTTTTCTTGTCATCAGGCGTCATTATAGTTGTTATTTCAATTCCTTCATCTAAAAGTTTTTTAAATGCTTCTTTCTCTTCTTCTGTAACACTGATATTAGGCTTTAATACTGTTGTATCTTTTCTACTTGACATATTTCCTACATTTATATTATGTATTTTTAATCCTGCCTCCACAAATGGAATAAGGTCAACAGGAGACTTGACAATTAATAATACATTTTGTCCTTCATACTTCCCAGCAGTAATATTTTTTATAGCAGTTTCTTCTGTAATTATAGATGATGCTATTCCTGCAGGTGTAGCCATTCTTAAGACTTGTTTTTGCACAGAATTATTAGCTACTGCATCATTTACTACCATTAATCTTGTAACACCTAATTTATTACTCCACATAGTTGCAACTTGACCATGGATTAAACGGTCATCTATACGAATATTCTTTATACCTTTCATTTCCATATCTAAATATCACCCTTTCCTTATTTTAAAATACCTAATGCATATAAAATTATTGAAACAACCATCACACCTAAAATTAAGTATATAGGCTTTATGTTCTTTTTAAGAGCCCAATACACAACTAAAACTAAAATTGCAGGAACTAATCCAGGCATAATTTGGTCTAATATTTCTTGACCTTTCATTGTAAAGTCGCCTTGTTGAAAGTTCAAAGCAACATTAGCTTTTACTACAGATGGTATCAATGCACCTACCACCATTAAGCCTAAAATAGATGTACTTTCAGTTAAAATCTTCAAACTTTTTTCAATTGAAGATATTAGCTTAGTACCTGATGTATACCCAGCATTAAATAGTGGTATACTTAATAATTTTAACGCTACACTCACTGCAATCCATAGCAGGATTCCAAATGGACTTCCATCTATCGCCATATTAGCTGCTATTGCTCCAAAAATTGTCCATGGAATAACAACAAATAAACTATCTCCTAAACCTGCTACTGGTCCCATCAATCCTGTTTTAATTGAGGTAACAGCCTCTTCAGTATCTTCACTTGATAATTCCTCCATAGCTACATTAATACCCAAAATATAAGGTGCAACCCATGGATTAGTATTGAAAAACTGTAAATGATTTAATACAGCTTTTTTAAGTTTTTCTGGGTTATCTTTATATACTACCTTTAAAAATGGTAGTACTGCATAACAATATGCTAAAGCTTGCATCTTCTCATAATTTGAAGAAACAGAACTTGTGAAAAACCAACGCCATAGAACACTTTTCTTAACTTTTTCATTTGATTTATTTACTGATACATTATCACTCATCTTCATCCATACCTCCTGCCACAGTATAATGTTGTGCTTGATTTTCTACATTCTTTTTGTAAATTATAAGTGCAATTGCTCCTCCAATTAAAGCTACACCTAACAATGGTACTTTCATATATACTGCTAAAACAAAACCAATTACTAAATAACTAAAATACTCCTTAGCAGGAAGATATCTAAGTAATAATCCTATTCCTACCGCTGGAAGTAGTCCTCCAGCTACTGTTAAACCACCTGTTAACCATTCAGGTGTATATTTTAAAATTGTGTTAATTAAAGAAGGTCCAAATATTACAGATAGAGCTACTGGAATACCTGTTGTAGCTGCTGTTAATAATACTCCTAACATTTGCATATATGTTATATTTTTGTAATTTCCTTTTCTAGCTCCATCTTCTGCTTTATGAACTAGCCATATACCAATAGTATTTCTAAGAACATCTAACTGTACCATCAATAAAGCAACTGGAATACCTATAGAGATTCCTACAGATGCTTCTTGCTTAGTTGTAATAGTTATAAATGTAGCTACTATACTTGCTGTCTGATAATCAGGTATTGATGCTCCACCAAAGTTACTAATACCTAATGATAATAATTGTAGTGTCCCTCCGATATATAAACCTGTGTTTATATCACCTAAGATAAGACCAGTAATAAAACCTGCTGTTACTGGTTGATATGTTCCAAACATTGTTGAATTTTTTTCATAGTTTATAAAAAATCCATATACTACTATTAATAATAATTGCCATAATTGTGGTTCCATTATGATTTCACCTCGCTCAAAATATTTTTTAGTTCTTCAAAATTATACTTAGAATTTTGCTTTAAGAAAATAGGAATTTCTTCAAGTGGGCATTCAATTTCATAAGTTTTTCCACCTTCATAACTAACACCACTAAAGATATTCTCCCATGTATATCCTTTTGGCAAATATACTTTTCTACTTCTATCTTTATAATTCATTATTGGAGCGACCAAAATTTCATCTCCAAGCATATATGTATTATCAATCTCCCAAGCTTTATCATCTTCAGGAAATTCATAGAATAAAGTTCTCATAACTGGTGTACCTTCTTCATGAGCTTCTTTCATCAATTTTGATAAATAAGTTTTTATACTCTCTCTAATTTTGATAAACTTTGTAAGAATTGTTTCAACTTCTTCACCATAAGACCATATTTCATTAGGAGCTCCTGTTACCATTGAACCTCCACCTTTATTTGATAATGGTTTGCTATGAGGCAATCTATCTCCATGCATTCTTAAAATTGGTGAAAAAGTAGCATATTGGAACCATCTTACCATAAGTTCTCTAAATTCTGGGTCTTTAGGATTTCCTCCGTGGAAACCTCCAATATCTGTCGTCCACCACGGTATACCTGCTAGTCCCATATTTAATCCTGTATTTACTTGATTATTAAAAGCTTCAAAACTAGAATCAATATCACCAGACCATACTAAAGCTCCATACTTTTGAGCTCCTGCCCAAGCTCCTCTTACAAGAGTTACAACTGACTCTGTATCATCATGTAAACCATGATAAATCATTTTTAAATAATCAATAGGATAAATGTTACCACAACTTAAAACATTTCCTTTTTTATATCTATAATTATCAAAATCATAAACAGAATATCCAGGTTCAGCTACATCTAACCAATAGTAATTAATTCCAAGCTGTTTATAATTTTTATCTATTCTATCCCAAACATAGTCCCTTGCATCTCTGTTTGTCATATCTACAAATACTGTATTTCCTTGAATTTGCATTGTCATTCTGACACCGCGATTAACATTAACTAAATAACCATTTTCTAAATAATCATTGTAGTTTTCTGCATCACTTTGAACTGTAGGCCATACAGATACCATTGGCTCTACTGAATACTCTTCTTTTAGTTTCCTAACTAATTCCTTAGGATTTTTCCAATAATCTAGGTCAAATTTATATTCACCTTGTTTAGGCCAATGAAAATAGTCAATTGCAATTGATGAAAGTTTAATTCCTCTTTTTGAGTATTCTTCCACAACATCTAAAACTTCTTCTGAAGTTCTATATCTTAATTTGCTTTGCCATAACCCCAAAAGGTTTTCAGGCATCATAGGAACAGTTCCTGTAACTTGAGAATAATTTTTGTTTAACTCTTTTGGACTTTCTCCACAAGTAATCCAATAATCTATAAATTTTGTAGAAAACATCTTCCATTCTGTCATATTTTTGGCAAAAGATACTTTTCCAATCCCTGGATTATTCCATAAAAATCCATAACCTAAGCTAGAAATATAAAAAGGAACTGATATTTGAGAATTTCTTTGTGCCAGTTCTAGCACAGTATTCTTTAAATCTAAAAATTTATGTTGATATTGTCCCATTCCAAAAACCTTTTCAGAAGGCTCAGACTCAAATCTAGTAGTTACTTCAAAGTCTCCACTGTAACTTGGTCGATATTCTCTTGACTTTAATTTGAGAGTAGAGTTAAAGTCTTTGGTAATTTCAATTGTACCTACATCCTCTCCACCGTCATCATGTTTTACAGCTCTTAATCGAATATACTCTTTCAATAATATTTCATTTTTATCATTGTAAAAAGTAATTCTATCTCTATGGTCTAAGACAGCCTTTATCTTTCCATTTTTAATGATTACACTATTATCTTCATTTTTATTAATTATAATATCGTCTTTATTTAACTTAGGCTTTTCGTTAAGAGCATAGTTTTCGTCAACAAAATTTTGGTCTACAAATGACCTGATACGTAAGGAATTTTTTCCCCATGCTTCTATTCGCAATAGTTCATTGTCAAATCTTTTTTCAATATAGTCTTCAAATATTCTTACCACAGCCACCCTCCTAAATTGATGATATAGTGTTATATTTAATGTACTTTTAGGTCAACTACTTTAATATATGAATTGATGTAGAAGATTTTATATTAGTATTTATTTGTACGTTAAACTAACTTACCAATAATATACTTTATTTGACTCTATTTGTCAATCGTTTTCCATAATTTAACGTAATTTTCCAATTTGATAATAGATAATCATTTTTAATACCCTAAATTTCTCTTAATTTACACTTTTTTGGTTTCTCATGATTGGGTAAGATAACTAATCATATATTTCTAGTAGTTTTTTATGGCACTAACCCATACATATTAAATCATTCTATAATAGTAATGGTCATAATTTAAATTTGTTTGTAATTCAATTAACCATACATATTTTAAATGTAATTTATAGATTCTATGACAAAAAAAGATACTAGTTTTACCAAACTAGTATCTTAAAAAAATTCTACTCTTTTAATTTTAAAATTATTAAAAACTTAACTTATATATAAATAATACTTTTATAAACTTATTTATAGCATTATAGATATTCAATATTCTTTTAATTATAAATAATTATCATACTTTCTAAAAATATATTTATAATATTATTACTTATCTTCTCCAGATTCATCAAAGCCAACTATTGGTATATTCAAATTGTATTCATTAAGTAACTTCTCCAACTCTTCTATAAAGATTCCTTTACCATTTACTACTTGCACATCATTTATCTTGTTCTTTAAATCAAGACAACCACTCAATTCACCAAACCACTTCTTAGAACTACACGTCTTATTATAGCCACAACTTGGACTACCATCTATTGCAATAATACTTTTTATATCATAATTATTCTTTAAATACTCATCAAACTGCCTTATATAAGGTAATAACATTTGTCTACATTGTTCTCTAAAAAACATATTGTCAAACTGTTCTTTTACATGTCCCCACCTATTTATTCCATACATAATTATCTCTGGACATGGTAGTTGGATTATTCCATATCCATTATTTATTAAATCTATTACTATACTTTGTGCACCTTTAAATTCTGATAGCCCCTCCACCTTAGAGTTACAGTTTAATATACAATGACATACTACTACAATCTCTCTATTTCTTTTCATAATAATCTCCTTAGTTATTCTTAATTTTAATAATACTATATATTTCGCCAATTATATTATTTATTTGCTCTATATTTCTAATATTCTATATAGAAATATACAATTAGTAATCTTTTATAATCTATAATATGATAAATGTATACATTTTTTAGGAGGTATTATAATTGAATACTAAAAAAATCACATTTTCTTCAATGTGTATAGTTATTAACATTGTCTTAGGTATGTTTATATCTATGATAAACATACCATTATTATTTTTAGATACAGTTGGTACTGTACTTGGGGCTGTTGTATTAGGTCCTTTTTGGGGTGCTCTTATTGGTGGATGCACAAATTTAGTTTTAGGTGTTATATCAGGGCCTACAAATATACCTTTTGCTCTTGTAAATATTGCTCTTGGTCTTATTGTTGGTTATATTTCTAAGAAAAAAGGTTTTGGTTATAAAGAAGCTATTATCACAGGAATAATTTTATCTGTTGTTTGCCCTTTAATTGGTACTCCTATTTCAGTTTTATTGTTTGGTGGTTTAAGTGGAAGTGGTGCTGATTTATTGGTTGGTTTTTTAGTTCAGTCTGGGCAGAAGATATTTACTGCTGCGTTCTTCCCAAGAATTCTCAGCAATATAGTGGACAAGCCTTTATCTTGCATAATGGTTGTATATTTTATAAGTAAAATGCCTAAAGGTTTTATAAGTCAATATAGTAGAAATACGTCTAGTTCGTCTTAATGAGGTATTTATACATATGATTTATTAGTCTTTATAATGAAGTCATCTACTAGTTTTTGGATAATATTTTTTATTAATCTTTAATATTAACAATTTAATTAAAATGTATTTAGATTAATTTGACTATCTAGTTTATTAACCACAAAAAGAGATATTGCATAATTATTCAATATCTCTTTTTATATATCTATATTATCCATATTCAACTGTTTATTTTAATCTAATATTAAACTATAAATTTATTTAATATCCTCTGGTATATTCCTCATATAATCCACCTTATATTTATTATCTAATGTTACTTAGTTAAATAAATATATCCTAAATCTCCTCTAATTTATTTCTTAATTTTCATGTAATTGTATATAACTTTATCTCAAGTGTACATAAAATTATTTTATCATAGAAGTATATCCTCACCTTAGACAACTATCTCTCTATTATGCTATTAACTATTGACTTAAATATAACAAGAAACTTTTTGTTTAAGTATATCATCGTCATTATTTCAAACTTATCAATTACAATTCTAATCAAAAAATAAAATAAAGGTTCTACTATAGAACCCTTACTCTAATCTTACTTATTATTTTATTATTAACACTCTACTGTCCCTAATGCTTTTCCTACACATCCGCAAACTTCCATTCTACTCTTAACAAACTCTCTAACTGAATCTAAACCTTTTTTACCATACTTCTTAGGGTCAATCACTTCTGGGTCAGAATTAAGCACATCCTTAACTCCATTACTATAAGCAATCCTTAATTCTGTTGCATAATTAACCTTACAAATTCCTCTTTTTATAGATTCCTTAATCATCTCATCTGGTATTCCAGACCCACCATGCAACACTAATGGAACTGATACAACCTCTCTAATCTCGGACAATCTATCTAAATCAAGCTTTGGCTCTCCCTTATACAGCCCATGTGCAGTACCTATTGCTACTGCTAAAGATGATACTCCCGTTCTCTCCACAAATTCCTTTGCTTCTAGTGGGTCTGTGTATGCTCCACCATCACCACCATCTAAGTCATCTTCCTTACCTCCAACTTTACCTAATTCAGCTTCAACAGGTATATCTGAAGGCATACATGCATCTACAACAGATTTAGATATTGAAATATTATCTTCGTAACTTTCATGGGAACCATCAATCATAATAGAAGTATACCCAACTCTAAGTGCCTGCATAGCTAGTCCAAAACTTGAACCGTGGTCTAAGTGCATCGCTACAGGAACACTTGCTTTTTCTGATGCTACCTTTACATTTGCTAAATAATAATCTAGTCCTGCATACTTTATTGTTGAAGGTGTCGTTTGTAGTATTACAGGTGATTTAAGTTCCTCAGCAGCCTCTATTACTGCCATAACCATCTCCATATTTTCAACATTAAATGCTCCTACTGCATAATGTCCCTCTTGTGCATCTAATAATATTTGTTTAGTTGTCACTAATGCCATAATTCATCCTCCTATATACTTATAATGATTTAATTTCTTCATTGTTTAATTTTGATACTATTTCTCTACTTGTCTTACTATTTAATAACTCATTTAAAAATTCTTCATTCATTAACTTTGAAGATAGTTGAGATAATGTCTTTAAGTGTAAATTATCGCCATTATCTGTTGCAGCTATCATAAATATAATGTGTACTAAACTTCCATCCTCTGATTCAAAGTCAAATCCTTCTTTTGATATACCAACCGCTACACGTGGTATTTTTACTGCATCTGTTTTTGCATGTGGTATCGCTATTCCCATACCAAAACCTGTAGAAGATATTTCTTCTCTCTTAAGGATTTCTTCTTTAAACTTATTTTTATCTGAAATAACACCTGATTTATCAAGTATCCCAATCATTTCATCAATTACATCTGCTTTATTTTTTCCCTTAACATTTAAAACTACTGTTTCTTCACTATATAAAGAGATATCATTAGATACGTTTTCCGACTTTACATTTTTATGTTTGTTTTCATTTTTAATTTCACTTGTATTTTCTGTAGTATTTTTCTTATCTACTACCTTAGGTGTAACCATCATATAAAGCACAGCACCTACTAATGAACCTACCAATATACATCCTACCCATAAAAGCGGTTTATTGACTAATCCTAGAACTAAAAATCCTCCATGTGGAGCTGGTACCTCTATTTTCATTATATAAGTTAAAATTGCTGATTTGATGAACCAATCATAAGTACTGGCAACACTTTTAATGGATTCTTCGCTGCAAAAGGTATTGCTCCTTCTGTTATGTGAGTACTACCTAGTATATAGTTAATTAACCCTGCTGCTCTATCTTCTTCTGTAAATCGGTTTTTAAATAAAGTAGATGCTATTGCTATTACTAATGGTGGTGTTATACAAGCTGCAGATACACCTGCCATAAATAAGTAGTTTCCTTGTCCTAGAAGCATCGTTCCAGTTACATATGCTGCTTTATTTACTGGACCTCCCATATCAAATGCTGACATACAACCTATTACTATTCCCAAGATTATAGGACTTGAATTTTGTAATCCTGAAAGGAAGTTCATCATAGCATTGTTAAGTGCTGAGCATGGACCTCCAAGTAATAACATAACTACACCAACAATACCTACACTGACTATAGGAATTATAAAAATAGATTTAAGTCCTTCTAATTGTCGTGGTAATTTTCTTAATACATGTACAAATAAATTTACTAAGTAACCTGCTAAAAATCCTGCTATAATTCCACCTAAGAAACCTGAACCTGTGTCAAAGGATATCATTCCTCCAACAAGACCTGCTAACATACCAGGTCTTCCCGATATAGATTGAGCTATAAACGCTGCTAATACAGGAACCATCAAATTCATAGAATATCCACCAACAGATTTTAATGTAGCTGCTATCTGGTTATACTGTTCTGAATTTGGGTCAAATGAGTAAATCCCCCATAAAAATGATATAGCAGTTAGTACTCCACCTGCTACTACTAAAGGTAACATATGAGATACACCATTCATTAAGTCTTTATATAACTTTTGACCAAAGGACAAATTACCTTCTTCTTTAAGCTTACTACTTGACTTATTTCCTTTTCTAATAGGTACTTTCTCATCAATGCACCTTTGTATAAGTTCATTAGCTTTGTGTATACCTTCTTTGACAGGTACTTCTATTACTGGCTTTCCATTGAATCTATCCATATCAACATTTTTATCACAAGCCACTATTATTGCATCTGCCATTTCGATATCTTTTGCTGTTAATTTATTTTCTACTCCTATAGCTCCATTCGTTTCAACTTTTATATCACAACCTAATTCTTTGGCTGATTTTTTTAAAGCTTCTTCTGCCATAAAAGTATGAGCTATTCCAGTTGGACAACCCGTTACCCCTAGAATCATTTTCTTCCCCATTTTTATACCACCTTTCTGACTTTTATATTTTTTATATAATCTTCTACATTTTCTAAATTGCCTATCCCATTACTTTCAGCTACACTTGCTCCTGTTGCTGATGACCTTTTCAATGCATTTTCAATATCTTCTGGATTTTTCAACCATATACTTAGAAAAGCAGCCAATGCAGAATCTCCAGCACAGGCAGAGCTAACAACTGTAACTGGTTGAGTACTCGCATAATAAATTGATTTTCCATTATAGAAATAAGAACCTTTTTCTCCTAAGGTTAACAATATATTTTGAGCACCTTTCAAGTGTAATAACTTAAGTACATCTTTAATATCCTCTTCATCTCTTACAATAATTCCAAATATATCTTTGATTTCTTCATCATTTGGTTTTATTAAATATGGATTATATTGTAATAGTTCTCTTAATTTTGGTGAACTTATATCCAGTATTATTTTTATATTTTTATTTTTACATATCTTAAATATATCTTCATAATAATTATCATCAATGCCAGGTGGTAGACTCCCACTTATTGATAAATGACTTATATCTTCTAGAGCCTCTATCTTCTCTAACATATCTAGTTTTTGTTTTTCATCTACATATGACCCAGAGTTAACAAATTTAAACTCATCATTTCCATCATTTAAAAATATATTTATACGGGTTGTATCTTCTACCCAAGTGGGTAATACATCAAACCCTCTCTTTTCACTTTCTTCAACTATATATCTTCCTGAGAATCCTCCAAAAAAACCCAATATTTTAGATTCTATTCCATAATGACCTAGTACAAATGATACATTTAGACCTTTTCCATTAGGAGAATATATAGCATTGGATGTACGATTTACTAATTTACTCTTTATACCATTAGTAGATATATTCATATCTATTGCTGGATTCGTAGTTAATGTATATATCATTGTCTTCCCCCTTGCTTCTGTTGTGTATGTTTTCATTATAATAAAAAAGTCTATGAAAATCTTTTCACAAATAGAAAATCGATTTTCATAGACTTTTTAATTTAGTTTTCAGAATTATTATATCTGACCATATAGTCTATAATTATTCTAGATATAATATACAATGGTAACCTAGATGATACTTCATATTCAGAAATTGAGATATGCTCATGCTTATATCCAACAATATATAAATCTGAATAATTTATAAGTTTTGCATTTTCACTACAACAGCAAGTTATAACTTTAGCTCCTCCTAAGTTGGCATTTTGTGCTGATTCTACAAGTTCTACAGTATTTCCGTTCAATGAAAATATAATTATAAGCTCATCTTTTTTTATTGATTTAGATTTTATTTTCATTATATTTGGGTCATTTATAAACACTATATTGAAGTCGAGTAGTTGCAATTTAAGACTAAACTCTTTTGCTACATACTCAGTAAGTCCTCTTGCTAAAATGTATATCTTACTAGATTTATTTATAGTTTTTATTATATTAATTAATGTAGTTAAAGATATTTGTTCTATAACCCTCTGTGCTTCTATAAAAGATTTATTTATTATATCCCCCATATTTTGTATATCATCATTTTCATCTTTTACTGTTAACCGATACCTAAGTTCATTAAAACCATTTAAACCACATTTTCTAATTGCTCTTGAAACAGTTGCTGGAGATGAATATGTTTCGTGAGCAATCTCTACTATAGATAATTCTGGCAATATCGACTCATTTTCATTTATAAATTTAATTATTTCAAGTTCTGTTTTTGTTAGATTTTCAGAGTTGCTTTTGTTTAACTCAATTATCATATTTTTTATCTCCTCGTATATAGTTTTATTTTTCTAAATTTATCAAGTATTTATAATAATATATTACCTCTTAAGTATTAATTTTTATACACAATTAAGATTTAGTCAATGTCTATATATGTAAATTTATAATATCATAATTTTATGCTTTAATTCATTATGTTATTTTGCAATAAAAAAGGAATTATTCAATTACTAGTACTGATTAATCCCCCATTTTACAACCTTCAAGTAACTTAAACTATTAGAAATGATTTACAAACAATAAACTTTATCTTCTGCTTATATACTTGAGTAATATCTTTTTTTATTAATAGAAATTACCTTACTAACAATTGAAATTGTAGTGCCCGTACATAATATTGAAAATAGAGTTCCAAACCCTATATTTCCCCCTAAATATATACCTAAAATTAAAAACAATACGTCTGCTATAGTTTTTAAAACTTTGTATGAATATCTAAAATTATCTTCAATATAGATTAATATAGCGTCTAAGGGGCTCATCCCAATATCAAACTTTATGAGCATTGCAAATCCAGTGCACATAAGTATATGACCAATTATGAAACTCATTATTTTAATAGTAGTCCCTAAACTACCTATATTAAAATCTAATAATAAATATATATAAAAATCTATAAATATTCCTGCTAGTAATACATAAACACAGCTTCCTAATCCCAAATTTTTTTTATTCAATAACAATGCTATAAATAACAAAGTTCCATTATATATTAATCCTGCTATTGTATAATTTACACCTAATTTTAGATGTATACCTTCATTTAATAGTGTAATTGAATCACTACCAAGACCTGACTGAAGTATAAGAGATATACCACATCCCAACATATTTATAATTAAAAATACAAACATAAATTTTTTTATAACACTCATAATTAATAAACCACCTTATTTATAATTATAATCCCCCTTATAAAACTATATTAATAATATAGTATTTATAAGAGGGATTATTTATATTTAGAAATTATTTACTTTTTCTCCTAATTCTTCTCCATTAGTTTTTATTACATTTTGATACCAATAAAAACTATCTTTTTTATGACGTTCTTTGCTTCCATTTCCATTGTTATCTATATCTACATATATAAATCCATATCTCTTTTCCATTTCTTGAGATGAACAACTTATTATATCTATCGGTGACCACATACAATAAGCTAGTATTTCAGTCCCATCAGCTATAGCTTCACCTATTTGCTCTATATGTTTTCCTAAATAATCTATTCTATAACTGTCATGGATTTTTCCATCTTCAAATTTATCATGCATTCCAAATCCATTTTCCGCTATCATTATTGGTTTTTGATATCTATCATAGTATTGAGATAAAGTATGATATAATCCTTTTGGGTCAATTGCCCATCCCCATGGATTTGCTTTTAGGTATGGATTTTTTATATTGTCAATTGGATTCATAGTATTTTTACTTGCTGAAACCGTTGTAGAATAATAATATGATAAAGCTAGAAAATCCATAGTATTTTCTTTCAATACCTCTTCATCACCGTCCTTCATAACTATATTTATATTATTTTCTTTGAAAAACCTCTTAATATAAGCTGGATATTCCCCTCTAAAACTTACATCAGTAAAGAAGTATTGTATTCTATTTCGTTTTAAAGCAAATACTACATTTTCGGGGTCACAGTCTTCTGGATAGGATGTACAATCTGCCATCATCATACCTATCATCATATCTGAATTTATTTCTTTTCCAAGCTTCTTAGTTAAAGCTGTAGCCATAAATTGGTGATGAATAGCTTGATATTTAGCATTTTCTACATCTTCTACCTGATCTACACAAAATGCAACTGAATTAAATGATTCATGATACATCAAATTTATTTGGTTTATAACTATCCAGTACTTAACTTTATCTTTGTATCTATTTAACATTAATTCTGCATACCTAACAAAGAAATCTACTACTTTTCTATTAACCCACCCTTTATATTTCAATGTTAAATTTAAAGGAGTTTCATAATGAAGTAGTGTTACAATAGGCTCCATGCCATTATTTATTACTTCATTTATAAGATTATCATAGAACTTTAACCCCTCTTCATTAGGCTCTAAATCATCTCCATTTGGAAATATTCTAGCCCAATTTATTGAAAATCTAAAACACTTTAATCCTAGTTCTTTTAAAAGCTTTAAATATTCCTTGTATGTATGATAAAAGTTTATTCCACTTCGCTTAGGATAATATCCATTCTTATCTTTCATAGCAAACTTTATTTTTTCTATAGTCATATCAGACTCATAATGTTTAGATATATCTCTATCTTTATCATATATATGTACATCAGCTAAACACCACCCTTTTCCACCTTCATTCCAGGCACCTTCTAATTGGTTAGCTGCTACGGCCCCACCCCATAAAAAACCTTTAGGAAACTTACTCAACTTAATCACTCCTTATTCTATTTGTTATTTAAATCATTTACTTTGTATTCTATAGACTTTACTATTCCTACTAAAGACCTAGTTATATTTAATTCGCTGAATATTGTCATAAGAGTATCTTGAGCATGTGCAAATAACAGTGAGTGAGCTCTTTTCTCTCCACTAGCTTCTCCTTGTATAATTTTAGTTTGAGCTCTATGTGCTTCTGTCATAAACTCTTTTGCTTTAGCTAGTTTCAAATCAGCATTTTTATAATCAAACTTTTCCAAATCACTAAGAGCTTGTTTAATTTCAGTTCTAGCCTCTCCTGCACTAAGTATTATTTGCATTGCTACTTCTACTAACTCTTCATCTATTATATGTTCTTCAATTGTCATAGTTATAATTTCCTTTCAACATCTAAATTTAAGCTTCTTGACTCTCTAATTTTAGTTCTTCTTTTTCATAAGCTTTAAAAAATGGATACCATATCATAAATAATAATACTATATTTATTGCTAAAACAATGAGTCCCTTAACATCTTGAT
The DNA here is from genome assembly GCF_000449425.2 of Clostridioides difficile CD160. Taxonomy (GTDB): domain Bacteria; phylum Bacillota; class Clostridia; order Peptostreptococcales; family Peptostreptococcaceae; genus Clostridioides; species Clostridioides difficile_E. The sequence goes on from NZ_AVHW01000096.1 coordinate 70,246, forward strand.
TTATCATAAAAGTAGATATACCAAAAGGAAGATACCATAAATTAAACACCTTACTTGGAATTGCAACGAATCCCATACTCATTGATAAGTAAGTAGTTATTGATATTAACACTGTTCCTATCCACATAGGTAACATTAAAAAAGGGTTCCATGCTACTGGAGCTCCAAACATTACTGGTTCATTTATGTTCATTATTGAAGGAACAACACATGCTCTTCCTATTGCTTTTATTCTACCAGCTTTGGATATACACATCATTAATACTAGTGGCAATGTCGCTCCCCATCCACCTAAAGTTATCCATCCTGTTTGAATAACTTCATAAGTATATATATTAGTTGCCATGCCACCTGATGCTACAGCTGCTGCATTGGCGGCAATTGCACTAAGCTGAATTGCATAGGTTATTGGGGATAGTACCCAGCCACTTATACCTAAAGAGTATAAAAATACTACTAAGAAATTTAACAGCACAAATCCAGGCAATGTCTGTGCTATGTCTGATACTGGTTTAAATATTCTAACTATTATCTCAAACATATCAAAATTAAGTCCATAAATTAATCCCCAACCTATAAACATTATCACTGCTATAGGTAACATACTGTCAAACCATTTACTTACGAAATCAGGAAGTGCTGAATCTTCACCGAAAAATGAAAAAGAGCCAAATAAGGACATTATTAATCCAGAGAACAATCCTGCAACTAGTGCCACAAGCATCCCCTCTCCTCCAAATCTATTGAAGTTAAATAAAGCACCTTGTTCTGTAATCTCTGGACGAATCATCATCAGCATCAATCCAGCTCCTGCAAGGCCTGCAACTATACTCATATTTTCAAATTTCTTATTCTTCATTATTTCCATAGGTAATAAAAATGCTATAAACAATCCTAAAAGCCCAAATGTATATTGATTTATTGGGCTTAAATCAGGTAAAAAACTTATGTAATTTTTCAAGACAGAAACGATAGTTACTAAAGAACCTACAAATACCATAGGTAAAACTTTCATTATAGTTGATTGAACTGATTGTACCCATATATTCTTAGTTATTTTATTTACAACAGGAGTAAACTTTTCACTTAACAAATCTATAAATCTATTCATAAATAATCTCCCCATAAGTATTTTATTTGTTTGATATTAACTCTAATGCTTCTTCTAAAGCCTTAGCACCATCTAATCTTCCATATGCAGTTTTAGATATACATGCTACTGGCACATTATATTCATTAGCTTTTTGTTGAATTTCTTCCTTCATATAATCTAAGTGTGGCCCTAATAATAAACAATCTATTTCCGATAAATACTTATCTATTTCTGACTCACTTCTCGCTTTTATATCTGCTTCTATGCCCTTTTTCTTTGCACTCTTTCTCATACTAGTTGCCATAAAACCTGTACTGGCTCCTGAACCACATGCCAATAATACTCTTATATTTTTCATATTAATACCTCCAGTATTTTTATCCATTAGTTTATTTCTTAATGAATTTTTTATTTGATTATGATTATATTGTACTTCCTAAATAAGTTCATTTCACATAAATATATTTCCTAATAATAGGAAATCATTTACTCTTAACTAAGCCTATTAATATATAGTATAATGTACTTTATAATACGCACATTCAATTATATAATATATCATATCATGCAGATTTTATTTTAAAACTATGCGAGGGAATACTAATGAAAACATCTAAAAAAGAGCTATTTTTAAATTATATAAAAACGCAACACGATTGGATAGATTCATCCACATTAGCTAATTACCTTAATGTATCAACACGTTCGATTAGAAAATATGTAAATGAAATTAACTCCACTGGTGAATTTATACTGTCCTCTAAAAAAGGATACAAAGTAAATCTTAATAATAATTGTCAAACTAAAATTGATAGTTCAGAAAATACATCACCTGATAATAGGTTAAATTTAATTTTAAAAGAACTTATAGTTAATAGTAGTGGAATTAATATATTTGATTTAAGTGAAGAATTATTCGTTAGTTCAGCTACCATTGAAAGTGACATAGTTAAAGCTAATAAATTTATAGGAAGTTATAATTTAAAGATAAAACAATCAAGATTTTTATTGAAACTGATTGGAAATGAATCTGAAAAACGTAAATTAATGAGTTCCATAATATTTAAAGAAACAGGAAGTGATTTTTTAAGTTTATTTGATGTACAAAAAATATATCAAGAATATAATCTAACTAAATTAAAAGAAAACATAATATATATATTAAAAAAATACAATTTATTTATAAATGAGTACTCTATAAATAATATACTTCTTCATCTAATGATAACTATAGATAGAATAAAAAAGAATAACTACATAGAGTCTGTTGAAGTAGTAAACTATATAGACAATAATATAGATGTAAATATTGCAAAAGATATATCAAATTTTTTAGAATCAGAATACAACATAACTTTAACTAGTACAGAGTTATACTATTTAGTATTTCAGTTAACAAACAAAACCACAGTTTTAAACTATCATAAAATGGATACTAAATCTTTATCAAATTATATAAATGAACATTTTGTTAATCTAACTAAAAAAATAATTAAAAATGTGTATGATTTATACTTTATAGATTTATCTGATGATGAATTTGTTGTTAAATTTACTCTTCATGTAAAAAATTTAATCAGTAGGGCTAAGAATAATCAAATTTTGAGAAATCAAATACCTCAGAAGTTAAAAGATTCCTATCCTCTGATATATGATATATCTGTTTATATTTGTAATCAGATTCAAATTTTAGAAAACATAGAAATAGATGAAGATGAAATATCTTATATATCTCTACATGTAGGCTCATTTTTTGATAGACAAAAACTACTAGAAGATAAAGTTCTTTGTGCATTAATTACTCCAAATTACTATGATTTACAACTAAGAATAGTAAGAGACCTTGAAAAAAGATTTAATGAATCTATAGAAGTTATTCAAATTTTTTCAGATATTCATAATCTAGACTTTGATAGCAAAGTAGACATGGTCATCACTACCTTACCAATTAATAATAGATGCCCCATACCTTTTGTATATATAAATCCTTACCCAAATAGAAAAGATTATGATAATATCCAAAGTAAATTTATTCAAATCAAATATAGAAAAAACATACTTACTGTACAAAATCATTTAGAAATGTACTTCAGTGAGTCTTTATTTATGAAAAATATATATTTAGATAGTGCTAAAGATTATATAAAATTTATGGGAAATATTCTGCACAAAAATAAATATGTTAAAACTACTTATGTAGATGATGTTCTTATAAGAGAAAACATGTCTTCAACTGCTTTTAATAACAATGTAGCAATTCCTCATAGCATGAAAATGGATGCTTTAAAAACTGGTGTCTGTTTAATTGTCAATGATAAACCAGTTAAATGGGGTGAGGAAAAAGTACAAATTATAGCCATGATACCCATAAATGAAAATGAAAAAGAAAAATTCAATTACATATTCGAAAGCTTTATTGAAATACTGTCTGAGTGGAATAATGTTAAAGAACTTACTAAAGCAGATAGCTATAGTAGTTTTATGAATAGAATAGCTTATCTTATTCAGAATATCTAAATACATGTATTTACAATATATATTGTTAAAACTATTAATACAAAATAAAAAAGCTATTACACTAAAAGTCTAAATTTCTACGTGATAGCTTTTTTTTCATAATAGCTTTCTTCTTTAATTAATATATCTTATTTTTATTACTTATTTCATAGTTATTGTACACTAGTTATAAGATTAAATATTTGTATTGTTGTGGCAGTCATATTATCAATGGCAGTTTCTTTATCCATTGCTTCTTCTATTGTCATAGCCCTATTTACTATAGAAAAATAAGCATCTATCCCCTCTTCATTACACTTAACTGCATCTTCTGTTGTCGCTCCAGCTAAACCTATTACTTTTGCACCATATTTTTTAGCTAATTTTGCAACTCCTATTGGTGCCTTTCCCATAGCAGTTTGATTATCCAATCTACCTTCTCCCGTTATAACAAAATCTACACCTTTTAATTCTTCCTCTAATTTAATCTCTTCTAATATTATTTTTATTCCAGATTCTAACTTTGAATTTAAAAATGCTAAAAACGCAAAACCCAGCCCTCCTGCTGCTCCTACCCCTTCCACATTTGCTATATCTTTGTCTAAGTCATTTTTGACTACATTAGCAAAGTTTCTAAGCCCATTATCTAACTCTTCAATTATTTCTGCTGTTGCACCTTTTTGAGAGCCATATATATGTACAGCTCCATTTTTCCCAAACAGTGGATTGTTTACATCACAAGCTATTTTAAAATTACATTCATCTAGTACTTTTAATCTATTATCTATTTTTATATGTCTTATTTCATTTAAAACTTTTCCACCTAATCCTACTAGTTTGTTATTTTCATCATAAAACTCAAATCCTAAGGCTTGAAGCATACCTACTCCAGCATCATTGGTGGCACTTCCTCCTAAACCTACTATAAAGTTTCTACATCCCTTATTTATTGCTTCCTTTATTATTTCTCCAACACCATAAGTTGTAGTGTATAAAGGATTTCTAAGTTCAATTGGAACCAATGTCAGTCCTGATGCTTGAGCTATTTCTATTATTGCTGTATTTGTCTCTTTTAATAATCCATATGTTGCATTTACTTTTTTAACTATTGGACCAGTAACTTCTATGATTTCTTTTTCACCATTCATTCCTTGAACTAAAGCATCTACTGTTCCTTCTCCACCATCTGCAAGTGGTAATATCTTTACTTCTGCATCTTTTTTAACTTTTAATATTCCTTTTTTTATTGCATTCGCTGCCTCTATTGAAGATAAGCTTCCTTTCAAGGAATCTATAGAGATTAATATTTTCATATTTATCTACTCCTTATTTTATTATAAGAATAATTTCATTTTTATTTTATACCCTACATCTTTCTTTGTATATAACATATACTATTTATCTTATTTTTATTTTGTAAAAATACAAATATATATTAAATAGATTTTCGTTTGTAGAACTATTTACGTAATTATTATCATACATGTTTCTCTTTATACACCCAAATTGGTTATAGCAAGCCTTCACTTCCATCATATAAAAAAAGTATTACCGTTTTTTCGGTAATACCTCTTTATCTTATTTTCAATTTAAATTAATTTAAGTGATTTTTCTTAATCTCATCAAGTAGTCCATCTTCTAAATAAATCTCCAATGCACATCCCACCATTGCTTTTACTGATTTATGAAGTTTATCATAAGCTTCCTCAGAATTTGCATAATTTAGAAACTCTTTTTCATGAACATATACCATTGGATTTATATCTAAAGCTATTTCTGTATACATAGTAGGACAAACTTGACTTACATTACCTATATCTGTAGAACCTACTGGCCCATCTTTCCCTTCTAGTATATCTGTTATACCTGCTTCAATTAAATTGTTTTTTGTTATCCTTTGAAGTACTTTATTGTTTATTATATTGTCAAAAGAATTTTCAAAATATCTATAAGAAAGTTTAGCTCCTGTCATTAACTCTGCTCCTTTTGCACAGTTTATAACCTTTTTAGTTACTTCATCTAAATAACTTCTTTCAGCAGCTCTTACAAAAAACTTACAAGCTGCTTTTTCTGGAACTATATTTGGGGCTTCTCCTCCATTTGAAACTATACCATGTATTCTAACATCTGATTTTACATGTTGTCTTAAAGCGTTTATTCCAGCAAAAGTAAGTTGCACTGCATCCAATGCATTAACTCCCATATGAGGATGACTAGCTGCATGTGCTGATACCCCTTCAAAACTAAACTCTAATGAATCTATTGCCAAAGCCTTGCAGTTTATATTATTGAACGCTTCTATATGCATCTGATAGCTTACATCAACATCGTCAAAAGCTCCTGCTTTAACTAAGTCACATTTTCCTCCTGTTGTTTCTTCAGCTGGTGTCCCTATTAATACAATTTTTCCTTTAAAATGTTCTTTTAACTTACTTAATACTATACAGGCTCCTAGTGTAGATGCCGCAATCCAGTTGTGTCCACAAGCATGACCTGGCTCTTTATCTTCTCCATATCCAGGAAGTGCATCATACTCAGCTAAAAATGCTATAGTAGGACCATCACTATCTCCTAATTCTGCTCTAAAAGCAGTATCCATATTGCAGTACGGATAAGTTGTATCAAATCCATATTCCTTCATTTTCTCTACTAAGTACTTTGATGATATATATTCTTCTTCGCCTAGTTCTGGGTTATTGAATATAAAATCACATACTTCTTCAATTTCTTTTCCAAGTTCATTCTCTATCTCATAGGCTCTTTTCTTTACACTCTCTATCATAACTTACCTCCTATTAGAATCCTAGATATAATCCTATTGTCAAGAATACCATTACAAGAATTGTTAATACTACCATTAGAGGAACTACGAATCTAACCCACTTTGACCAAGGAATATTAGCTACTGCTAGTGCTCCCATTAAAACACCTGATGTAGGTGTTATTAGGTTAGTTACACCTATACCAAATTGATAAGCTGTAACTATCATTTGTCTAGATACATCAACTAAGTCTCCAAGTGGTGCAAGTACAGGTATTGTAAGTGATGCAAGTCCTGATGCTGATGGTATTAAAAATGCTATTAAACCTTCTATCAAGAAAGTTAAATTTATAAATATAGTTTTTGGTAGTCCATTTAATAAATTTGCTGCAGAATTTAAAATTGTATCTATTATAAATCCATTTTCTGCTATTATTACGATTCCACGTGCAAATGCTATACATAACCCAGCTGTCATTAAATCTCCTGCTCCACTTATAAATGAATTAACTATTTCATCTTGTTTAAGCCCTGACGCTATTCCTGATATTATACCTATTGCTGTAAATATCATTGCAATCTCAGTTATATACCATCCTAACCTTAAAACTCCAAATATCATAATTGCCATACCTATTACGAAAATTGCTATTACCATGGCTTCTCTTTTTGTAAATTCTTTTATGTTTGTATCAGTATTAGTCATTGATTCTTGATTTAGTGATATATCGTGTACTAAAGACTTTTTAGGGTCTTTTTTAACTCTATTGGCATACATCATAACAAATCCTATAGATATAGCCATATATATTATAAACATAACAACTCTAAACTCTATTCCAGAACCTGGTGTTATTTGTGACAATGCCTGTGCTATTCCTACAGAGAAAGGATTAGTAGTTGCCGCTCCAAATCCAGCTGTTGCTCCTATAAACACTGTTGCCACCGCAGTTAATGAATCATATCCCATGCTGGTCATAAGTGGAATAAATATCATATAAAAAGGTAATGTTTCTTCACTCATTCCAAAAGTTGTACCACCAAGACCAAACAAAATCATTGATATAGGTATTATTAAAAATTGAAACTTCTTCATTTTATTTACAGTGTGTGCTATAATGGCTTCTATTGCACCTGTTTTGTTAACTATTCCAAAAGCTCCTCCAACTATCAAAACAAATCCAACTACTTCAGCTGCATCTATAAATCCCTTTATAGGAGCTGAAAATACATCAGTAACACCTTGTGGATTTGATGGTGCTTTTTCATAAGTTCCAGCTACAACAACTGACCTTCCATCTATATCTACCCTTTCAAAATTTCCACTTGGTACTATCCAAGTAAGAACTGCCATTACCACTATTAATAAGAATATTATAGTAAGTGTCTGTGGCATACTAAACCTCTTCTTTTTTAAACTGCTCATTTGTAATCTCCCCACTTTTTAAATTAAAATATTTTATTATTGCATCCCTTTTCTATCCTATTTTGCATAGATGTAAAAAAGCTCAACATGGATACATGTTGAGCTAAATGTGCTAAATACAACATACCTACATCTTCCCTTTATCTTATCTAAGATAGCTCTCCATCAAAATTCGGGCTGATTTTGATGACAGTACTGTACTTATTAAATACAGTCCCAGCACTAGCTTTGGACACTAGCACTTCGGCACTTACTCCTTTTATATTGCTTCATTGGTTTCCGACCTCTTCAATATTAATCTTAGTAAATGCAACCTCTACCTCAATCTTTTTATTAGATGAGGTAATGCTTATTAAATTTTATTTATTGTAAATAATTGTAGCATAATATGTCGAGATTGTAAATATTTTCAATATAATAATACTTACATTTAATGACATTGACAAGTTTAATTTATACTATTCCAGTATATAATTATAACTTTAGTTTTATGTTTAAAAATATATTTATCTTCTCTTTTTTCTATATTATCTATATATTTATCTACCACTTCACCAAAATTAATCTTTTTATTTAATTCAGTTTCCATTTTAAGATGTATATCTTCTATGCTATCAAATTCAATTTCATTTTCTACATCAATAAACTTTGTGTCTGCACATATATTCAAAGAATGTAGTATATTTGGAATATATATATAATCTGGGCAGGTTCTATCTTTCTCCCCTAAATCAATATACAAGTCATTGAATAATGGCTTTTGAATAGTCCTTACTATAATTACTTTTTCTTTAGCCAACTTATTCATTTTATTCAAGGCATCTTTAATATTCCAAATTCTATAAAGTGAATTCACAGATAAAATGTAGTCACTGCACTCAATATTGACATCTTCCCACTTACCTTGTACTGTGTTTATATTAGTTATATTATGTTCCCTAATCTTTTGTCCAAGTACATCAAGCATATCCCTTGAAAAATCATTAGCAGTTACGACCTTGCATTTTTTAGAAAGTGGTATAGTAAATTTACCTGTACCTGCACCAATTTCTATAAGATTTTTTCCTTCATCTATTAATTTATCAATAAAATCAAATACTTCTTTTGAATAATCATAGAGTGTTGGATTATCATCATACTTATGAGATAATTTTTTAAAAAATAGTCTTTCCACCTCATCATCAAATGCTCTTTCCTTTGCATATCCTTCTTTATTTTCAATATACTCATGCCATTTTTTTTCGAAATCTATATCTTTATAATACATGATTAATCTTCCTTTCTAAAAATGTTAAGGTTGAGACTTATCATTTTCCATAATCAAAGTAAACCACTTTTACTAAATTAATGCTATATTAATTAAGTGCTTAACTAAATAATTGATTACTCTGCTCTAAAAATTAATAAAATTCTCAATAAGCTCTTTAGTGTAAGTATGCTTTGCACTTTTATATAATTCTTTGGAACCTATAATTTCAACTATCTTACCATTTAACATAACTGCAATTTCATCACTAAATTCCTTTACTAAGTCTATATCATGAGATATAAATAAATAGGTTATATTAAATTGTTTTTGAGCTTTTTTCAGAACTTGTACAACTTGAGCTTGTACAGATACATCTAACATTGATGTAGGCTCATCCAATATTATAAATTTAGGCTTTAATAAAAGGACTCTGGCTAAAGCAACTCTTTGTATTTGTCCTCCACTGACTTGATATGGGTATCTAGTTAAGATTTCCTCGCTGATTCCAACAAAACTTAAATATTCCTTTATATATTCTGTTGATTTATTCTTCTCATAGATTTTATGAATCTTTAATGGTTCTACAAGGCTATCATATATAGTTTTCTTAGGGCTTAGAGCTGAATCTGGATGTTGAAATATTACTTGCATCTCTTTTCTTAAATTCCTCATCTGAGAAAAATTATAATTACTTATATTTCTACCATTAAAATAAATTTTACCTCCATCAGATTTAACAAGTCTTAAAATAAGCCTTGATAAAGTTGATTTTCCACATCCGCTTTCTCCTACAAGACCCAAGGTTTTTCCTTCTTCTATTTCAAATGATACATCATCTACTGCCTTAACTATTTTCTTATTAATTATTCCGCTCCTAAACTCCTTATAAAGATTACAAACTTTTATCATAAATAAAACACCTCACCTTTGAGCCATTTACATCAAATAGCACTGGCTCATAATCAGAACATGATTTTTTTGCAACTTTACATCTTGGAAAAAATCTACATCCTTTTGGTAAGTTTGTTAGACTTGGTGCTATCCCATCAATAGGCATTAATTTTTTATTTGGCTGTGAATCAATTAGACCTTTTGTATAAGGATGTAAAGGGTTATTAAATACACTATCTTTAGAACCCCTTTCTATGATTTTCCCTGCATACATAACCATAACTTCATCACAAAGTTTTTTGGCTAACATTAAATCATGAGTTATAAGTATCATGCTAACACCCATATTACTTCTTAAATCACAAAATACCTCGTATACTTGTTTTCTTATTATTGCATCTAGCCCTTTAGTTGGTTCATCTGCAATTATCCAGTTTGGGTTTAGTGCTGTCCCTATAGCTGCCAATACTCTTTGGCTCATTCCTCCACTTAGTTGGAAACCATAAGAATTGTAAATTAAATCAGTATTTGAAAATGAAAATTTTCTTAATATATCTAAGATCTTACTCTTACATGAGCTCTTTTTTTCTTTTGCATGATAATAGAAAAGTTCATTAATATGACTTCCTATCTTTAATATAGGATTGAAAGAACTCGACGGATTTTGTGGTATTAATGCTATCTTTTTTCCTCTAATTTCTCTGAGTTCTTTTTCCTTAAGTTTTAATAAATCTTTGTCTTCATATAAAATGCTGCCTGAGACAATTGAATTATTGGATACAAGGTTTAAAATTCCCAATCCTAGTACTGATTTTCCACTACCAGTTTCTCCAATAATTCCTGTAATTTTACCACTTTGAAAAGTTACAGATACTTCGTCTACAGCTCTCACTTTTCCTTCTTTAGTATTAAAATAAATTTTTAAATCTTTTATATTTATATCTCTGCTCATATTTTTGATTCCTTCTAAAGATATTGACTTAAAGAGTTGATTTTTTCATCAAACATATCCCTTAGCGCATCACCAACTAAATTTATACTACAACACAATAATAATATGCTAAAGCCTGGTGCCAGCAACAAATTAGGATAACTTCTAAAATGTGTTTTAGCATCATTTATCATAACTCCCCAATCTGCCTGTGGAGGTTGTATCCCTAATCCTAAAAAACTTAGCGATGCCATAGAAAGTACACTCTTCCCTATTCTTATTGTAAATAGTACTATAAATGGAGCAAATATGTTTGGAATTATATAATGAAAAATTATATGAAGATGGCTGGCACCTAATGCTCTTGCACCTTCAACATATTTTTCCTCTTTTACCTTTAGTACCTCTCCTCTAACTACTCTTGAAAACCCAGCCCAAGAAGTAAATACTATTGCTATTAATAAACTTTTTATTCCTGGACCAAGAACTCCAGCAAGAGCAATCATAAAGCTAAGACTTGGAAGACCTTGAAATATATTTACAATCGACTGAATTATCATATCTACTATACCACCACAATACCCTGCTACTATACCTACAAAACTTCCAAATATCATTGTTAATAAGGTTGCTACAAATGCTAAAGATATAGACACTCTAGCTCCATACAATATCCTACTTAAAATATCCCTTCCTAGAGTATCAGTCCCAAGTATATGCTCTCTAGATATTCCCATTAACCTATCAGCCATTTGCACCTTATTAGGGTCATATGGAGCTAATTTAGGTGCAAAAAAAGCAACAAGTATCATAATTATTAACACTAAAAAAGCTACTTTATGTATAAATAACATTCCTTTAAATTTCTCCATATCATTTACCTCCTATCCTTATTTTAGGATTAAGAAATAGATAACATATATCCACAACTAAACTAAATAATACAAATATAATTCCTGTAAATAGTACGTATCCCTGTACAACTGGATAGTCTCTACTCATTATTCCTTGTATTACATAGCTTCCCATACCTGGAATACTAAAAATAACCTCAACTACTGTAGAACCTCCTAAAATTGCACCAAAATAGTTTCCTAAAACGGTTACAATAGGCATTAAAGAATTTAAAAAAGCATATTTAAAAGTAATTATCCTATTTGGCAATCCTTTAGATTTTGCTACTGTTATATAGTTTTGTCCCATACTTTCTATTAAAGTTGCTCTATTTAACCTAGCTACAGTTCCTATTGTACCAGCTGCTAAAACAAATCCAGGCATTATTAAGTGTTTAATTGTTCCATACCCACTCGTAGGTAGCCACCTAAGAGTTTCACAAAATATACCTAGCATGATAATTGCTAACCAAAATCCTGGGATAGAAGTCAGAAATAATGATACAAAAGTACCAATCTTATCTATAGCTGAATCCTTTTTAAGAGCCATGATTATAGCTAATGGTATAGATAATACTATAACAAAAAACATAGCCATTAAAGATAAAGAGAAGGTTATTGGCAACCTTCTCAATATATCTTCTGTGATAGATGTCTTTTTGATATAGGAAAGTCCTAAATCTCCAGTTATAGCTTTTTTAGTCCAATTAATATATTGAACTACAATACTATCATTTAATCCTAACTCTTCTCTAACTATTTCTATTTCTTCTTCTGTAGGAGCAGAAACACCATCCATGCTTAAATATTCAACTGCTGGGTCACCAGGAGCTATAATACCCAATATAAATGCTAGAAATGTTATTCCTACCAAAATAGGAATAGTCATCAATATTCTTTTAATTAAATATTTAAATGAATTTTTCACTACTCACTCCACTCCATATTTACTAATGTAGTTCCATATAATGTCGGCTTGTACCCAGCTATTTTTTTATTATAGGCAATTAAGTTAACATCTTCAAATAATGGTATAGCTGATGGATGTTCTGCTGATATATCTTGAAGTTCATCATATATTTTACTTCTTTCATCTAAATTCATTGTTTTTTCTAATTTAGCTATTAACTCATCTGCTCTTTCGTTCTTATAACCTAACGAATAAGCTATATTACTTGACCCTGTACTTCTCATATAACTATCAAATATAGAAAATGGTTCTGCATTTGGAAGCCCTTGTGTGTGAAGTGCTATATCATAATTTCCTGTTTTTTGTGCTTCCTTAAAAGCAGCTCCATCAAGTATAGTTATTTTAGAATTTAATCCAACTTCACTTAATACAGATTGTATATACTCAGCAACAGTTTTATATGGGTAACGGTCTACACCATAAGATGGAATTATAAACTCTAGCTCCTTTATTTCCCCTTTTAGTTCGTCCTTTATTATTTTCTTTGCTTTTTCTGCATCATAAACAGGTTTAATTTCCTTACCAAAAGGAGAACCTTGATTCAATATATTCATAGTTGGAGTTCCGTATCCTCCATAAAATTTATCTACTATGGTTTCTCTATCTACCAGCAAACTTAAAGCTTCTTTTATTTTCACATTATTAAACGGTGCTCTAGTACCATTTGTTGATATAAATTGAGTTATTGTTGATGGAGACGATTTAATCTCAAAGTTTTCATCCTTTACTAATTCACTAGCTAACTCTGGAGTAATTGCCCCTAAATCCATAACACCCATAATTTCTTCTGATTTAAGTGCTGTGTAACGAGTTTGAGCATCTTTAATTACGTTTACTCTTACATTTTTAATTTTACTTTTTTCTCCATAATAATCTTGATTTCTCTCTAACAAAACATATTGTTCTTTTTCTCTTTCTTTTATTTTAAATGGCCCAGTTCCTTGTGCATATTTAGTAAAATCTCCAGTTTGTACATCAAAACATTCTGGGCTATACATAGCACTTCCAAACCTAGCCATATTATATATTAAAGTTGATATCGGTTTACTAAAAGTAAGTTTAACTTCATAGTCTGAAACTTTACTCACATCTTGTAAATTAGGATATGTTTTTTCTATATCAAATGAATAAAAAGGCGAAGATTTAGTTTTCATACTCATATAACGCTCAAAGTTTTTTACTACTGAATCTGCATTTAATTCTACTCCATCATGGAATTTTACACCTTTCTTTATTGTAAATGTCCATTCTTTATAATCATCTGAATTTGACCACTTCTCTGCAAGCTCAGCTTTTGGTTTTCCATCATTGCCTAACCCTATCAATGGCTCCCATACATAAAGTATTGAACTTGTGTAATACGCATCTTGCTCTCCTGGAGCCAAATCCCTAGCTGCTGCTAAAACTACTTCCTTTTCATTATTCATCTTGCTAACATCATTATTTTCTTTTGGTTTGCCACATCCAACTAATAAGGACAACATTAACACAACTGTTAAAACTATACTAATCAGCTTCCCATTTAAATTCTTCCTCATGATATACTTCCCCCTTATTTATAAATATGAACATTAAAAAAGTTATAGCAAATAATGCTATAACATCCCATTTTAATATGTATACTTTAGTTTCCAAATTCAATATACAAAATAATAAATTTAGTTGCTCCCCTCTAAATTTATTTAATAATATTTAATGTAGGTATCTGACTTACATTTTATACCTCAACCTTACCAAGTAACCTATGGTAGATATGTGGAATTTATTCATGCTTACAGTGATGGGTTCGTGTTGGACTTTCACCAACTTCCCTACTCTTTAAATATGTTTATTCAGTTATTAACTTAATTGTATGCAATCTTATATGGATTGTCAACTTAAATCAAAATATATCACTATTTGTAAAGTAAATCCCCTCCAAAAAACGATATACACTATTGTACTTACAATTAACTCTATAATTTTAAATTTGTTTAAATTTGTTAATTATGGTATTTTATTTTATGAGGTGATTTAGTTGAAAAAAACAATAAAAGTTGTTGCTGCAATTATAGAAAATAAGGATAATGAAATTCTATGCGCTCTTAGAGCCCCAAATATGTCTCTACCAAATCACTGGGAATTTCCAGGTGGAAAGGTTAAAGAAGGGGAATCTTTATTTGATGCAATAGAAAGAGAAATACAAGAAGAATTAAGTTGTAAAGTAAAAGCAGATATTATATTTGCTGAAAACACTCATGAATATGAAAAAATTATAGTAAACTTAATTGGTATAAAATGTTCATTAATAGAAAGGTTTCCTACTCCTAATGAACATTCTAAGTTAGTTTTCCTTGCAAAGGAAAATTTAAGCTCTTTAGTATGGGCTCCTGCAGATATCCCTATTGTAAAAGAGATAATGAAATAGGGATATATTGATATATCCCTATTTCATTATCTCTACTTTTTTTATAAATTCTCTATATATTTTAACAGGAACTTCTTGATGAAGTTTTATTTTCATTGTTATAGGTTTCTCCCCACTGTATTCTACAGTGTCACCTTTACCTATATAAATATATGGCTGTGCCTTCTTATCTATTTCTTTATATTTTCTCACAAATAAATGTAAGTTAATTTTTCTATCTTTATTATGAATTAAATTCTTACCTCTATCAGTCAACTGTCGTGTAGAATTTGGAGATTGCCACTGAAAATAATTTTGATTTAAAAATTTATCCTTATAGTTTATTCTTTCGTCTATTCCTTCTTCCTTATGCAAATCGATAAACAGGAAATATTCATTCCCATTAGCTAAAAGTCCACTACCCCTAAATGAAGAATGAATCTTTCTATAATTAGAAAGTAATGCTATATCAATCATTTTGTACTGTTCATATAACTTTAAGAATGGTACTCCATAATAATCTTCTTTGAACTCTTTTTCATATCTAATAATACCATAATTAATAGCATCCTCTATATATTTTCTATATTTTTTATCATTAATTATTTGATTAAATATACTACTTCTATATAAAGTATTCCTTTCATACTCTATTAGTTTAACCTTATTTTTTATTATTGATGAATCACAATATTGATGATTTAAACATTCAAAAGCATGAATTATACTATCATGGTCTACTTTATTAATATACTTCAATATTTCATTACTTGCTATTTCTATGCTAATACTATCATGATTTAATAAATATTTAAGTATAATAAATTCATTTATTCTTTTTAGAGGTAGACTAGTATTTAATTCTCTTAATATTTTTTCAAAATCTTCATCCATTAATAAAGTTTTAATACTATCATCCTTTTCTGTTTTACCTACAAAACTTAAATAGGTCCCATCTTTATCTATAAACTTAACTGGGT
Source organism: Clostridioides difficile CD160 (assembly GCF_000449425.2). Taxonomy (GTDB): domain Bacteria; phylum Bacillota; class Clostridia; order Peptostreptococcales; family Peptostreptococcaceae; genus Clostridioides; species Clostridioides difficile_E. The sequence goes on from NZ_AVHW01000096.1 coordinate 86,322, forward strand.
CTGGTGAGCCATCAAATTTTATATAATCTAATAACAAATATGGTACTTTTCCTCCACATAATATTTTGAACTGATTATACTCTTCTCTCAAATATTGTGCTGACCTGAAATTTTCTCCATCAATTTGTGTTAGAATCCTTTCCTTGGAAATCTCATCAATTTGAATATGAGTACATCCTGGTATATTAGCAAAATCAGTACTTACAGCTACTTTTATACTATCCTTATCATAATATCTTGCACCATTTAAAGCTATAGCTATTAAAAATGTCTTATTATGATTTCCTATAAAATCAAGTACTGTTAAAAATTCTTTATCTCCACTTTTTCTAAGTCCTCTCCCTAATTGTTGAATAAATATTATAGGAGATGCAGTAGGTCGTAACATTAAAACTGTATTTATAGAAGGTATATCAACACCTTCATTAAAAATATCAACAGTAAATATAGCCTGTAGGCTATCCTTATTACTTTCTAGTAGTTTAATGTATTCTTGTCTTTTATCAATAGAATCCTCGCCACAAAGTGCAACACTATTTATACCTCTTTTTTTAAACTCTTCAGCCATATATCTTGCATGTTCTATATTTACACAAAATCCTAATAATTTTCTAAACTGTCCATCATGTCCATAAAATTTCATTTTTTCAATAATAAAATCTACTCTTTTATGTATCATTAAACGTTTAGCCAATTCTGATGTATCATCTAAATTAATATCCTCTAAATCTACACCCTCAACATCTGTTATACCAAAGTAATGAAATGGTATTACTAAATCTTCTTCAAGTGCTTCATGCAATCTAACTTCTAAGGCAACATTATTATCAAAAAGCTCAAATACACTTAAACTATCACATCTCTCTGGAGTAGCAGTCATACCTAATGTAAACTGAGGTTTAAAGTAATTCAAAACATTTAGATATGATTTACTAGCACTATGATGAGCTTCATCAACTATAATATAATTGAAATAATCCTCTTCAAATTCAGTATAATGCTTATTCATAGTCTGTATCGTTGCAAATAGATAATTTGCCTCATAGTTTTTTTTATTGCCAGTAAATAAACCTGTTTTTAAATTTCTTTCTCTTAATAATCTATCAAATGTTTCTTTTGACTTCTTTAAAATTTCTTCCCTATGAACTATGAATAATAATCTCTTCGGTTTAAATTCCATTACATCAAATGCGGACATATATGTTTTCCCTGTGCCAGTAGCTGCAATAACTAAAGCTTTATTTTCTCCATGAACCCTTAGCCTTTCTAGATTTTCCATAGCTTTTATCTGCATCTTATTAGGTCTAATAGGTACAAAATTATCAAACACCATTTTTCTTTTTAATTCTGTTCTCTTAATTTCATTTAGAAATAACATATATCTTTGTAACACTTCATCATTAAGATTTGAACTCATCTTCCAAAGGTTGTCATACTCCTTTAATACATCCTTTATAAATGGCTCCTCTTCTTTTGAAACTATCTTTACATTCCATTCTATATTGCTTTTTAATGCACTTTGAGTAATGTTTGAAGAACCTATTATAATTTTATAATGGTCTACATTTTCAAAAATGTATACCTTTGTATGAAAACCTTTTTCTCTATCTGCTATGAATATTTTCATATCTACATTATTAAATTCTTTTATTTTTTCTAATGCTTTTGGCTCTGTAAAATTTAGATATGTAGTAGTTATTATCTTGCCTTTTACATTTTTTTCTTCTAATTCTTTAAATGTATCTAGCAACAACTGTACTCCACTATAATTTATAAATGCTACACTAAAATAAAATGCTTTACATTCTTTTAAGCTTTTCTTTAGTTCATTTAATAAATTACTATATTTTGAATTTATAATTAGTTGTTTTGATTCCTGCATTGTTTTCCCCTTAATTGTTATAAATATGTTTAAATTATAGCATAAAAATAGAGAAGCGTCCTTATTTTAGCTTGTATGGCTATTTATCTAATTTTTTATAGTAACAATTCTTTTTTATCTGATACATTCAAATTTTTACTGTTTTTATTACCAATTATTAAGCATACTCTACCTATTATTAAATAAATAAAAAAATAGAACCATACAAAATAATCTAATTTGTATGGCTCTACATCTATTAATCTACACCTAATACAGCTTTAACCTTAGATGCTATTGTAATAACCCTTGGTCCAAATATAACTTGAACTGAGTTTTTCTTTTTAACAACTCCGCTTGCTCCTAACTCATTTACCCAAAAACAATCTTCATAAAATCCATCTATTGAATTTAACTCTACTCTAAGTCTAGTTGCGCAGTTCGTAATGTTTTTTATATTGTCACTCCCTCCTAAACCTTCTATTATAGAATATACAAGTTCTGTATCCTTATCTTCTACTGTCCCATTGTCTGTAGATTTAACAGCACCTGCAGATTGTTTTTCTCTATATTCTTTCTTACTGTAAAGCTTAACTTCTTCTGAACTTCTTCCTGGTGTTTTTATATCAAACTTCTTAATTGCCCATGTAAATATTACATAAGTAACTATAAAGAATATTGGTATTAAAAATAATAGAGGTAATGCATCTACCTTTTGAGGTTGTAATAAGTTAGGGAACATATTTCTAAATGATTCACCCATTATAGAAACATTAAGCATCTCTGTAAACACATATGTTAATCCTGCTAGTGGAACATATGCCACAAAGTACAATAATGGTGCAACAAACAGGAATGTATATTCTATAGGTTCTGTTACTCCTACTAGCATAGCTGTCACTATTGCTGGTATCAATATACTTAGGGCTTTTTTCTTATTAACATTATCGGATAACTTGTACATAGCTAAAGCTGCTGCTGGTAATATTGCAAAATGTATTAGTAATCGCCCTGTTGTAAAATTACGAGTAATATAAGATAGTGTATCTGGGTCTCCCATTTGAGCCAATCTGATATTGTTAACACCTTCGTAAATTGCTCCACCTACTTCCATTGTTCCACCTACTCTTGTGTATTCTATAGGAAATGCAATTAAGTGGTGTATCCCAAATGGTAATAACGCTTTATCCATTGCTCCAAAAGTAAACGTTCCTAATAATCCACTTGAACCTAACCAATTACCAAGCTTAGATAATGCTAAACCTATTGGTGGCCATATGAAGTACATTCCTGTGCCTAATACTATTGCTGCTATAAACATCATAATCATTGAAGACCTTGCTCCTGAGAAAAAAGATAATGCACTAGGAAGTTCTGTGTCAACAAATTTGTTATGTACTGCACTAGCCACAAAACCTGCTATTATAGCTCCAAATATACTACAGTCATATGAGAATATTCCTAAGAAAGAACCATATAATGAGCTACGACTATATGCTTCTGCCTCACCTAATCCAGATGCCATAAATGCTTCCGCTGTAACTGTGTCTGAATTTATACCATTTGCTACTAATAATGTGTTTATAACTGTGTGCATTCCTATGAATAAAACAATTCCTCCTAATGCACCCCACCCTTTTTCCTTTTTAGATAATCCAAAAGCTATACCAGTAACAAAGAATATAGGTAAATATCTCATTACCATAAATCCTAGGTCATTTATTACTTTAAAGAATACATTTATAAATGAACCTTCCTGTATTAACCCGCTGAGCCCTAAAGCAGAAACGTTTTCCATATTTGCAAAAGCTGACCCTAATCCTATAAATACTCCTGCTACAACAAGTAATATAACAGGAATCATCATTGCTCCAGAAAGTACTTGTAATTTATCCTTCATAGTATTATTTCCTCCATTTTTATTGAAATGCTAAACTATATAATGCATATATATAAACTTCTATAGCTTTATATAGTGTGTCCATACTTATGTTTTCATTTGCCTGGTGTGAATTTGGAATATCTCCCTCTATTGTGGGACCAAATGCAACTCCATTTTCTAATACCCTTGCATAAGATGCAGCTCCTTTTGTAAAAAGTTCTGCTTCTTTTCCAAAAACTTGTTTATATGCAATTGATAACTTATTTATTAACTCACTATCTGGTTCTACATACAATAGTTTTAAATCCTTATATATATTAGCTATTAAATTTTCTTTTTTTCCAATTTCATTGATTTTATTAATTATAAATTCCCAACTTATACCCTTAGGATATCTAAAATCTATTTTCATACTTAACTCATTTTTTTCTAATAAAAGGCTCATTATACATAGTGTAGAAATTCCCATATCTACATCTTCTGTATATAATCCTAATTTTTTTCCATGATTATCATCTGTAAAGTATGAATTTAAAATATCTTTTATTATGATTCCTTTATCATTTAGCTTTTTGATTTTATCTAAGTCCTTTGCTAAATTGAATGCACAGTTATACGACCTGTGTGGGTTCCTTGATAAAGCCCTTTTTCCTATATACCTTACTAATATTTTATCTTCTTCAATTTCTTCTATCTCTGTATAATAAACCAATAATTTTATTAAATCTTCCTTATCATTAGTTTTAAAAATAGCTTCAATTTTATCACATACAAATCCATCTTCTTTATTTGACTTTATCTCAACTAAATTGTGATTTCTAAGTCTATCTTCTTTTATTTCCTTTTTTAGATTAAAGTACAAAATACCCTTCTCTCCATTTACTATTGGGAAGTTTCCATCTGGAGAAAATGCAAACTTTGGCTGTTCATTGATGCTAAAGTAATGCTCCATACATTCCCAAGTTGTTTCTTCAGCTCCACCTACTATCAATCTAATCTTTCTCTTTGGTTTTTCATTAAGTTGCCTTAAGAAAAGTAATGCATATAAAATTCCTACCAAAGGTCCTTTGTTATCATTAACACCTCTACCATAAAGATAATTATCTTTTTCACAAACTTTAAAAGGTTCACTCTTCCACAGCTCTTTAGTATATATTGGTACAACATCTATATGATTAAGTACCCCAACTACTTCTTCGCCTTCTCCATATTCTATATGGATTGCATATCCATCAAAATCTTTTACAACAAAATCTTTGTCTTTTGCTATTTGAATAAGCTTATCAAATGCATTTCTTATTTCTACCCCAAATGGCTGATTTATATCTACTGTACTTTCATCTCTAACTGAAGGTATCTCAACTAGACTCGCAATATCTTTTACTATGTTCTCTTGATTGGATTTTAAATAATCAATAATTAGCTCTTTATTTACTATCATCTTAATTATTTATCACCCCTTTATATTAGTTTTACAAAGCATTTAAGTTCATATCTACATTATAAATTTTGAATATTGTTTTTTCAATATTTCAAATACTTCTCTAAATTACCATAATGATACGGTAAATAATCAACAGATTGTGACAAAATCATAATCTACCATTTATTAACATTTTAATTAACTGTTATCTCTAAATTTAATGTAACTTACTTCTAATAAAATATCTCAAAAAAGAGAGTCTCTCAAAATGAACTTTTTAGTCCATGAGACATTCTTTGTTGTGTGAAATCAAATATATTTTCACCATTTCAACAATGAAAAAGAGGCTTATCTCTATTTTGAGATAGCCTCTTTATATCTATTCAATTTCCATTATCACACTATTGATATCTACATTTCTAGGTTCTAGCCTATACTTTATTATTCTCTTAACAGCATCCACATCATCCATTATTACTACAGGAGTTATTACGTGTAAATCATTTGATTTTATAATATCCAAATCTACTTCCATTATTAAATCTTTAGCTTTTACCTTATCTCCTGCCTTTACCTTAACATCAAATGGTTTTCCTTCTAGTGATACTGTCTCTAATCCTACATGTATTAACATGTTTGTTCCATCAGCACTCTTAATCATTACAGCATGCTTTGAATCAAATATGCTGACTATTTCACCATCAACAGGAGAATATAACTTCCCCTCGCTCGGTATTATAGCTACTCCATCTCCCATCATCTTTTGAGCAAAAGCTAAGTCTGGGACATCTTCTAAATTAACTAAATTTCCCTTAAATGGACTATATATCTTCTCAGTCTTATTTTCTTTTTTCTTAAATATGTTAAACATAACACACTCTCCATACTATAAAATTTTATGCTAATACTTTTCTTAAAGCCTTTGCTACTCCATCATTTACATTTGTATCAGTTACAAAATCCGCCTTAGACTTTACTTCATCTATAGCATTTCCCATAGCAATACCAAGACCTGCAAATTCAATCATAGATATATCATTTTCATTATCACCTATACAAATAACTTCTTTGCTATCTATACCTAATATCTCACAAAACTTTTTAACTGCAATACCTTTTGAAGTACCTTTACTCATAACTTCAAAATTTATCTTTCCAGAACTTACTACTTCTAAATCTCCTTGTTTTTTAAGCTCACTCTTTGCTTTTTTTAGAGACTCTGAGTCTTCTGAAAAGAGTATACACTTTAGAATCTCATCTTCAGCTCTTTCTAGTAAAATTTCACAGCTTGCATTTTCTATTATTTCAATTCTGTCTTCTTCTTCATTTTTGCTGTTTACTAATCTGTATGGATGTTCTTCTCCTATTTCATTGTTAGCTATAATTCTTCTACATCCCTTAAAATGTCTATTTAAATTATATTTTTCACCTATTGTGTATATCTTTTCTAGTGCATCTTTACTTAAAGCTTTTTTATACTCATATCCTGGTAAATTAAAATATGTTCCATTAGTTGAAATAACATATATATCATCACCTAAAATGCTTGTAAAGTATTTCATAACATTATAAGGTCTTCCTGTAACTAATGCTACCTTAATTCCCTTTTCCATAGCTTCTTTTAATGCTTTAATATTTTCTTCTGATATTTCAAATCCTTTACCCATTAAAGTCCCGTCCATATCAGTGCAAATTAATTTATAGCTCATTTGTATCACATCCTAGTAAGATTTTTCTAATATTTCAACAAGGTCTTCTTTCTTTCCAAAAGGTAAAAATCCTAAAACTGGACAACTTATTATTTCTTCTAACTGCTCTCTTGTAACATTAAACTCAGACATTTTTGTCTTAAGACCTACATTCTTTAAAAAACTTTCTATTTCATTCTTTAAAGCTTTAGCTGCTTCATTATCTTCTACATTTTCTAATTCTTTGTTGAATATTCTAGCTACTTTAGCAAATTTAGCTATATTATTGTCACAGAACTTTTCTGTAAATGCTGGGAATACTATAGCTAAAGCTTCACCATGAGGAATATGTGTAACCCCTCCTATTATCTCACTTAGTGGATGTGGTGCTGCTGCTCCAGCATTTGCTAGTGAGCTTCCACCTAATGTATCTGCTACTGCTAGTTTTGTTCTATATTCTATATTGTTTTTTTCTTCCATTACCTTAGGTAGATAGTTAACAACTAATTCCATAGATTTTTCAGACATTATCTCTGTAAAATCATTAGCATTTGGGTTTATGTAACTTTCAAATGCATGAGTAAAGGCATCAAATGCTGTTGATGCAGTAATTCTCTCTGGTAAAGTCAGCATAAGTTCTGGGTCTACTATACATTCTCTTGAGAAACAATTTTGATGGAATATTGTATTTTTCTCGCTTCCTCTTGATATTACTGCTGCTTGTGTAACTTGGCTTCCTGTTCCAGAAGTAGTTGATACAGCTATTAATGGTAATTCTTTTTCACTTACTTTATCATATATTTTAAATGCATTTGTATATGTATTAAACATATAATCCCAATCTATTTTTTCTAGTCCAAAAGTTAAGGCTAATATTTTAGCAGTATCTATACTTGAACCTCCACCAACAGCTAAAACAACATCTACAGATTCTTTTTTAGCTAACTCAAAGCCTTCATTTATTAGCTCTACAGTTGGATTTGGCTGTACCTTATCAAAGTGTACAACTTCTATACCTTTTCCTGTTAAATCTAATCTAACTCTTTCATATAACTTGTCTAATGGCTCTACATTTGGAGTAGTAACTAACAAACATTTCTTTCCATATTTTCCTATTATTCTAGGTAACTCACTTAAAGTTCCTTGTCCAAAATTGATTCTTGATGGTTGATAAAAGTTAATCATATTTTTCCTCCCTTAAATTATTGCCTTCATATTCAAATTATACCTATCACAGGATTTTTAAGGCAATACTTTAACTGTTAACTCTTATTTACTAAAGCTTATGGCAATTAATAAACAATCAATGTTTTATTATTACCATATCATTATGTAAATTTTATTAAGTAGTCATGTGATAATTTTATAAACAATCTTATTGTATAATTAACTTAATATCTTATAAATAAAAATTATTGTATTCAGAGGACGTCTATAGCTAATAAAAGAGTACTTTTATTGTAATAAATAAATTAAAGGAGAATTAAATTATGAAATATTTAATAGATAGTGCAAATCTTGATGAAATTCAAAAGTGTTTAAGGTATGGATTTAAAGGAATAACAGCTAATCCATCTATGTATCTTAAAGAAAATGTAAACTTTTATGAATTCATTGAAGCATGTACTAATTTAAATCCAGAAATATTAACTGCTGAAGTTATAGGAAATGATTTATATGAATTACTTGAGTCTTGTGATAAGATATCAAATATAAACAAGAACACTATAATAAAAATAAATTTTTCTGAAGTTGGCTTAGAACTTATAAACATATTGAATGGTAAAGGTGTAAAAACTGCATGCACCTTAATTTTTAATACAAATCAAGCGTCATTAGCTATAAATGCAGGTGCTGATTACCTATTCCCTTTCATAGGTAGAAATGATGAAAATGGATATGATGGTATAAAAAACCTTACAGAAATATGTAACCTTATATCAATAAATGGATATAATACTAAAGTTGTTGCAGCTTCTATTAAAAATGTATTCCACTTAACTCAAGCATCTCTTTGTGGATGTGATTATGCAGCTGTAACATATGATTTATTTAAAAAAGCTTCTTTTAACCAGCTTACAGTAGATGGTACCAATACTTTTGAAAAAGATTGGTCCCAAGTTAATAAATAGCAATTAAGATTTAGGAGGGTTTGCATTGAACAAAAGATTATTAGATATTGCAGAATTATTGCTAAATAGTTCAGACTATATTACTGTAAATACTATTGCTGAAGAATTAAATGTTAGTAATAAAACTATTCGTAATGACCTTGTTATTTTAGATGAATGGCTTTTAGAGTTTGACTTATCCTTAGATAAAAAGACGGGTTCAGGAGTTATTATTCTAGGTAATGAAGATATAAAACTTAAAGTTATTAGAGATATCAACGATAAATCAAATTGTATATATGCGTACTCTCCTGAAGATAGAAAAAGATATATTTTGAGTAAATTGTTTATTAAAAATTCGAAGTTTAGGATTCGTGATATTTGCAATGAACTACATGTTAGTAGAGCCACTGTGCATAAGGACTTGGTAGTTATTCAAATTTTTTTGCAAAACTTTAAAGTAACACTAGTTAGAAAAACCAATAATGGTGTATATATAGAAGGTAAAGAAAAAGATATTAGAAAGGCAATTTTTGAACTTGCTACTTCTAATAAAAGTTATACTGAACTTAAAGAAATATTATTCTCAACATCTGATAAAGATAAGGATACTCCTTCAACAAAAATATTTAAGGAGTTATTCAATTATGATTTCGAGAAATTATCTCAAATTACTCTACATACTTTACAAGTAGAAAAAAGTAATCTCAGCGATGAGTATTATATAAATTTCTTAATACATATAGCTATATGTATTAAAAGAATTTCTATTAACAGATATATTAACTTATCTGAAAGTTTTTTTAAAGAATTATTAGAACATGAGTGCTTTGGAAAATCAAAAACCTTATGCTCTAATCTAAATGAAGCTTTTGATGTAGAATTTATTGATGAAGAGGTTTGTTATATTCTTCTTCATATAGAGGGATTACTCAAATCAATAAAGAAAACAACTACTCTTGAACCCCTTAGAAATGAAGAAATTACAGAGTATAATCTATCTGAAGCAATAGCTACTCATTGGGGTGATATACTAAATCTAAATTTAAAAGAAGATTTAGTATTAATAAAATCTCTTGCTAATCACCTTAAGTCAGTTTTACACCGAATAAATTATGGATTTACTATTACAAATCCCATATTAAATGATATAAAGAGAACATTTCCATACACATATAAGGCTGCCAAAGAGTCTAATACTGTTATTAAACGTTTGATGAATTACGAGGTCAATGAAGATGAAATAGGATATCTTACTTTATATTTAATATCAGCAATAGATAGAAACAAAGCTCCCTTAAATACTGTTTTAATATGTCATTGTAGTGCTGGTGTATCCAACTTATTAGTTCAAAAATTAAGCTTTGAGTTTAACCAGATTAATATAGTTGAATCTATCCCCATCTCTTCTATTTCATTTACAAATTTTGAAGATGTAGACTTAATACTAACTACTGCTCCTGTAGACTTTGAACATCATGCTGAGTTGATAAATATAAATGCCCTTTTAAGCAAGCATGATATCTCTAGACTTAGTACAATTATTAAAAAGCTATATTCTGAAAAAAATAAAATACTATCATTTAAATAAACATAAAAAATATCAAGATGACTTAAGTTATCTTGATATTTTTTATATTTAAAGTAAATTTTACTATTTTATTGAGTACAAGCACTATTCATATTGTTAGTTTCTTCAGTATTTTTTGCAAATTTTGTAGTTACAAACCCTATTGTTTTTATTATTAATAGCAAAGATATTAATGAATATATAGATATCATAAAGTTCTTACTTATGATTCCAGATGCAACTATTATAAATCCATCTAAAATAAATAGTATAACTGGTAACTTCAAGAACTTAATTATCCTATTAATAAGCATGGCCACTAAATCAGTTCCACCAGTACTACATCCCCTTATTATCGCTATACCTATAGCAGTTCCCACTAATAATCCACCTATTATCCCTGCCACTAATAAGTTGTCAGTTATATGAGTTTGTGGTATTACTTTTAAGAATAATGGACCCATAAGAGTTATATATAATGTTTTTATTCCAAAGCCTTTACCCAAAAATAATACTCCCATTACTAGAAGTGGCATAGATATTCCTAAAGAGATATTCTCAACAGGCATTGATAAAAATGTACTAAGTACAACAGATAATCCTGTTATACCTCCTGGAGCTAGTGTATGCTCTGCAAAGAAAAAATTAACTGCTAATGCCATTAAAAATGCTGATATTGTTATTAATAAATAGTCTTTTACCATTTCTTTTTTCATTTAATAACCTCCAATAATTACATTATTTCAGTATAAAAAATCAATTAGATTATTCTGATTTCCCATAGTTTTTCATAAAAGTAATGCTTCCTTAAAACATTAAGAAAGCATCTCTTTTATCATAGTTTATTTACCTTATTCTAAACCAAACTTTGCAGTTGCTTCATCTATAGCTTTTCTACAATTCTTAACACCTGCTGTTATACCATCTTTATCTTTGAATATTGCTGAAGATAATATTACAACATCTGGATTACACTCTATTAATGGTTCCATATTATCTGCTCTTAATCCACCATCTATTGCCAACTCACATTTAGGATTCTTTTCGTCTATCATTTTTCTAGCTCTCTTAACTAAATCAACAGAACTCTTTCTCCATCCCCAGTTATCTTTTCCATCTGTTTCATCAACACCATGAACAACTATTTGTAATCTATCTATATCATATATAGCTTCATCAACAAAACATAATGGTGTATAACATCCAACTGTTAATCCTACTTTCATACCAAATTCTCTACAGTAATTTATTATGTATGCAAGAGGAGCTCCTAAGAATTGTTCAGCTGGTATTATTAACATGTTGCACCCTGCTGCCGCTATTTTTTCTATAAATAATCTATCACATTCTCTTGTGTATATATGACATTCTATTGGCTTATCTGTTACTGGTCTTATTGCTTCTATTATTTGATGCCCACCCATAAGTTGCATATTTTTTAAGTCATGCATATCTGCTGCATCTGAATGTACGTAGTCTACGCCAGCATCCATTGCTTCCTTAACTACTGCTGATATGTGCCCATAATTTACATGTGCTAATCCTGCTGCTATTTTTATGTGTTTCATATTTATGTACCTCCATATTTTACTTTAATTAGTATTAGATATTAGTTTTTGATACTTTTTAACGTATTATTACTTTTATTGATGTCTGTATTTCTTGTATGAACTTATTCTGCTTTTGTGAACTTATTTTGCTTTGTAAATTAATATTACACTGATATAATTCTTTTCACAACAGTTTTACTACTCCTTAAAATTACCTTTATATTGTGGCAAATTATAGACATTAATTATGTATAAAAGTTAGTTTTTTACCACATTCTTATGGCATTTATTGTCTATACTAGGTCAATTGATATCACTAGTTCACTTAATATATAATCAGACTATAAATACAAATTTGCTTAATAAAAAGCATCATTCATAATAATATTAATAAAGGGGAGATGTAAAATGAGAAACTGTATTATTGCTCAATCTGGAGGCCCTACAGCTGTTATCAATGCTTCTGCCATTGGTATTTATGAAAAGAACTTAGAAACTAAATACTTTTATAAAGTGTATTTTGGTATCAATGGAATCGAAGGTATATTAAATAAGAATATAGTAGATTCAGAATATTTAAATAAGGAAGACGTACTAAATTTAAAACAAACCCCCTCTTCTGGTCTTGGTTCATGTAGGTATAAGCTAGCTGATTATAAAATAAATTCTTATGATTATGACAGAGTTATAAATATACTAGATGAGTATGAAATAGATACATTATTTTACATAGGTGGAAACGACTCTATGGACACAGTCATGAAATTTTCTCAATACTGTAAAAACACTACTTGTAAAATAAAGTTTATAGGAATTCCCAAAACAATAGATAATGATTTATTGGGAACTGATAACTGTCCTGGATTTGGTTCCGCTGCAAAGCTTATTTCTACACTAATAATGGAAACTTACTTAGATTTTTCTATATATAAAAATAATGGAATATTCATACTTGAAACTATGGGTAGAGATACTGGCTGGTTAGCCGCTTCTTCTGCACTGGCTAGACTCAATGACGACAATCCACTAGTTGATTTAATATACCTTCCAGAAATTGAATTCTATGAAGATAAGTTTGTAGAAGATGTTAGAAGAGTATTTAAAGAAAAAAATAAGGTTTATATAGTTGCATCAGAAGGTATAAGAGATAAATATGGAAACTTTATATGTGAGCAAAAAACTTCTACTCATGATAAATTTGGTCATTCTCAATTAGGTGGAGTAAGTAACTATCTAAAGGACCTTATAGTATCATCATCAATTACAACAAGAGTAAAAACTTTAGAACTTGGCGTAATACAAAGATGTGCTATACATTTAGCTGCAGATACTGACTTAAGACAAGCTGCTGAAGTTGGTGCACATGGATTAGAACTTTCTCAAAAAGGATATACAGGTGTTATGGCTACTATTAATAGAATAAGTAATACTCCTTATAAGTATGAAGTTAATCATACTGATATTTCTAAAATAGCTAATAAGACAAAGTATTTCCCTATAGAGTGGATAAATAAAGAATGTAATCATGTGACTGATGATGCTTTAGATTACCTATCTCCACTTATTCAAGGTAACCCAGATATCAAATATAAAAATGGACTACCTTCTTTCTCAGTACTTTACTAAACAATCGTCAAGATGTGGAATATATTCAATAGACTCACATTTGAATACACAAGGGACTGTCACGCTAACAATTATAAATCGTTATTTGACAGCCCCTCCATGGATTTCAATGGTAGATACAATTCCAAGGAATAGTATCCTCAATTAAATTTCGACAAAATTTTTCTAACATTCTTAATCAACTCACTATACTTTAATTTATCTACTATCATGTATAACCTGTAATATTATATCAGCTGCTTTTTTTGAACCTCCTGCATCATAAAAGCTTTTTGAGAGTCTATTTGCATTTTGTTTGTATTCACTGTCATTCATAACTTGAAATACTGCATCCTTAATATATTCTGTATTATTTTCTTTTAACATAAGTCCTGCCCCAAAATCAGCAACTCTATTAGCTACCATTCTCTGCTCTGAATGTTGTGGAAATAATACCATGGGTACTCCATAATATAAACTTTCATTAACACTATTCATTCCACAATGAGTAATAAACACATCAGCTTCTTGAAGTATGATAATCTGTTCAACACTATTTTCAACCTTAAAATTATTTGGTATATGTCCTAAATTTTTAATATCAGTATTTCGACCCACAGACATAATTACATTAACATCATAATCTTTAAATGCACTTATACAGTTTTCATAGAATTCAATATTTTTATTATTAATTGTACCAAGTGAAATATATATTAGTTTTTTCTTTCTCTCTTTAGATTCGACAATCACCTTTGATATTGATGGTCCTACAAAAGAATACTTACTAGAAAAAGTTTCTACCCTCGGTTGAAATTCTTTTGATGTATATACAATAGTATTCACATCGTTATCATTAGAAACTATAGAAATAAAATTTTTTACCTTATATCCTTTTTTTCGTAAGAGCTTTACTTTTTTATTAATGCGTCGCATACCAAAAATCATACGAATAATTTCACTAAAACTTTGCTTCATCATTTTTGCTGTATATTTATTAATTGCAAAAGTTGTTGTGGAGCATATATATGGAATATTAAGTTTTTGTGCAAACAACTTTCCCCAAAAACTTAATGAATCTGATACAATACAATCTGGATTAAAATCTTTAAGTTCTGTACAAACTTTTACATCAAAAGATATCGTAGTATCTACAATCATCTCAATTAATCCAGCAAAATCCTTGCCTATTTTGCTCTCATCTCCAGGGTGTAATTCTGGAAGATACTTATCACAGCAAATAAATTTTGCTCCCGCACCCTCAATTTTATCTTTGAATTCTTTAAAAGAATAATACCATACTTCATTACCTCTACTTACCAATTCACGAACTACTTCAATCGTAGGATTAGTATGACCATATGCTGGAATACTGAAAAATACTACTTTACTCATATTTTAATCCTCCTTTTACAATCTTTCTAGAACTCACTCTTCTTTACTTACCACTCCTATACTACCTACAAAATTTATCAAATCACGTTGATGAACAATTCCTAATCCTCTATCTTCATCTCCAAGTATCAATAATTTATCTCCTGCATTTATATTAAATATATCTCTGGCTTCTTTTGGAATAACAATCTGACCACGTTCACCAACTATGACAGCTCCAAAGAAAAATTTTCCTTTAGGTGGTACTATAATACCTGTTTTTTCTTCCGAATGATTAACTAAGTCATCTAGTTTGACATTGTACAATTTTGTAAGTTTAATGCAACTATCTATATCTGGAGTAGATTCTCCACTTTCCCATTTTGCTACTGATTGCCTAGAGACATCAAGCTTTTCAGCTATCTCTTCTTGTGTGTACTGGTGTATTTTTCTTAGTCTTTTCAAATTCGTATTAATCATATTTTTCATACCTCCTATATTTATAGTATTGGATTTATCACTTAAATTCTATCACCTAATCTTAACATTAATGTGTATACTTATATACATTTAGCTAACATATCTTCTTAAATTATAATTAGTTAGACAATAAATATTTAGTCATGATATTATTATGTATAATAGTAAAGAGAGAAATAGTTTTATCATGACTAGAAAAAGTAAAAATTATATAGAGGATTTAATATGAAATAATTATACTAATTGAAAAGGAAGTAATATATGAAAATAGCAATCATAACAACAGAATTTTTAAAAGATTTTGTAGAGAATTCTATAAAAAAGTTAAATATTAATGCAGAAATTGAAATATATATTTATAAAGATTTTTCTCATGTTGGAGATTTGTATCTAGAAATCGAAGATAAATTTGATGGATTTGCAGTTAGTGGTCCTATTCCTAAGGAAGCTATTACAAAAAAGGCTGGGACTATAAAAAAACCTTTAGTTGATTTTGGTACTGATTTACAAAGTTACTATGATATGTTTCTAAAGCTTATTTTCAAATATAATACATTAGATTTTTCTAGAGCATACTTTGACCTAATGGATTGGGCAGATAATCCAAAAGACATCTCATATTATTTATCAAATGGTACATTTGGAGACTTAATGAATAGTATTAATAGAAATGCGTCTAAAATGAGTTTATCTGATATAGCAAAACTTGAAAAAAATATTGCAAAAAAACATATTAATTTATGGAATGAAGGTAAAATTGATTTTTCTACTACTCGTTTCAGTAGTATTGTTCCTATGTTACAAGATGCAGGAGTAAATTTTCATTTCATATACCCTGATATAGGTTTATTAAAAAGTACTTTTAACAACTTAATAAAAGATATTCATTTACATAGAATGAAGGGAAATCAACCAAGTGTAATATATATAACAGTTAAAGATACAAATTATGATGATTATATTTTAGACCAAGTTTATAAAATATTAAATAGTATAAAAAAAGATAAATTAACCGATTTTATAATTGAAAAAAATAGTAATTCTTTTAAAATCTTCACTAAATGTGAAACTATTAAATCATTAACTAAAAATTTTACTACGTGTTATATAAAAGAATCTATTGAAAATAGTATTGATATTAAGGTATGTGTTGGATATGGAATTGGTAATGATATAAAACAAGCTATGTCTAGTGCAATAAGTGCTAATAAGGAGTCTAAAATAAACCCTTTAAACTACAGTTTCTTAGTTAATGAAAATTATGAGACAGTAGGGCCTTTATTATCTGATAAGCTACTTACTGTTTCAAATAAAGTGACTCCACACATAAATACAATTGCTAAAAATTCTAAACTTTCTACTCTTACTATTCAAAAGATTATATCCGTTACTGAAATCCTACAAAGAGATGAAGTTACTCCTAAGGAATTATCTTCTTGTTTAAATGTAACAGTAAGAACTGCCAATAGATTTCTAAGTAGTCTATTAAAGTCTGGAAATGCTACTATATTATATGAAAAACAAAACTCAACAAAAGGTAGACCTGAAAGGGTATACAAATTATTTATATCAGAAAATGAGTATTAAAATATAGAATGCATAAAAATATTTTATATTTGAATGATAAATAAAATTATATAATTTTTTAAAAGGTATATCTTAAAAACACAAATATAAGATATACCTTTTGTAGTATTTATAATCAAACAACCAACAAAATTTCACGTTTTTTATAAGTATATAAACTAGTATAAAAATTATAATTCTATATTTTGAACTTTACATCTCTTTTAAGGAGTCGGAATACCCTCTGGAATAGGGCATTTGTATGTTCTTCCATTCATAGATTTATCAAATTCTTCTTTTGCTTTTTTAGCTATTTCTGGATTATTTAATATTTTAGCTCCAAACATAGCCATAATTTTCGCTGCATATATCATACCTTTTTCTCCTATAGAACTTCCTGCACAGGATGTAAACTGCCAACTATGACCTGGTGCACCTAGATTTGTACATCCTGTAAAAAAGTATGCTGTTGGAACTATATGCATTACATCTCCAATATCAGTAGAGCCATAACTATTAAAGTTTGTAACATTTCCTCCACCATAATATAGATGAGTTCCTTCTGGTAAATTATATTTACTTATCATAGACTTATATTGTTGTGGGCTTTGTCTATCTAACTCAGCTGCAAAATCCAATTCCTCTTGAGTCCAAGGCTCTTGTTTAATATCATTCATACATTCTGATACAAGATTTGCTAAAACATGATTGTTTAAAGTATTATAGCATCCTCCTAAAAACTCTACTTCAACCTCAGTTTCAGTCATCATTGCAGCTCCTTTTGCTACTTTTATAAGTCTTTCATATGTACTTTCTACAGCTTCTCTACTTAAAGCTCTTGTATAATACCATACTGATGCTTTATCAGGAACTATGTTAGGTGCTACGCCTCCATCTGTAATAGTGTAGTGAATTCTTACATCAGAAGTAACATGCTCTCTCAAATAATTAGCTCCTACATTAGTAAGTTCTACAGCATCTAAAGCACTTCTTCCATTTTGAGGGTCTGACCCTGCATGTGCAGTTTTTCCCTTAAAATGAAATTTTACAGAGTTAACAGCTGTTGATATACCAACCGTAGCTTCACTAATTTTATTTGGATGGAAATTTATAGCTAAGTCTAGACCTTCAAATGCACCTCCTCTAGCCATAAATCCTTTTCCTGTTAATTGTTCTTCTCCTGGACATGCATAAAATACTATAGTTCCACTTAAATTCTTTTCTATCATTTCTCTTTTAAGTCCTACTACTGCTCCTACATGTGCAGTACATAATAAATTATGCCCACATCCATGACCATAAGCTCCCAGTTCAAATGCTTCTTGCTTTGTTGAAACTTTTTGATTTAAACCAGGTAATGCATCAAACTCTCCCATAAAACCTATAACTGGTTTGCCTGAACCAAAACTAGCTTTAATAGCTGTAGCTAAGCCTCCCACCCCTACTTCCACATCAAACCCTTCACTTTTTAGAAAATTTGCTGTATTTTCACATGCTTTGAACTCTTTAAATGCCTTTTCTGGATTTTTCCATATCTTCTTACTCAAATCATCAAGTTTAAATCTTTTTTCCTCTATCTCACTTATAGATATACTTCCTATCATTATTTCATACCCCCTATAAATCTATTTTAATATTAACCAAATATAAGTGGACCTATTATACTAGCAAATGCCACTGAGGCAATAGTAACTGTAACAAATCCCCCTATAATCATCTTTGGCAATAAATAATCTGTTGCCCTTTGTTTTTCTTCTAAAGTGCCTTCCATAGCATCAATACCTTCATTAGAAATTATCTGTGTTGCTGGATAAGCAAGCATACAAGTTACACCAATTGCAGCTGACATTCTTGGAGAATATCCTAATAATTTTCCTACGATTGCAGTAAAGAGTATGATAAATACAGCTCCTACAACAAGTATTCCTACAGTTGGAACAATCATTGAAAACAATGCAGTTGGAGTTACCTTAGCAAGTCCTCCAGGTAACATTAACATACAACCAAACATTATAATCCCATTAGATTGAGATTTATCTAAAATTCCTTTTTCTAAAAATCCTATTCTTGTAAAAATTAATCCCACTAACAAACATGCTATATTGGGATTTAAATAATAATTTGCAGGAGTAAAACCTGGTATTATAGTAGCCAATCCTACAAAGTTACCAATCATAGCAACAAATGAAAGTTTTGCAAGATATACTAAAGTAGACGATTTTTTACCTGATTCTTCTTTAAAAATCCTCATACTTGGAAGCTTAAAATCACTTTTTGATTCATCTTTTAAGAAATCTCCTTTATCTCTTTTAAATTTTAGTTCTTTATTTATACAATATGTAGTTATTGGAATACCAAAGAATTTTTGAAATGATAATACTAGAATTACAAATGCTGCAAGTTCAGGTCTATTTGCTGCTTCTGCAACAGTTGTTACAATAATACCAGCAACAGTAGAACCTGCTATTGGAGGTGCTGCTATTAAAGCATACTCTCTACCAAATAACATACTACCCACTGTTAAACAGCCAACCCCTATTCCTACAATACCTACTAATGCAATTACAACCGTTTTCCATTCATGACATAAGTCTTCAAGATTTATAAGTGTCCCTAGGTTAGTTATTAATAAAGCTATACCAAAGTTACTCATTGCAGCTAATATGCCTGATGCTCCTGTAATGTCTTTTGGTAGAATATTTGTCCAAAATCCTATTAAAAATATAATACATACAAATAGCAATGTTGAAATTGCACCTTTTGTTTTCTTAGATAAAAACTCACTAAAAGCATAAATCATTACACATACAGTAAAGCAAGTAAGTGGATTCCAAAAATTTTCCATTGTTGTTTCCTCCTGAATATAATAATTTTTTATCAATAAAACAATAATTATAAAATGTATATACTGTAGTTATTTTAACTACAAATAGTACAGCTTGATATTTCTTGTTTTTTATACGTCTCAAATTATTCTTAAAATACTTAAATAAAGACAACTAGAGTTAACTTTTAAATATTAACCATATTTATTAATTTGCTAGATTTCTTTTAAGTGTTTCGCTTTCTTCATCACTATTTATTAATTTACTAGACTTCTTTTAAGTATTTAACTTTCTGCATCATTGTATAAATACAAAATTATACTACAATCAGCTTCAATTTTAATATACATGTTAGAATACTTATATTAATTTAAATATTGAATATGTAATTTACGTTGTATATACGTCTTAAATTATTCCTAAAATATCTAATATAAATTAATAACATGTACATCATCACAGTTAAAACATATATTATTTCAATTCTTAAATTTAAACCTTCCTTTTGGTGCAAATTCTATCTGCTAGTACATCCCCCCCCTCATTTATAAATTAGACTATCTCTAGAGACTTTAGAAATCATATGTCCAAAAACAAAAATTATTTATCATATTAAATCAATGATGAACTATATAGACATAGTAGTCCTAAATTATTCTTAAAATAAAAATAAAAAAATTTATTAAGTTCTAAAGTCACTAGTTTTTATTTTGTCAAACTATTCTTGATATAAATTATAATTTCAAACGTTATATTTGTCAATATATTCTGACAATAAATCGTAAATTTATAGTTTTATATAGTAAATAAATCATATTAGGAACGTGTACATCTCTTTACTTAAACAAAACCATAAAAGTGCCCATCCCTTTCATTGTCATAATGTTTAATACTTTAATTATCACAATTCATTATATTTTAAACGAATATTAAGCCTATAAGACCGAATACTTTTACTATACATAAAAATGTGTACCTCCAGTTATAGTAGATTTAATTTCTTTAATTACCACCATATTTAGGAGAGTACACATTTTATTTTACATATCTAATGAATTTAAATTATCTCCATTAGATTTTATTACTTCTTTATACCAATCAAATGATTTTTTCTTATATCTCTTAAAACTACCTTTACCTTCATCATCTAAGTCAACATAGATAAATCCATATCTTTTACTCATCTGTCCTGTAGTTGCACTAACTAGGTCAATTGGTCCCCACATTAAATATCCAAAACATTCAACATTATCCTCTTCAATTGCAGACTTCATTTGAGATAGATGCTTACTTAAATACTCAATTCTATAATCATCATTTATAGACCCATCGTCTTCAACTTTATCGTACGCCCCTAACCCATTTTCTGTAATTAAGATAGGTAATTGATACTTTCTGTAAATATAGTTTAAAGTAAATCTTAAACCTATAGGGTCTATTGCCCATCCCCACTTACTTTGTTCCAAATATGGATTTTGAATTCCCCCAAATAAAGATTTATCACTTGATAAATTTTCTTTTGGAGTAGACACACTTGAAAAATAATAATTAAGCCCTATAAAATCTAACCTACCTTCTTCAAATGCTTTTTTATCTTCATCAGTCACTTCAATATTTATATTATTTTTTTCATATTCTCTTAATTTATATTGAGGAAACTTTCCATTACACATTGCATCAATTTGATAATAGTCACGGTCATTATCTAAAAATGCATTTAATACATTACTAGGATCACAATTATATGGATAAATTGGATTTAGTCCAAATACACATCCAACTTTATTATTTGGATTGATTTCTCTAGCCAACTTTACAACCTTTACGCCTGCTAAAATCATATTATACCCTACCCTTGCTAGTGTTTGAACCTTGTCTTCCATTTCACTATACTTAATTCCTGCTATCATATAAGTAAAAATGTCAGAGTGTTCTGTTTGAGGGTCAATATGATTCATCTCATTAAATGTAACCCAGTACTTTACCTTACCATCAAACCTTCTTATTACAGTCTCACTATACTTTAAATACAAATCTATAAGCTTTCTGTTATTCCATGAACCATATTTATGTACTAAGTTCATAGGTAATTCAAAATGATATAATGTTACAATAGGTTCTATATTACTTTCTATCAATGTATCTATCAAATCTTCATAATATTTAATCCCTAACTCATTAGGATTCTCATCATCCCCATTTGGAAAAATTCGTGACCAGTCTATAGATACTCTTAATGCGTTAAAGCCCATTTCCTTAAATAAAGCTATATCTTCTTTATATCTATTGTAAAAATCAATTCCATTATGAGATGGATAATCTAATTTTTCTTCTATTTTATCAGTAATTACTCTTGGTGTTTCATAAGAGCCTTTAGTTACAAAATCCATAATTGCAGGCCCTTTGTTATCAACATCCCATGAACCTTCACATTGATGAGCTGCAATACTTCCTCCCCAAAAAAATGTATCTTTAAAATTCATGAATTTCTCCTCCTAAAATTTATACTATTACAGTTAATAGCTCTTCTGATTCATCATTTGATGAAATTACATCCAAATAATCACTAGTATTTGTAACTACAGTTATTATAGTTGAATCAAATCCTTCTTCTATAATTTTATCAGATTCAAATACTGCTAAAGCATCTCCTTTTTTAACTCTTTGATTTTGTGTTACAAGACTTTCAAAGAACTTTCCATCTAGATTTACAGTATCTATACCAATATGAATTAATATTTCTAATCCTTCGTCAGTCACTATCCCATAAGCATGTTTAGTTGGAAATACTATAGTTATAGTTCCATCTACAGGAGATATAACAGTTGATTTTGATTCACTAGGTGTAATTCCAACACCTTTACCTAGTGCTCCAGATGAAAATGCCTTATCATTAACTTCTTCAAGTGCAATTATCTTACCTTTTGCAACACTTCCAACACTAATAGTTCTTGAGTCGTTTTCATTAACTACTAATTCTAATCCTTTTTCATTATCATTCTTAACTTCTTCTTTCTCATCTGAAGGTATTCCTAATAAATAAGAAGCTACTGTTGCTACTACAAATGCTACTACTACACCTATTATCATAAATGTAAAGTTGGATAGCTCTCCTCCAACAAGATACGTTGGTAATGCTGCTAATCCCCAAACCATTCCGTATGTTTTAATTGTGCCAACCCTGCTATTAAACCACCTAGACCTCCACCTATCATTACTGCTACAAATGGTCTTCTATATTTCATAAACACACCAAACACTGAAGGCTCTGTAACTCCCATAAGTGCACTAAAACTTACCGTACCAAATAACTGCTTTTGCTCTTTATTTCTAGTTTTTAAGAAATATCCAAACATTGCACCACAAACTGCAATATCAGATATTGTTGCTGCTCCCATAAAAATTGGGTCATATCCTAATGCTGTCACAGAATTTAAAGCTATAGGCATAGTAAAGTTTGCTGCACCAAAAACTATTAAAAGTGGTTGGAAAGCTGCATACAGTGCAACAACACTCCAATTTCCTACTGTATCAATTAAAAACATACATGCATAGTTTAGTCCATCACCAATCCACATACCAATAGGTCCAAATATTGTTAATGTAACTGATAAAGTTATTATTAAAGATAGTACTGGAACTAAAAAGTAGTGTAATGCTTTAGGTAGGATTTTTTTCAAACCTGCAATTATAATTCCCATTGCCCATACACCTAAAAGTATTGGAATAAAGCTATTTGCATAAGTTGTTGCTTGTAAGTTTATACCAAAAATACTCAATCCTTCTACACCATCTATTGATGAAGACAATAACGTAACTGCTAATACTACTGCTATATAAGGATTTACATTAAGTCTTTTTGCTGAAGCTATTGCAATTAATACTGGTAAGAAGTAAAATGTAGCACTTCTTAATGTATCTAATATTTGATATGTAGGGCTATCACTATGAAGTATACCTGACATATTTAAAAGAGCTAATATACTTGCAAGTATACCAGCTGCAAGTAGTACCTCAATTACTGAAGTCATAGTCTCTGAGACTACTACAAATATGGAATTAAATATACCTTTGATACCTCTAACTCCTTTTTTTCTTTCACTCTTTATACTTGATTCACTTGAACTTAAACCTATCATAGACATAAACTCATTATATACATCTACAACATGAGTTCCTATTATAATTTGATAAGCAACATCATTAGAAACTACATCAATTACCCCTTTTAATTTTTTAATTTCTTCTGTTTGAGCTATACTCCTATCATTTAATGTCAATCTTAAGCGAGTAACACAATGTGCTACCGACTTTATATTTTCTTTTCCTCCTATGAATTTTATTATATTTTCATTTAACTCTTTATACTTCATCTGATTTTACCCCCAATCTTTGAGTCACCCTATTTATATGCAACATTAAATAAGTTTCTTCACTTATAGATATATCAACATTAAATTGTGATTTTACATATTTTCTTATTTTTTGAACACTTCCAAATGATTTTGGATAAAGTTTACTTACTTGTTTATATAAGTCTATTGAACCATCTTCATCTATTGAAGCTTCCTCTGATATAATTCTTTGTATGAAGTACTGTAGATGAGTTGTAAATCTCATATAGTTTGTTGAAGTTTCATCTAACTCTACATTAAAATGATATTTTATTATAGAAACTATATCTCCTAGAGTTCTTAATTCTACAATTGTGTCATCATGAGATTCTTTATTTACTTCCATATTTACAAAATGAAGTGCTATTGATACTGCTTCATCATCAGGAAGATTAATCCCCTTACTATCACCAATTAATTTTAGTGCATACATACCAATTTCAAAGTGCTTTGGATAAAATCTTTTGACATTCCATACTAAGGGACTTTTTATAAACTGATTCTTTTCACACCTTTTAAGCAAAAACTCTAGATGGTCTAGTAACGTTAAACTTAGATAATCACTTGATTTTATATTTAAAGCTTTCTCCCCATATTCAATTATTTCATTAATAAGAACTATGTTGTTAGAATCTGAGTTTTGTAGTAAGTAACTAAAGTGTTCCAACATATCATATGAATCTAGTATATAAGTTCTCTCTATTTCATTTTCACTTATTACTTGTCCTACTCTTTTTTTAAAACCAATGCCTTTGACAAATACAATAATTTCGTTTTTACCTCTTTTTACTAAGGCTACATTATTATTTAAAATCTGAATTATTTTCATATCTTCCTCCCTTCAATAAAAAGAACTCAAGCATATATGTATAGAGTATTCCTCTATTTTTTACATATATACTTGAGTTCTGCCTGCTAATCAGTAACATACTCAAAATTATGACTACGTCGCCATAACTAGAATTCTTTTTCGTTTAATTTTATATTCTATATATTATACTATCTATATAAATCTGTCAACGATTTCCTAGATATTTTTTAAACTTGATAAGTATAGGCTTGTTAAACAATCCTCTATAAAATTTACATCCTAAATTGATATTATTAAATGTTATATTATAGTCACTATGTAAATCCTTTGCCTATCTTATTTTAGAATAATATCTAGAATTCCTAATTATCGAAAAAATTAGTATTATTTTCAATACAAATTTTACTTTTTTCATAGAAAATCATATTCACAATTATTAATTTGTTAAAAAAAGAGTATAGATAGATTTATTTTCACAAAAATCTACCTATACCCACTATTCAAACTTTATTATTTTATAAACTTCACATATATTATATATCAAGTGCTGCATGATATCCTTGATATACTGCAGTTGTTATAGTAGATGGACGTACACAGTCACCTATTTGTGCCACATGTGGAGCACAATCTATTAACTCATCTACTATATTTCGATTAGCTCTTTGACCAAGTGCACATATAACATGTGTTCCTGAAACTAAAATTTCATTACCATCTTTATCAGCACAAAGAACACCCTTCTCTGATACTTTTAATCCTTTAAACTCTGTATGTACTTTAATATCTTGTTTCTCTATTTCACTTAAAAGTATTGGACGATGTCTTATATTTGCATCTGGAGCAAGTTCTCCTCTCATTTCTACTAGATTAACCTTCTTACCTTCTTTAGATAAATGTATTGCTGTTTCACATCCAGCAAGACCTCCACCAAGTACTATTATTTCTTTTGCAGTTTCTACTTTATCTTTTTCTAGATAATAATTATTTACAACTACTACATTATCACCATCAAGTCCTGGAATTGGTGGAACTAAAGGAGACGAACCTACTGCTATTATTAAGGCATCCACATTTTCTTTTTCTACATACTCTTTAGTAACTTCTGTATTTAAACGAATCTCTACACCTTCATCTTTTGCTAATTTGCTAAAAGTATTTCCAAGTTCATACATTTCGTATTTAAATGGTATAGCTTTTTCTCCTTTTAATATTCCACCTAATGCATCTGATTTTTCGCAAAGTATTACTTTATGACCACGTTGTGCTGCTGTTATTGCTGCTTTTAATCCACCTGGCCCTCCACCTGCTACTAAAACTTTTTTAGGTTTTAATACTGGATTTATTTCCATACCTTCTATTTCACGACCTATAAGTGGATTTACTGTACATCTTCTAGTGGAAGTTGCAGCTCTTTCAGCCATACAAGTGAAACATCTTAAACACTTAACTATATCTTCATCTCTATTTGACATTACCTTTCTTGGAAGTTCATGGTCTGCCAATAATGCTCTTGCCATTTCAACTACATCAGCTTTTCCACTTGCTATTATCTCTTCCATTTGAGATGGGTCATTTAATCCACCAAGAGTTGCAACTGGTACACTTACATGTTTTTTGATTTCTGATGCAAGATAAACATTACAGCCATGAGGTACAAACATAGATGGATGTGTTATTCCAAATCCTCTTTGATACGTTCCTGCTGAAACATGAAGTAAGTCAATTCTTGACTCTAATAACTTAGATATTTCAATACCCTCATCTAAATCATATCCACCTTCAAATAATTCAGAACCACTTAATCTAAATTCTATTGGGAACCCTGGACCTACAGCTTTACGAACACTATCTAATACTTCTTGTGCAAAACGTACTCTATTTTCTAAAGTACCTCCATATTTATCAGTTCTTTTATTAAAGTACGGTGATAAGAATTGATTGATTAACCATCCATGTCCTCCATGAACCATTATCATTTCAAATCCAGCTCTTTTAGCAAGACCTGCAACTTCACCATAAGATTTTACTATATCATCAATTAATTCTTGAGTTAATTCCTTTATTTCTAGACCATCAGCCCTTATACTTGGACTTACTCCATATTGTGACAAACCTTGCTTTTTATTTTTATCCACTAGGTAAGTCCCCGCATATTGACCAGAATGTGATAGTTCTACACTTGGTATTGCACCATGACGTCTTATAGCATCTGCTGTATATGTAAAACTAGCTAAAGAATCAACTATTTTTAAATCTAAATGATACGCATGTGAACCATCAGTTTCTGGATGAACCATGCACTCACTTATAGTTACAGCTCCAGCTCCACCCTTTGCTCTTAATTCATAAAATGCTGTTGACTTTGGTCCTATTGTACAATCAGCTGTTATATCTGTTCCACCCATTGGTGCAGAAAACATTCTATTTCTGAATACTACATTTCCTATTTGAATTGGCTTACATAAATTTGGATATTTTCTTTTCATAATATTATTTCCCCCCATATTAACTTATTTTTTTACTTTGATATTTTGATACTTCTTTATTATTTACAAATCTATAAACAAATGTTAATCCTAAGCCTATTATTGCCATGACAATTCCTATTGTGAATGCCCTTGTATAATTACCATCTACTGCATAAACATTTTTCATTACTGTAGGGCCAATATATCCTGCAAATGCAAATCCTATGAACATGATTCCATAATTAACACTATTATTTTTAGGTCCAAACTGGTCTACTGTAAATCCTGGGAATACCCCCATAAATGACCCAAAACATACTCCTATAATAGAAATTCCTATGTAAAACTTCACTATTTCTCCTTGTACTGAAGTTGATAAATACAATAAACCTACAATTGAAATTAGAAATGCCATTGATAAAGTATTTATTCTACCTATCTTATCTGATATATAACCTGCTACAATGCGACCTGCTGTATTGAATAAGGCTAAAATAGAAACTGCCATCGCAGCTGTTGCTGATGTCATTCCTATCATATTTTGTGCTAAAGCAGATGCCATTGATGTACACATCAATCCATAAAACGCTCCACATGTTAATAAAATAATCATCACATAGAATATAGGTGAAGAAAGCATTTCTCTCCAATCTTTATTTTTTAACTGCTTGCCTTGTATAACTGGTGGTGTCCATCCTTCTGGTACAAAATCATCTGGACATTTTTCAATAAAAAATGATGCTCCACATACAACTATAAGAAATACTATCCCAATTGATTTAAATGCTGTTGTAATACCAAAGTTAGCAGTTATTCCATTTGCTATCGGTGGTATAATTACGGAACTAAATCCATAAGCTGCAGTTGTTACTCCCCCTACTAACCCACGTTTATCTGGGAAAAATTTAACAGAGTTACTTATTGTACATCCATATACCATACCTACCCCAAGTCCTAGTATGATTCCATATGTTAATATTAACATTGGTAAGCTTTTTGAAAATCCAGATAAAATCATTCCAATACCAAATATAAGACCACCTACAAAAATAACTTTCTTAGGTCCAAACTTATCATTTATTCGTCCTCCAGTAATCATAGTTATAGGTCCAACAGAATTAGTAACCGTGAATACTATTGCTAAAGTTCCTGCAGTAAATACTGTTCCATTAATTCCACTTAAGTATTCTGCCATAGGTGTAGCAAATACACTCCATGCATAGATTGACCCAATGCACAAATTAATAAAACAACTTGCGATTAATATAATCCATCTTTTTTTAGTATAGTTCATTATTTTTCCCCTCCAAATAATTCAATCTATTCCTTTTATTTAGGTTAATATTATCATAATAATGTTTTCATGTAAATATAAACATGTAATAAATTACATGTTTATATTTACATTTTTTTATTTAACCTATTTTTTTATAAATAATGATATAATAGACTTATTGATAATAAAACTAAAGAGGTGAAACATGGGAACCCTTAAATATGCAATATTAGGACTATTAAATAGAAAACCTATGACAGGATATGATTTAAGTAAAGAGTTTAATTTTCAACTAAATGAATTTTGGAGTGCAAAACATAGCCAAATTTATCCAGAACTAAAAAAATTAACTAATGAAGATTTGATAGTTCATGAAGTTGAAATTAGTGGTGATGTATTAGAAAAAAAAGTTTACTACATAACAGAAAAAGGAAAAGATGAATTTTTAATTTGGTTATCTAAAGATATTCCAATGGAACCTACTCCTAAAAATAAGTTTCGCTTGAGAGTGTATTTTTATAATAATTTAGATTTAGAAAATCGGATTGCTTTACTTAAACACCAACTTGTTCAGCATAGTAAACGACTTGAATTCTTAATAAGTCAAAAAAATGCTTATACTGAAATTCCTGATTTTTATGATGATTATTTTGGTGATTATCTTGTATTAGATGGTGCTATTATAAGAGAAGAAGGTCAGATTAAATGGCTAAATAACTGTATAGATATTTGTTTAAATCAAAGTAAAAAATAAATGTTTTTAAAGAGCTATACAACATAAAAAAGATGATTTCCATTTTGAATAGGAGTCATCTTTTTTACTCTCAATGATTCCTTTAACTATTATAGTAATACATATACTAATCTATCTCATCTTTTAACTATTTAAAATTAGAGCATGATTTTATATTTGATTCATTCTTAAAGTTATAAAAACTACTATAGTTCATATTAAATCATCAATGCTCTATTTATTTTATATGTAAAAATACCCTACAAAATAGACTTTTTAGGTATCTACTCTATAGGGTACATTTTAATTTAACTCTATTTTCATATCTTTTTATGGCTATTAAAGCGAATTTTCGTCACAATCAATCTAATATAATAATTATAAGTTATTTCTCCAATATCTTTTTGTGAGTTTAAATAGTCGATACAAGGATAAAAAATTATACCTACTATTAGTTTTATATTCTTTTTATTTAATATAAGTCCTCACCATTTGAAGCAATTACTTTCTTATACCATTCAAAGCTTTTCTTTTTCGTTCTTCTTAAACTTCCATTACCACTATTATCTCTATCTACATATATAAACCCATAACGCTTTTCCATTTCACCCGTACCAGCACTTACCAAATCAATAGGTGCCCATGTAGTATAACCTAATAAATCTACACCATCTATATAAACTGCATCACGCATAGCTTTTATGTGTTCTCTTAAATAATCAATTCTGTAATCATCTTCTACATAACCATTTTCGTCAGCTATATCTTTAGCACCCAATCCATTTTCTACAATAAATAGTGGCTTCTCATATCTATCATATACATGATTTAATGTAATTCTTAAACCTAATGGATCAATTGGCCATCCCCATTGACTGTATGAAAGGTATGGATTTTTAGCAGATGTAAATATATTTCCTTCAGCCACATCATCTGTATTTTCATCAGTTCTAACACAACGACTATTGTAATATGAAAATGAAATAAAATCTACTGTATATTTATTCAGAACTCAATATCACCAGGTTCCATTTTTGGTGTAATACCTCTTTGTTCCATATACTTTAATGCATAATTAGGATATTTTCCTCTAGATTGTACATCTACAAAGAAATAATTTTCTCTATCTAACTTCGTAGCTTCCCATACATCATTAGGATTGCAACTATAAGGGTATACACTTCCAGCTGCAAACATACATCCAACTAAGTTATTTGCATCAACTTCATGTGCTATCTTAGTTGCAACTGCACTAGCCACAAGTTCATGATGAGCAGCTTGATATTTTATCTTTTCAACATCTTCGCCTTCTTCAAAATAAATACCAGCACCCATAAATGGAGCATGTAAAATCATATTTATTTCATTAAAAGTTAACCAATATTTCACTAATCCTTTATATCTTCTAAAGATAACATTACATAGTTTCTCATAGAAATCTATCATTTTACGATTACGCCATCCACCATACTTTTCAATTAAATACATTGGACAATCAAAGTGTGTAATAGTAACTA
Organism: Clostridioides difficile CD160; assembly: GCF_000449425.2. Taxonomy (GTDB): domain Bacteria; phylum Bacillota; class Clostridia; order Peptostreptococcales; family Peptostreptococcaceae; genus Clostridioides; species Clostridioides difficile_E. The sequence goes on from NZ_AVHW01000096.1 coordinate 117,459, forward strand.
GTGGCTCTATCTCATATTTTTTACATTCTTTAAATATATTTTCATAAAATTGAAGCCCCTTTTCATTTGGTGTTTCTTCATCACCTTTTGGGAATATTCTGCTCCACGCGATACTCATTCTGTATACTTTAAATCCCATTTCGCCAAACAACTTTATATCTTCTTTATAATTATGATACATATCAATACCAGTTTGAGCTGGGTAGTAATGCTCATCGTTAAAATTAAGCATTTTTAATTTTCCTGTAATAACTGCTGTTCTATCTTTTCCTGTTGGGCATACATCTACATTTGCTAGACCTCTTCCATCTTCATTATATCCACCTTCACATTGATTAGCAGCAGTAGCTCCTCCCCAGAGAAAATCTTTTTTAAAACTCATAGTTAAGCCTCCTAAAATTACAACTAAAGCATTAACCTATGCGAATACTTTAGTCTTTTATTAATACTTTAATATTTTACTAAAATATAACTGTAATCAGATTATCTTCTAATTCAGTATTTTTACTTTCTGTTTCTACTACATCTAAAAACTGTGATGAATTTGTAATAACAACTGGAGTTACAACACTATATCCTGACTCTTTTATTACATTAATATCAAATTTTAGTATTGTTTGACCTTTTGTAATCCTGTCACCTTGTTTTATACATGCCTCAAAACCTCTTCCTTCTAACTGAATCGTATTTAATCCAATATGAATAAGTACTTCAACACCTTCATCTGAAAGAATTCCTATAGCATGTAAACTTGGAAATAAAGTTGTAACCACTCCATCTACTGGCGCAACTACTTTTCCATCACTAGGTATTATTGCCACACCTTGACCTAGTACACCAGATGCAAATGCCGCATCCTCTATATCAATTAATTTTAATACTTCTCCTTTTATAGGGCTTACTACTATCTCTTTTTCTAATTTAGCAGACTTAACTTCTTTTATTTCTTCTTTTACCTTATTTTCTACCTTTTTAGCTTCTTCTGTTTTCTCATCTTTATATAAAACCATAGTTAATACAAAAGCTACAATCATTGATATGGCTATACCAGAAAGAGCTACTATTAAGTTGCCCATTCCTCCATCTGGCTCAATCATCGCTGGAAGTTCGAATATTCCCATACCTCCAGTTATAAACTTTCTAAGATTAAAGAATCCATAGAAAGCTCCTCCAATACCACTAGCAATACAACTTATTATAAATGGTTTCTTTAAGGGTAGTAATATTCCATAAATTGCTGGTTCTGTAACTCCAAATATACCAGATATAAAGTTTGGTATTGCCATCTCTCTTAATTTCTTATCTTTAGTCTTGAAAAATATCGCTAATACAACTGCTGAACTTGCAAATGTACAAGCAAAGAATGGCATCATAACATTATCGTATCCTAAAGTCATAACATTGTTTATATATACAGGAATAAATCCCCAGTGCATACCAAAAATAACAAGAATTTGCCAAGTAAATCCTACTATAGCACCTGCTAATAACGGACTAAAATCTCTTACTGAAAGTACAACTTGTGAAATAAGTGTAGAACCAAATGTTGCTATAGGACCTATAACTATAAGTGCAACAGGTAATGTAACTAATAATGTAAGCATTGGTACAAAGAAGAATTTAACTAAATCTGGAATAAACTTGTTAAATAATTTTTCACACCTAGATGCAAAATACACTATAAATATAATTGGTACAACTGTTCCAGTGTAATCCATTGATATTATTGGTAATCCAAGGAAATCAATATATACTGGTGATGCAAACATCGTTCCTTTAAATAGAGTGTACATCGCATCTGTACCTGCTGATATACTGCTACCTTGTATAGCAGGATAACACATTGCAGCTCCTAGTGCTAATCCCAACATTGGTTTCAAACCAAATTTTTTAGCTGAAGTATATCCTAAAAATAAAGGAAGAAATGTAAACAATGCATCTCCTGTTGCATTTATTACCATATATATACCAGATACATCACTGTATAGTCCCATTGCTACAAATAGAGCATTAAAACCTTTTAACATACCACAGGCTGCCATTATTCCTAATACTGGCTGGAAAATTCCTGATATTATATCTATACATTTATCTAACATACTACCTGACTTTTTCGTTTCTGAATTTGTACTTGAGTCATCTAAGTCAATTATTTCAACTACATCTTTATATACAGCTTCAACATGATTTCCTATAACTACTTGATATTGCCCTCCACTTTTCATTACAGTAACAATACCTTCCATATTTTTCAACACATCGTCATTTGCTACACTTTCATCTTTTAATGTAAAACGTAATCTCGTAATACAGTGTACTAATCCACTAATATTTTCTCTTCCTCCAACATTTTTTACTATGTCTTGTGCTAATTGTTTGTATTTTCCCATTTTCTCCTCCATATTTCGTTTAAATTAAATTTTTGAAATTTGAAGGTTTGGCCAACTCAATGTTACCATCCAACCATAGATATATCTTTTTAGTATCACTCCTTTCAATGGCTATTCCTATATAAACTACTACAAGATTATTCAACTTATATTTTTGAATCTTTAACTACTTTAGCTAAATGTATAGTTAAATATATAAGTTCATCATCTGTTAATATGTAGTTATATTGTTTTCTAATAAAATTCTTAATCTTAATTACACATTCAAACTCTTTATTGTATTTAGACTTAATAATACTTAATAACTCTTTATCTGTCTCACCTTCATGTGCACTATTTAAAAGTAATCTCTGTGCAAAGAATTTCAGATGCATTATAAATCTATAATAAAATACTGATTCTTCATGAAATTCTATCCTAAAATGATATCTAACTATACTAAGTACTTCTTGTATTAGCTTTGTAATATCAGATGCCAAAGTATGACCTTCACTTAGCTGGGCATTTACTATATGAAAAGCTATAAATCCAGCTTCATCTTCGGGTAATTTTACACCTGTTTTGCTTTCGATAATATCTAGTGCTTTCATTCCAATTTCAAACTCTTCTTTGTAAAATCTTTTAATTTCCCAAAGTATTGCATTTTTTACATTTATTCCTTCTTTCATTCTTTGAATTGCAGAATATGTATGGTCACTTAGTGATATATAAATACTTTCATTTAACTTCTTGTTTAACTTTGTCTGTGCATATTCTATAATTTCACTTGATAATTTCATGTGTTCTATAGGAATGTTATTAAGTAATTCTTGTAGCTTATTTGATATTTCTTTGTTTGATATTCTAAATACTTTGTTAACTTTAGTTTTATCTATTAGACTACCTTTTGATTTTTGATAACCAATGCCTTTACCCATGACGATAATTTCTTCATCATTTTCATCTAATGTGATTACAACATTATTGTTTAATATCTTATTAATTATCATGATTATCCTCCTTTTAAGCATAAAAAAAGCTTATCCATAATAATGGGCATACTCCTTCCTAGGATACTGCTATTATTAATGAATAAGCTTAGCTTGTACTTAAACAATTACTACCTAATTCCAATTATTATGATAAAACATTAGACATATTTTGTCAACGTTTTCTATACATTTATTTAATCTTCTATGACTATTATTTAATGGTAATCAAATTCTTTACCAATAAATATAAAAAAGATTAATGTGCTATAATTTCTTTAGCTAGTAAATTTTATATTTATTATAATGCAATATATTCATAAATTACTTTATTACAAAAAAATATTAAAGGTTAACATAAAAAATAGTTAGGAGATATAATTATGATTTTATATTTTAGTGGTACTGGCAATAGCCGATATGTAGCTCGCAAAATTGCACAAGAATTAAATGATGAACTAATATCATTAAATCAACTTATAAAAGAAGAAAAAACAAATGACTTAATATCGACAGATAAACCATTCATATTCGTATGTCCTACTTATGCATGGAGATTGCCAATAATCGTTACAGATTTTATAAAAAGAACAAAATTTTTAGGAAACAATAAAGTTTACTTTGTAATGACTTGCGGAGGAGATACAGCAAAAGCTGTAAACTATATTCAAAAACTATGTAAATATAAAGATTGGCAACTAAAAGGCATGGCAGAAATTAAAATGCCAGAAAATTATATAGCTTTATTCCCAACAACAGATAAAGAAACCTCAAAACAAATGATTAAAGAGGCAGATAAACAAATATATAAAATTATTTCTGATATACGTAATGAAAATGAATTTGAAATCATTACCCCTAGTGGCTTAGGTGGTACAATTAAAAGTGGTATAACAAACATAGCTTTTTATAAGATAATTGTTCATGCCAAAGGATTTCACTATACTGATAAATGCATTGGCTGTGGAAAATGTGTAGCACTATGTCCTTTAAATAATATTAATTTAAAAAATCAAAAACCGGATTGGGGAAATAACTGTACTCATTGTATGGCATGTATTTGTGGTTGCCCTACTGAAGCTATTGAGTATAAAAATAATACTCAGAATAAAGAAAGATACTATTTAGAATAATACATTTTTGCCATTTAAACCATTATAAAAGGGGAAGTCTCAAAATTGAGATAAGCCCTTTTTTCATTGTTAAAATCATAGAAATATATTTGATTTCATACAAAAAAGAGAACCTCATGAACTAAAAAGTTAGTTTTGAGATACTCCCTTTTTGTTAAATTATTTTACTCACCTTTTCTTACATCATTTTCACCAATATGTTGTATTCCAATAAATATAAGATTTATTAATTCTGTTAGTGATTTCCATTGTGATTCTTTTGAGTCAAGATAATAATAGTTTTTTGTTCCTTCTCTACGTACATTGACAATTTCTGCTTCTTTCAATATTTTAAGATGATGAGATACAGCGGGACGAGAAAGATGTGTTTTTTCTGTAATTTCTCCCACTCGTATTCCATTAAAATCACTCTCTAGAAGTGTAATTAAAATCAACTGTCTAGTTTCATCACCCATAGCAGAAATAGCTTTTCGACATTCTTTAAACTTAAATGTTATTTCTTGTATTCTTTGCTGACATTCTTTTTCCATAAAATCCTCCACTTCTTATAAGTACTTAACATTTGCTGATTCTTTTTGTGCTGTACGTCTATATTTAACATCTGGATATCCAATCACTAGTGTCATAAGTACATGTTCCCTGTGTTTTAGACCTAAAAGTTTTTTTAACTTTGGTGAATTATTTGCTACATCTGAAAAATATCCACTAAATAAAACTCCTAGACCATAAGATTCTGCCATTAGTGCCATATTTGATGCTGCAAGTGAACCACTAATCTTATCTTTTGTAACTATAATTATTGCAGTAGGAGCATTCTTGAAAAAAAAGTTATCATCAATCGAAACTTCCTTTGAATATTTAACAGCTATATTTGCAATAGGTTTTATTTTTCTAAAAAATTTCACTGCTTCCTTTTCATATATTGCTTTTTTATTATCCAAAACAATATATGATACATCTTGTGAATTTTTAGCACTAGGTGTATACCTACCTGCCTCAATAATTTGCTTTACAATTTCTGGAGAAACTTCTTTATCTTTGAATTTACGAATACTTCTTCTAGATTTAATTGCCATTAATAATTCATCTGAGTCTAATTTTGGTCTATTTGTAAGTTCTATTGGTGGTTCATCAAATCCTGTCAGTGTAATAGCTTCTTTTGGACAAATCGCTGCACAATGTCCACACATTAGACAGTCTTGATTTTTAATTACTGATTTTTTATTTTTTATATCTATATTATTTACTGGACAATCATTTTTGCAAAGTCCACATCCAATACAAAGTTCTTTATTAACTTCAATTATATGCTTATATCTCATATGCTTTTATCTACCTTTCGTTCATTAGTTTAAACTATTATAACACGTAGCTATTTTTTATATTCATTGGTAAAGAATTTGATTACCATTAAATTTTTACCATTTCTATTACACAAGCTTTTCATAGATTTTAAAGCATTACTGTTTTCATATAATAACTTTCTTTTATTTAAGCATAATAACACCTTCATAACTCGATACATATTTGGAATAGGCAACTATGACAACATATTCTATGTCTTTATGAGTTAAGTTTTGAAAAATCCTCATAATTATTATCTTTCATTTGTAGTTATAACAAATAACAAAAAAGCACATCCTCAATCAGATGCACATTTTAAATAAATATTTTTTATAAAAATTATAATCCATGTAGATTTCACCAGGTTCTTTTATGTTAATTCAATATCCAAAAATAAATTCAAATTTATAGTTTATATAATATTTAAGCTTCATAAAACACATCTAATATTTCTTTTTTAGTATGTGCATTTAAAAGCTTTTCACTTACATCTTTACCACCTAAAATGTAAGCTATTTTAGATATTAATATTATATCCTCATTTCCTTCAGATTGTGGCATAGCAAACATAATTATTACTTTTACAGGCAATCCATCTATACTTGGCCAATCTACACCTTCTCTAGATTTACCTATTACTACAGATGCTTTCTTGACATACTTTGTTTTTCCATGTGGCATCGCCATCTGATAACCTATACTTGTAGAGCCTATTTTCTCTCTATGCTTTAATGCCTTTATGAACTTACTTTTTGAAGTTATACTTCCTTTATCGTATAATTTATCTACTAATTCTTGTATTATGCCTTCTTTTGTAGTTGATTTTAAGTCTAAAATAATACTTTCTTCGCTTAATATATCTCTAATTTCCATTTATTTTCTCCATTACATTGTTATCAAATAATATTTTAATATCCTCTTCTCTTTCGCAATCTATTATATAATTTACATAGTTTTTTTGCCTATATAGATTTGATACTTCAATCAGAATATGCTTTAAAAAACTATGATTACTAGTTTCTAAATAAAGATTAATCACTCTATTAATATTATCAACATTCATTATTACCTTATTTACTTTACTTTGATTGCATATATATATATTTAAATCTTTTCCTAATGAGATAGAGTCATATTTACTGCTTAAATTCATACCTATTAAACTTCCCATCTGACTTACATCAAGATTAAAATATATATTATCTTTTAAATACACTCCTAATAAGTTTGTATCTAAGTTCATACTCTTCCTAGGTTTATTAAGTAAAGCATTTTTTATATTATTGATATCACTTTCCATTAATAGCACTGATACAACTATATGTAATTTATCTCTCAAATCTAAATTTACAGTAGATATTACAAAATCTACATCATCTAAATTTCGCTTATTCAATTGATGCATAGGAATTATATCAACTATAGTCCACTCAGGAAATTCTCTTTTTAATCTAGCTGCAAGAAGCTGAGATGTTCCATACCCTGTATTGCAAACTACTATTACTCTCTTACTACTCATATTTCTTTCTATAGCCGCTTGAAAATATGTAGCAATATACGAAACTTCATCTATACTAATATCCTTAAGATTATAATGTTCTTTCATAATGTTTATAGTCATCATGCACAATCCCAATACCTCCGAAAATCTCTCTTGTATCTCTTCTAATAATGGGTTTTTTATTTGGATATCATATCTTAATCTGTTTAACATGTGCCTTACATGAGATACTAGACTTTTTTGTAATAGTTCATCATCTCTAAGACTTATATTTAAAAACTGTGACATATTCTCTATCATTATAGATGATACTTTTTCACTGTCACTTAATATATATGATTCATCATTGCAACTCCTATTACTTTCGCTACTAAATCCAGATGATACTAAATAAATATATATATATTTAATTTCATCTTTAGTTATTTTTACTCCATATCTATTTTCTATTTTACCTATAAGTGTAGTGACTTTTTGATATACTAACTCATCTAAATTACATATGGAAACTTCCTTTTCTTCCTGAAACTCTATTTGATTACCTTCTTTAACTCTCTTTAAACATATAAGTATATGCGTAATTAAATTTATATAGTAGGGCTGACTTATAACATAGCCTAAATTGTTTTCCAATTCTGTAATTATAGTTTCTACAAATATGATGGAATCAATATCAAATAAATTTATCAATGCACTAAATGTAGCAGAATCTAATCTTGTTAACTCAGATATATCATGCTGTTCATAATTTTCATCTAATAAATCATCTACCATCTTAGCAATCGATTTCCTTATATCTACTTCTTTACCTATAATTTTAGTTCCCTCTAAGGTTTTATTAAGTTTTAAATTATATTCTTTTATCCATTCCTCTATATATTTAAAATCATTTACTATAGAAGTTTTACTTACATAATATTTATCCGATAACTGATTTATTGAAGTTATATTACTTGAATTTAATAATAGATATTTTAAAATTTCCATTCTTCTTTGCTCTACTGATAAAGATTTATTTCCCTTTGGTTGTATATTTAAACTATTAATTAGGTCTATATTTTTCTTTGCTGAAGCTTCGATTAATATTCCACAACCTCTTTTTATATCAATTTTTATATTAAAAGTTTCTAGATATATCTCAATAATCTTCAAATCTTTTTGTAATGTTTTGTCTGATACATTTAACTTATCTTTAAAGTATTTTATAGGTTTATATTCATTTTCATTTAATATCAATTTAAGAAATTCAATTTGTCTTGATACAAGCATACTTATGCCCCCTACCTATTTTTTGATATTTCTATTAAGTACCATTTTAGCATATTTTATCACTATGTAAGAATACTAAGATACTTCTGTATCATAAAAGAATTTATGATACACTTTACAAAATTAATATAATATATAATATAATTTCAAAATAAAAAGTAAGGATATTAAGATGTAGCTGACTACTTCTCAATATCCTTATTTTCAATCTTATTTATAATTTAAGCGCTAAGTAATTCAAATTCACTACTTTCATTCTTTATAGTAGGCTTTGTTATCCCTATAATTAATGTTGTTATTACTGTTCCAGCTAATATACAAGCTATATACGCAATTGGCGAACTACATGCAAATGGTATTACAAATATTCCTCCATGTGGTGCCATCAAGGTTATATCTAAACTCATACATATTGCCCCTCCTATACAAGAACCAATTATATTTGCTGGAATCATTCTTAATGGGTCTGCAGCTGCAAATGGTATTGCTCCTTCTGTTATAAAAGATGCACCCATTATAGCAGTTGGCAGTGCTGACTTTCTTTCTTCTTTAGTAAACTTATTTTTAAATATTAACATAGCTAATGCTATTGCTAATGGAGGTACCATTCCACCTACCATTAATGCTGCTGATGGTTCAAATACATTACTAGAGAACATAGCTAATCCAAATGCTGAAGCTGTTTTATTAATAGGACCTCCCATATCTGATGCCATCATTCCTGCTAATATTGCTCCTAATAATATTTTATTAGTTCCAGACATACTTTGTAACCATGACTGTAAAGCTTCATTTAACCATGATGCTGGCGTATTAACTATGAAGAACATTATAGCTCCACTTGTGAATGCAATCAACAATGGACATATCAGTACAGCATTTACTCCCTTTAATACATCTGGTAAATTTTCTGTTATCTTCATTACTCCTAAAGCTATATATCCTGTTGCGAATCCTGCTACCATACCCCCTAGGAATCCTGAACCTCCAATAACTGCCATAAAACCAGCTATCATAGCAGGAGCAAAACCTTGCCTTCCAGCAATTGATTTAGCTATAAAACCAGCAAGTATTGGTATGAATAACTTAAATGCTGAGTCGCCTCCAAGTTGTCCAAAGAATCCAGCTATAGGGTTGTATGTTTCATGAGTTGGGTCTGATGCAAATATACCAAACATAAACGCTATAGCTATACCAATCCCACCTATTACTACAAATGGAATCATTTCAGATACACCATTCATTAAGTGTTTATAAATACCTTTTTTCTCTGACCCTTGAAGTATTTCTTTTGAATCTTCTAAAGTTTTTCCACCTGGCTTAATTTCTTTGGCCATGCCGTTTTCAGCATTTATAATTAGATTTTTTGCTAGTGAAACATTCTTAGCATCTGCTACTTTCTTTTGTAATACTTTTTTTCCTATAAATCTACTTGTTTGAATTTCTCTATCACAAGCTATTATCACGTACTCCGCTCTTTTTATATCCTCTTTGGTTAACTTATTTTCTATACCTATAGCTCCATGTGTTTCTATTTTAACTTCATATCCAAGTTCTTGTCCTGCTTCCTCTAACGCTTTTTTTGCCATAAAAGTATGAGCTATCCCTGTTGGACATCCTGTTATTCCAACTATAAGACCCTTACTTTGATTATTACTTAAATCTCCTGATTCTACAGCCTTACAATTAAATATATTTAATATTTCATATGGAGTTTCTGCATTTAGTAGATTCTTAATAAGATTTTCATCCATTAAATATGTAGCTAGTTTAGATATAATCTTAAGATGAGCGTCCAAACCTGATTCTGGAATTGCTATCATAAAAAATGACCTAAGTTTTTGACCATCATTATCCACAATGTCCTTATCTGTTCTTAAATACATCATCACAGGTTGATTTACTGCACTTGACTTAGCATGAGGAATAGCTATTAAATTTCCCATGTTGGTTGGTGATTCTTCTTCACGTTTATTAATATCAATTATGAACTTTTCTTTATCATTTATATACTTTCCATGATACAAATGATTTGCCATATAATCAATTACTTCTTTCTTAGTTTTAAATTGTTTATCTAATACAATACAATCACTACGTAATATTTGCTCTATCATAGACTCTCACCTCCTCGTAATTTATTATCCAATCACTAATTCTTCTTTTTGTGAAAAGCATTTTAATTTATCTATGTCATTGAATAAATTCATTTTAAACTCTATAACTTCCCTTGCAGCCTCTATACATTGTGGATATATAGCATCTGGTTCATATAAATTTGGATTTTGTTCTAATACTTCTCTGCACTTCTTATAATATGCTGATTTAACATCACTTGAAATATTTACTTTACAAACTCCTAGTTTAACTGCTTGTGCTATTTCTTCATCTGGATTTGATGAGCCTCCATGAAGGACTAAAGGTATATCTACTACTTCTTTTATTTCTTTTAATAAATCTAATCTAAGTTTTGGTTTAAACCCTTTTGGATATATACCATGTGCTGTACCAATTGCAATGGCTAGTGTGTCTACTCCTGTTTTTTCAACAAAATCCCTAGCTAATTGTGGATTTGTATATATTATTTCATCAGAACCACCTTCTCCTGATGTTCCAGTTGTCCCTATTGTGCCAAGTTCTCCTTCTACAGATACATTTAATCCTTTTGCTATTTTTACTACTTCTCTAGATATAGCTACATTTTCTTCATATGGTAAATGTGACCCATCAATCATTACTGATGTAAATCCACATCTTATAGCTCTTAATATTTGACTTTTATTTGCTCCATGGTCTAGGTGTATTACCATAGGTACCTTACTCTTATTTGCTTCTTGTATACAACTAGCTACAAAACTATCTTCTAGAAAGCTTAACTCATTTGGGTGTATTGCAAGGATTACTGGTGCATTTTTTTCATTAGCACTCTGTACCACTGCTTTAAGTATTTGCCCACTCCCTATATTAAATGCTGGTACAGCGAATTGATTTTCTTGTGCCACTTGTAACATTTCCTTCATATTTATTAACATATTGTACCTCCTGATATTTTTAATTTTGATTTATTTGTTATTGGTTTTGTTATTGTTTATATTTAAATAATATCAGGGTAATAAAAGTCATAAAATAACAATCGTTTTCCTTATTGAAAAGGAACTTTTATTATATATTCTTAGTTCCTTTTCAATAAGGAGTTTTTAGAAGTCTGTATCATAGTTAATTATATTTCTTAGGTACAACTTCTCTTCTTAACTGTTTTAACATGCCTTATCTTTCCTAATTATTTATAATAATCAATTAGATAAATACAATTACAATGCCTTTAGTGTTTCAAATTATTACATTCTAACAAATTAATATTATAAACTGGAATAATAGTTCATAAAGCAAAGATATACTAAATTACAAAATTTTATGAAATCATTTAATGTCCTAATTTCTCAAAGTTATTTGTTATCAATACTCAATAAGCTTAAAAGCTGACTCTAATAATTACGGTTCTTTGTAAGTATTCATTTAAATTCTATCCTATAGCTATATCATCTAATTTATCAAAAGATATAAGGCATATCAAATACCCTACTTTCATTTACTAGAAAATTAACAGTCAATAATAGCATATTTTACATAGATGTTATATTTTACATACCTATACCTATACCTATACCTATACCTATACCTATACCTATACCTATACCTATACCTATACCTATACCTATACCTATACCTATACCTATAAAGTTTAAAACACTAGCACTATAGTTAATGCTATATTGATATCAAAAAATTAAAAAGATATTAGCGATTTAGCCAATATCTTTTTGTAGATTTCGATGGTAGAAGTGATTTATAGGAATCATACTCACAATTATCTAATTTTTTATTCACATAATTTTGACATAAAACACCAAAATTACACTCCTTAAGTTCAGTTCTAAGAAATGAAGAGACTTGGTTTTCTAACCACTAATTTATAAATTAGTATCTGTTATTTTATGCAAATCTTTTTCTATCCAATTTAAAAATTATTCCTAACGCTATATAACATATACCAATTACTAATACACCATAAGCCATAGATACTCCTATCTTAAATTCTTGCATATTAGTTACAATAGAAATTGAAATAGGTCTATTGTAAACGCCATAAAGCAAGGCTGACATTGTATATTCGCCAATTGTACGAATGAATACTAATATAGCTCCTGAAATTATTCCTGGCATCATATTGGGGATTATTACATTATAAAAGGTTTGTATCTTTCCAGCACCTAAACTCCTTGATGATTCTTCTAGTCCTAAATTTATTGACTTCATAGCAACTTCATTGGATGAAAATAGTAATGGCAAGGCATAAATTGTATATGCTATAGGTAAAATATAAAAACCACCTATTAAGGATTCATTAAAAGCAAATATACTTTTTTGATTAAATGTATTAATTAGGTTAACTGCAATGGCACTTGCAGGCATACTCCAAGGTAACATTATAATAAATTTTGCTAGTCGATTATATGTATTATCCTTTTTAATTACTAAATATGACACTGGTACAGTAATTATCAATCCTAATGCCACTGCCATTAAAGACATTTTCAAACTGTTTAAAATAGGCTGTAATACACGTGATTTTTGGAAAATCATCTGGTAGTTTTCCAGTGTAAAGTCCCTAGGAAATATGGTTGTCATAATTGAATGTGTACTTACAAATGATAAGTATACAATAGTAATTATAGGAAGCATAATCATAATAATTTGTATTTCAATAATAATCTTACATACAAATGTAAATAAGTCTTTTTTTCTATTATCAACTTTATAACTTTGAGATTTTAGAGATGATACTACTCCATATTTTTTGCCATAATACTGTAACAAAATCATAAATGCAATTCCCATTAGTAATAAAGTAATTACTTGAACTGAGGCTATATCCATATGGTTATTAGCCTTAGACCTAACAATCTGAGTACTTAAAACTTTAAAACCACCACCTATAAGATTTGGTGCTGAGAAAGAACTAATACCTGATGCAAAAGTTATAATAGTAGAGGTTATAACAGCAGGTGTAATAACAGGCCATATTACATCAAAAAATACTCTTAGCTTTGATGCTCCCATTCCTTTTGCAGCCTCAACTGTTGAGTAATCCACATATTTTAAGGCAACATATACATTTAAATAAAAATACACATACTGAGTATAGGCAACCACAAATAAAATTCCCTTTAACCCACTAAAATCATAAGGTTTGTTGATAAAGGAGAGTAAAATTTCTATAAATTTTGTAACTATACCAGTTTCTCCATAAAGCTGAATACATGCAATTACCATAATTACTCCAGGAATCATCATTGGACTTAGTAAAAGAATATGTATTATTTTTTTGTGTTTATCACAAATAAATGTCATATATAAGGCAAGTGATATTCCCATAATTCCACATACGAATACAGAACCCAACCCCAAAATTATAGTATTACTTACTACCCTTAAATTATTAGTATTTGAAAAATATTCTTTGAAAACTTCAAAAGAATATCCTCCTTCACCTTGGAATGCTTGTGCAAAAGTGTTACCTATTGGAACGATAATATATCCAATCAGAATCCAAAATAATATACTGTATAAAATAATAGAAATAATATTTTTAGGTGTGAATTTACTATGGTTTATTTTTTTAATCATATTGTTCACCTTGTAACACACCTAAATATGCCATATCCCCTACGTTTAATTTATTACTATTATTCAGTCTATTAAGTTCAGTTACTTGATACTTTTTTCCATTATTTGATACTGTATATTCTAAAATTGGACCTAAGAAATTCTTAGATTCTACTTTTACTTTTACAAATCCGCTTTGGTTGGTATTTTGTAATAATACCATTTCTTCAGGTCTTTTATAAATATAGGGCTTTGTCTCTTTTTCAATGCTGAAATTAACATAATCCTCTTTTTCAATACAGTTTGAAGTACCTACAAAGTTTGCTACGAAATCATTCAATGGGTTTTTGTAAACTTCCATTGGCATACCAATTTGAAGAACTTTCCCCTTCTCCATTATAGCTATTCTATCAGAAATAGCTAAGGCTTCTTGTTGATCATGAGTAATAAATAAAGTAGTAATACCTATCTTTTTCTGTATCTCTCTTATTTCCTCTCTCATTTTGACTCTTAAAGCTACATCTAGATTAGACATTGGCTCATCTAATAAAAGCATCGTAGGCTCAGTAGCTAATGCTCTTGCTACTGCTACTCTTTGTTGCTGTCCACCAGATAGTTCATCAATCTTTTTTTTCCTAAAATCTTTCATTCCTGCCAATTCTAAATAAGTATCACATTTTTCCACTATAATTTTTTTAGATAACTTTTTTATTTTTAATCCATAAGATACATTTTCTTCTACAGTCATATTTGGAAACAGTGCATAGTTTTGAAAAACAGTCCCCATATTTCTATTTTCTGGTTCTAGATTGGTAATATTCTTATCACCAACATAAATACTTCCAGAAGAAGGTTTTATAAATCCACCAATTATTCTTAAAATAGTTGTTTTACCACATCCAGAAGGGCCTAATAAAGTAAAAAATTCTCCTTCCTTAATGGATATATTAATATCATGTAATACTTTTTCTTTTCCATAATAATGATTAATTTCTTTTAATTCTATATTCTTCATATCGTCTCCACAAATTATCTAATATTTATAAATCTCTAAATATACACATGATGAATCATCATAGATTTTAAATCTAGGAAACTCTATTGCCATTTCATCATCCTTTTCTAGCTTCCTAACTTTTCTATATATATAGTCTATATCTTTAACTTCTGCTATTTTCATCATTTCGTCTTTATCAAAAATCTTATATCTATCATATCCACATGAAAAACCATCACTAGATATCATAATTTTCATTTTATATTCTATATCAATAAATCCACTTACACAATTATCAATAGCATCTTTAGAAAATTCTAAAGCCCAATATCCACCTACAGTATTTTTCTTAAGTCTATTATCTATTATAATTGGCATTACCTTAGCTTTTCTCTCATTTAAGGTAAGGTTTAAAGAGTCTTTGCCATCTTGCATAAAATCAAATACTTTTTTATCAAGCCTACATAGAGTCTCATCTTTTAAAACTTTCACAGATTCATTATAGCTAACTAATAAAGTACAATCTCCCAAAAGTAAATACTCTATCTTATCTTTATAAAACTTTAATATAGAGCATGAACAAGAAGGAATATCTATTGCTTCTATTTCTTTATCACCTATTAATTTGCGATACTCTTTTATTATTTCCTCAATGCCTTCTTTAATAATTACTTTTAAGCTATCTTCTCTTCCTACATTATCATGAAGATAACTATTCCACCAACTTACATACCATTTGGCATCACTTTCTGTAGAGACTAAGTTCTTATTATTTAAACCTGTAGCTCCATCAAGTACCCATGCTCCATAAGGTGATAAACCTATGATATCTTCGTTAAAATTGCCACTACCTTTATTGCATAATAATTTATAATCACTAATTTTCAGTCCCATTTTTATCTCCTTGCCCACATAAATTGTACCTTTACTATAATTAAAAGTTTTACATAATAAAAAATTTGCTTCAATTGAGCGACTACGTCTAAGAATCACTTCATATCTCCAACTACTTCGTCAGTTGCTCAAAAGCTATTTTATTTAATATTGGTGTATTAGTATCATTTGTTTGTATGAGCTATACAAAAACTATGAGATACCATAGTTCCCTTATACGTAAAATAGCGAGGAAAATCCTCACTATTTTTGTATATAATATTAAATTATTTAATTAGGCTATTTTATAGTTTTATTGTTATCTATTATATCTGTTTCCCATTTTTCAATCCAGTTAGACTGATTTTTTCCAATTACAGACCAATCTACATCCATAGCTTTATATTCTTTTGACATCCACTTTGGTGAATCTTTAAGTGCAGAATCTAATGTCGGAATACGGTTAAAATCATTTGCAATCATAGCCTGAACCTTAGCACTTCCAACAAAATCTACAAATTTAGCTGCTGCTTTTGGATGTGGTGCATTTTTTAGAGCTGCTGCACAGTCTGTGATTACTACAGAACCACTCTCTGCATCCACAACTTCTAATGGCATATTATTTTTTTCTTTATTATCTATTATATCACTTAATACTGCAACAGATATAGCAGCTTCACCTTTACCTATTGCTGAATACATAACACTTCCACTATTGTAGTAGTTCTTTATATTTTTATTTAAATCTTCAAGGTACTTCCAAGCTTCATCTTCACTCTTAGTAGTTGAATAGTAATTGATTAAGTTACTAACAGTAGAACGCATAGATGATGATAATGAGTCTCTAGTAACTATTAAATCTTTATATTCTTCTTTTGTTAAATCGCTCCAATCTTTTGGTGCTTTATCAGCTGATAATAGTTTTGTGTTATAAAACATCATTACTGGCGTTTTTATAGTTCCATACCAATATCCTTCTGAATCTTTATAAGACTTGTCCAATTCATTATTCCAGCTTGGTTCAGTCTTTTCATATAATCCTTCTTCTTTTAATTGCATATATGTAGATGTATCTCCACCAAACATTATATCTGCTTGTGGATTATCTTTTTCACTTCTAACACGATCTGCTAGTTCACCTTTTAAGTTTATAAATTCAACATTAACTCCTGTTTCCTTTTTAAATTCTTCAGAGATTGCTCCTAGCATATCCTCTGCATGTGTAGTATATACTACTAATGTATCCTCTAATTTATCACTTTTTGCTGTGCTATTATTGCTACAAGCTACAAGTGATAATGATATTGCTACAGTTAATAAAATAGCTGCTATTTTCCTCTTCATATTGATTCCTCCCTCATATTCTCCATGTTCATTTTAAATGTTATTATTCTTATAGTCAACGATTCGACAATAATCTATATGATTGCATTTTTCTATAACAACTTATTTTATTATTGTTTTTTTCTATAATTATACCTATTTTTATAAATATAATTTTTTTATTAACATTAATCCATTTTTCAATCTGGATATTTTATTTCTTTAAAACCTATTTTAAATATTAGTATTATTATCATTTATATACATAAAAAATGACCTATAAATAGGTCACCTAAAATAATGCTTATATAGTATATGAGATACTTTCTTAAATCACTTATTATTTTTTTATCTAGTCCACTTTCAGTAAATAGTGCATGTATGTGTATGGTTTCCATTTTAAGTCTTAATTAAAAGTGTGAACTACTGTAAAACCATACCTCATCCTCACATCTAAACTTTAAAGTTTTATCTATTATTTATTAATTGGCTGTATATTCACTAATTTTTATCATTTACAGTAATCTTCTTATCTTAAAATAATTACAACCTAACTTTACTCATACATCATATTATATATAAATATTTTTAACAAAATTAATAATTAAATAACTATATTTTATTAACCATCTTATAAATGTTTATAGCCTATCTACTAATCTTCTTCAATAAATTCAAACAAATTTTCTACTGTGGTATCGAATACTTTAGCAATATCCATCGCTAACTTTAAAGAAGGATTATATTTTCCATTTTCTAAGTGTACAATAGTCTCACGTCTTACCCCAACTGATTTAGCAAGTTCGTTTTGTGTCATAAGGAGTTTTTCTCTATATTCTTTAATTTTTGTTTTCATCGACATTGCCACTTAGTTACATATCCCCCTTTTATCAAAGTATATATACAAAATTAATTTAGATAACGATTGTATAAATAAAACTGCAATAAGAATTATACCAGTATCCAAGTTTGATATATTTATATTACTTGTATAAGGTGTTGCAAAGAAAATAGCTATTATAACTATAGAATACATCATTATTGTTATTGCAATCTGATTAACCTTTGATAGTATAAATTTAGATGATTCATCAACTAAATCATTATATTTTTTATTATAAACTGAATAGCATCCAAAGACTATTAACCAACTCAGTCCTGGAAGAGATGCAGTACTTGGACCTTTAAAAATATACTTAGTAGCTAATACAGCTATAAAAAGATAAGTTATTACAAGTAATTCCAATATGAGTTTTGATTTTACACCAGTTTCTGATTTAGACATATAAAAGCCCTCCTTAAAAGTTATATATTCTTTAGTTTTTGTTTTCATTAATATAATTACTTAATTACATATCCCTCTTTTATCAAAATATATATACAAAATTAATTTAGATAACGATTGTATAAATAAAACTGCTAATAGAATTATACCTATATCCAAATTTGATATATCCAAAGCTCTTGCATGATTAGCTGAAAAGAGAACAGCTATTACAAATATAGAGTACAGCATTATTTTTGATGCAATTTGATCAACCTTTAATAACATAAGTTTTGATGCCTCATCAACTAAATCATTATATTTTTTATTATACATGGAGTCAAATACCCAAAAAACTAATAAGATTATAAAAGTAATCCAAATACCTTCTCCTTTAAAAATAAACTTTTCTAATAATAAGTCTATAAAGAAATAGGATAGCATCAGTAATTCTGAAACAAGATTTGCTTTAACACCAAGCTCTGATCTAGACATATAAAATCCCCCCTTAAAAGTTATATATTTATAACACCTCATGTTATAAATATATAACTTTTCCAAATAAATTGCAAGAAAATATTGTAAATACTTAATAACATTTTTACAAGTATAGTCCATAAAAGATTTCATAATAGACATCTAATGGTTACAAATAATATTATAAAATTACTTTTTTATTCACTCCTATAGAACCAACTCTCTAAAAAATTCTTATACCATAAAAATATATTCTTTAGTAAGCATTATAGTACAGTACTAGATTAGTTTATTATATCTATTGTTTCAATCATATCATTTACCAACTATTATCCTAATTAATATAAGATATTGAAATGTATAATTATACAGCCTAAGCTCACTCCAATACACACTCAAAAATACCTCTTTTTTTGTGGATTAAGTACAGTTGGGGATTTCATTAATAAAATAAAAAATACTAGTCAATATTGACTAGCATTTACAAGTATTTCTAAGTATTTCATTATTTATTTTTACAAATCATTGGACACGAATCTCAGGAATAATACACAGGATTAATTCATTTCATATACAATCCTAGGTTTTCATCAAAAATATACATCACTTTGCTATCCTATGATATAATACAACAGAAAAAACTACAATCTATGGTGGTTTCATATATTCTTAGTTATATTAGTAGGAAAGAAGTGTACTCCATATGGAACTAATTATAAATTTTATTATTGGAACTATCATTTCTATTTGTGTTGGTATAAGTACAAATTATATATATGATAAAATTCTAAACTACTTATCTATTGCCATAGAAAAAGTAGTTTAGAATTTGAATTTAAAATTAAATCTTAAATTTATTTATTACAATTCATTAGTTCGAAAAAATATTTAGAGTCATGCGTCTTATAAAGGTTCAACCAAGAACTTAATGCTTCTTCTTTAAAAACATCTAAAACTTTTAAAACTTGTACTGTAAATTCTAATGGTGCAATTCCAGAAGCAGTAATTAAATTTTCATCATTAACCGCAGATTCCATTTTATAATATTTTTCTCCAGAATAACTTGGTATCACCATTTTTAAAAATTCTAAATCATTACTCGTATGATTTCTAAAATCTAGTAAACCTGTTTTAGCTAACCCTAAAGTAGCACCACAAATAGCTGCAACTATAGACCTTTGTTTCAAAGCCTCTTTAGATTTTTCTAATATTTTCTCATGACCTATAGATGTCCAAGTATTTCCCCCTGGCAAAATTAATAAGTCATTACTTTCAATATTAAGCTCGTCAATTGTAATCTCAGGTAAAACTTTTAATCCACCCATTGTTATAATAGGATTTTTATCAACTCCTACTGTAATTACTTTTAGTGGTTTTAATCCTTTTTTAAAATATCTTCCTGTATTTAATTCAGCAGTTAGATATCCAACTTCCCAATCTGACATAGTATCGAATACATACATATATACTTTTCTATTTTTCATTTTTTTGCTCCTTCTATAATTAATTAATATACCTAATTGTAAAATAACTTAACTGACATACTCTGTCAGTTAAGTTATTAAATTTGATAATGATTAATTAATTCGAGTAAATCTTCAATCATTTTATCTCTAAGACTTAATGGTTCAATTATTTGTACAGATTTTCTATAAGGTATAAGTATATTCGGTACATATGTAAATATTATCTCTTCTTGAAGTTTAAATATTGCTTTATTTAAAGTCCTTTCTTTTAAATAATATCCTAGAAGCCAATGCTGACATAAGTTGTCCAATGCATTTATCTTTCCTTCTATAACTAATGATATAAGATTATCCTCATCTTTTGTTTCATCCATAATTCCTCTTATAAAAAATTCACTTGCTGAAAATTCTTTTGGTCTATTAAAAGTATTCGATGTTTCTATGACACTACTAATTCTATCTACCCTAAAACTACGAATCTCATTTCTCATTTGACAAAATGCTACTATATACCAATTATTATTCCAACGAACAATTCCATATGGATTTATAATCCTACATTTTGATTTTTCTTCATGAGCTGTACGATAGTTGATTTCTACAGAGAATTCATTTGCTATACTATTTTTTAACTTTTTAAGTACAGATTCTATGGATATTTTTCCAGTTGGTTTTATTACTTCAAAACCTATTAGATGTTTTGTTAAAGTTTCTTCCTGTTTTTGATTTGAATACATTTTTAACTTTGATGTTGCTTTGTCTAGTGTGTCATCTAAGAAACATCCCTCTTCTTTAGCAAATATAGCTGCATGAAGTAACGCGGTTTGTTCTTCTGTATCGAAAAAAAGAGGTGCTTTGATGAAATTATTTAAAAGTGTATATCCACCATTATGACCTGTATCTGAAATTATAGGTACTCCACTAGCAGATAGTGCATCAATGTGTCTGTAGACAGTTCTTATATTTATTTCTAGTTTTTCAGATATTTGTTTTGCGGTGATTTTTTTATCTGAGTTTAGCATCCATAATATGGACATCATATTATCAATTTTAGCCATATAGTTTTACCTCTTCATGTGTGTTTTATAAGTTAATTATATAGGTTATGATTGGTTTTCACAAAAAAATATTAGCAATTTGCTAATATTTTTCTTGGATTTCAATGGTGGAGACGAGGGGAGTCTATAAGTGGTTATTTGATTGTTTTGTTGGTTTTTGTAAGTGTAGGTATATATCTATTTAGTTATGATGTTAGAGCAATCTTTTTGATTGTTTTTTATTGTTTATTTTTGTAGTTGGGGTATTATTGGGGTATAATTTTCTACTTTCTAAGACTCTTGATAATTCAGTAATATAAATCAAACTCTCAGTTAAGTTTCTTAATGAATAAGTAAATTTACAACTAATTTAGTGTAATCTAAACTTGTAGTGCCTAGTTACAACTCTCGACCATTCAATAATTTATAACTAACTTAGTGTAATTTAAACTAGAGTCTTTAGACCTTGCACAGTTTCAAGTATCTACATTTATAACTAACTTAGTGTAATTTAAACAGCGACAGGAAACGCAGAAGCTAAAGCGAAAGGGTTATTTATAACTAACTTAGTGTAATTTAAACTCAAGTTTTATAGCGTTGACAGTAGTAGCTGGACCATATTTATAACTAACTTAGTGTAATTTAAACTGACAAAGTGGTTAAATATTTGGGTTACATATAAGGAATTTATAACTAACTTAGTGTAATTTAAACTATGTATGAGTGGGTTAAATATCAAAAATATATGGAATTTATAACTAACTTAGTGTAATTTAAACCATATTCTTCTATCCACATCACTTAATATGTCAAAATTTATAACTAACTTAGTGTAATTTAAACTAGCGAAACTCTTGTTAATGCTTTGTGTAGTGCTATGATTTATAACTAACTTAGTGTAATTTAAACCTGAAACTATTTTATTGAGTAAAATTAATTTTTTATGCTTATTTATAACTAACTTAGTGTAATTTAAACATGAAGAAAATATTAAGATGTATGTGTATCTAATAAAATTTATAACTAACTTAGTGTAATTTAAACGCTAAGTTAGTACCAAGACATTTTTCCAATAGAAGTATTTATAACTAACTTAGTGTAATTTAAACTTTATTTAAAAATTATGTTATTCATGGATTTACTTTATTTATAACTAACTTAGTGTAATTTAAACGAAATCTATATTCAGCTATTAAAAGAGGAGATATATCATTTATAACTAGCTTAGTGTAATTTAAACTATTTTTATCAGATGAATTTAATGTGTTTTCTTCTACATTTATAACTAACTTAGTGTAATTTAAACGCCCTGATTGTTTAAAGAAAGTTCTACAACTTTTATATTTATAACTAACTTAGTGTAATTTAAACAGAATAAGCACATGCAATTTTTTTTACATTATCTATATTTATAACTAACTTAGTGTAATTTAAACTTGGGTTTGCTTGGAAGTTTCCTTACAACTTGTTTGTATTTATAACTAACTTAGTGTAATTTAAACTCATTTTGAAGTTAAGATGCCAATCTTTATTGATAATATTTATAACTAACTTAGTGTAATTTAAACGTGTACCAGGTCGAGATGGTGACTTATTATTAGAAAAATTTATAACTAACTTAGTGTAATTTAAACTGTGAAAGAAACAAGTGTAAAAACCGTGCAGGACGAATTTATAACTAACTTAGTGTAATTTAAACAAGCTATAAAGCCTAAAACTAATAAATCAAATACTGATTTATAACTAACTTAGTGTAATTTAAACGTGAGAAGGTTAAAATTATAGATATAGACAATAAAGAAATTTATAACTAACTTAGTGTAATTTAAACAATTATATTCTTCAATAAGCAAGTTTTCAGGTCTAAAAATTTATAACTAACTTAGTGTAATTTAAACAAAGAAAATTGTGAATGGCAAAGAGTTTCTAACGTATTTATAACTAACTTAGTGTAATTTAAACTATGATTCTGAGACTAAAGAAATATTAATCATCAACATTTATAACTAACTTAGTGTAATTTAAACCCCAAATAAAACTACAGTAATTCCAATACTTATAGTATTATTAAAATGAATAATTTGCAGTGAGCCCTAAGTAGTGTTTTTTGGTATAATCAAAAATACAGTTGTAATCTTTGCCATCACTAATTTATAGCCACTTATGTGATTTTTTCGCTCACTGCAAAACCAAAACTACTAAATATTATTTTTAAGACATAATAAATTTAAAAACATATCTAACATAGAATTATTACATAC
Organism: Clostridioides difficile CD160; assembly: GCF_000449425.2. GTDB lineage: Bacteria > Bacillota > Clostridia > Peptostreptococcales > Peptostreptococcaceae > Clostridioides > Clostridioides difficile_E. Next base: position 141,429 of record NZ_AVHW01000096.1, read on the forward strand.
TTTTTGATATAAGATAACAATATAAAAAGATATTAATTAAACAATCAATATCTTTTATACTCAAAATACAAACTATTAAAAACATGTCTATGTCCTTAATTAGTTTTTTCATTATCTAAAATATATAAATATTATCATATGATTTTTATATATTTTAATATAACTTGCTTGTATTAACATTTTAATTCTTAATATCTCAACTAATTTAGTTTAATTCAAACACATAATATAAGCATGGCATTTTATAACTAATATAGTTTAATTTAAATAATAAGCTTCAATATAATTATATATAAAAACATATATATTTACAACTATCTAAATAAATACTCCTAATCAAATTCTAGACCTAATTTATTATCATAACTATAGCTTGTAACAATTACATCATTATCTTCATAAAACATATTTCTATTGGAATTATATCTCTTTACAGATACATTTACAAATAATGAACTAGCTTCCAAGTACATTTTTTGATTTAAAAACAATTTATACTCATCTATTAAACTTTCAGGTATAACACTAATACTATCATTATTAAGCATATCAATACTAGCAGATTTATTCCAGACGCCTACTCTCATATTTCTTATTATAATTTCTAAGGTAGTTTTATGCTTGTTGTATTTATCCATATCTATATCCAGATAGACATTATCTAAATAAAATGAAACTTTACTCTCATTAACTATAGAATTATCTTTATGTATTATCTCTGATATTACTATGTCTGTTCTATTTACTATATCATAATCATATATATTAAGATTCATATCATAATCATATATATATACATTACTTAATTCCTTATTTTCGCCCTTTCTATTTACTCTACCAAATCTTTGTAACAACGAATCAAAAGGAGCTAACTCTGTATAAAGTACATCATAACTTATATCTAAGCTCACCTCTATACTTTGAGTACCTATCAATAAAAAACTTTTGTCTATACCTTCTTCTGCTTGTTCCCTATCTCTAGTGTTAAATCTACCATGTATTAGTTTAGGATTATAACTTTGAAGCTTCCTATATAATTCTTGAGCTAAATCTACTGAATTAACACATATTAATACCCTTTTTCCTTGAATCATATCATTTTCTATTTTGTCTAAACCATCTAGTATACTTTTATTTATTCTATTTAGCTTATGTCTGTTTATTAAATCATTCTTATCTGGCTCAATAATTGTACTTATTTTCAATCTTTCCTGTATTAACTTTTTTAAGCAAGTTGGTATGCTTGCACTCATTATACATATTTGTACATTTAAGTTTTCTTTTAAATATTTTAAGAACTCCAATGTATAACACAATACTCTTGTATCAAAACAATGTATTTCATCAACTATAAATATACTATCTTTTAATTGTGATAGTAACATTTCAAACCTTTTACAAGAAAATATAGACTTTACCAACTGAAATATGGTGCATACATTAATCTGTTTTACACTCTTTTTGTATATCTGATAAAGTTGTTTTATATCTTCTTCATCGCTGATTTTATTCAAAAAATATGGAGCTTTACTATGTAACATACTTACACTTATATTCCTATTATGCAAATTTTCATACAAAGAATTTATACTTGCTGTATATGGAAGTATATAATATATTCTTTTGCTTTTACCTTCATTTTGTGCTATATCACTCCAATATAAAGATGTTGCTGTTTTTCCAAGACCTGTCATAGCCATTATCATTATATCTTCATTTTTATCCATATTTAAGACTTTTTCTTGTATTGAATTATAACTTACACCTTTTGGTAGACTAAAATCTTTAATAGAATTAAATCCTTTATCTATACTTTTAATTCCAGCAGAAGCTATATGGTCACAATATTGCAAGTAACCTTTTAATAATATATTTTCAAGTTTTCTAGTGTCATCATTTCTTGCTCTTGATATTTCCTTTATAAATGGTCTTATATCTTCTACTTCAACATCTAATATTTCCTTTAATTCATTCAATTCAATTTCATAAATAGAATTTGTTATTTGACTAACTAAATATTCTATATCTTTATGGTGAGTTAATATAGCTAACTTCTGACCTCTCTTTAAATGCTTAATACTTGCTGACAATAACTCATGCCTAACCCTTCTTATTGTATTTTCAATATTATCTTGAAAACTTTTTACTACTTTTCCTACATCATGACATACAATTGCCTCATGTAAATCGTTTCTCATATCATAAGATATATTATATATACTAACTAATTGATTCATTATGTAATTCATATCTTCATTATGCTTATCTATACTTATCCCATCTGATTTAGCTTTATACTTATCTAAACTATTCATTATGTTACCTTTATAAAGTTTCTTTTAGAAATTTTTTATAACTCTCAAAAGCTTCATGTACATTTGATATTTTTATAAAATCATATTCTTCAAATTCTTCTTCTAGACATTTCTTTATTTGTTCCTTTTCATTATTAACTTCTATCTCATTAAATGTATCATCATAAAATTTATTTATCCCAATCCATATATCACTTTGTCTAAATTCTTCATTTTGTTCTATAGATTCTTTTAACATCTCTATATCTAATCCATTCTCTTTGACAATTCCTTGAAATACATTATTTCCCCATGAGTATTCCCCCAATATAACAAATTTTGGTTTTGTATCAGTTAAATGATTTGTCTTATTTCCTTCTATGCTTAAGTATTCTAGTGATTTTAGAAGAGCTTCTATTCTTTTAAACTTTTCTTCTTTATCTAACTTTTCAACACCAATTGATTTAGCTTCTAAAGTTGTATAATCTCTATGCTCACTTGCTATATCAGATATATCATATTCTCCTATCTTTCCTATATTAAGATTTGCTATATTTGCATGTACTCCTGAATATACTTCAACTTGATATGGCATACTATCTCCTGTAGTTCCACAAACATTCCACTCCCATTCAACCTTTCTATTTGATACATTTATTAAAGAGTTCATTTGCCATCTTGACTTTCTTTTTTTAGTTATATTTGCTTCATATTTCTTCTTATTTTTTTTATATATTTCTTTTTCTTCATCTGATAATTCATTGTATACATCTTCTTCTATAGATAATTTTTCTGCCATCATAAACCCAAATATATCATCTGTCGCATATTTAAATGGGTTTGGAATCAATTTTACTTGTTTACCATCTTTTGTCTTAACATTTTGTTCATAACCACAAACTTGCTCCATAAATAGCTTCTGATTATATTTTTGACATTGACTTGATATTCTACTTCTATTTCCTATTTTTTTTGTATAAGTAGAGTTCTTATAGGAATTATTTTTCTTTTCTACTTCACTACTACTTCCATTTAATCGTCCACATAAAACCTCTATTGCATAGCCTATATTTAACATTCTATTTGAATTTTTATTTTCCATTTTAACCCTCCATAATATTATTAAATTAAACTTACTAATATTAGATTTTTAATCTGTCTAAAACCTTTTACATCATCTAATTCTATATAATCATCTGTTTCGAATAACTTTTCTCCAGTATCTTCATAATATATTTCATTTAAATTAACCAACCAGCCCTCATATGCATGAAATTTACCCAGCATTTTCAATTCTTTGTAAATTTTGTCTATATCTAAGTTACTCGCTTTTAATTTATCTGTTAGTTTTTTTATTATATCTATTTTAACTTTTTTCAATACATTTACCTCCCTGTTTAAAAATACAATAAGTTCATCAGAAGCTATTTTCTCTCTCTTGTCCAAATTATAGATTTTTCTAAGATAGTTACTTTCTAAAGTACCTCTTAGTACATATATCTCTAGATGTAAATCTTTAAACTCTCTTAGTAATGCTTCTTTTTGCAATTTCATTAACAAATTTACATCACTATTTTTTATGTTATTTACCTGAATATCCTGAGATTGACCAGAGTTATTAAACATATATTGCTCTATATGCCCATCAAATGAGTTATATTTACAAATTAGACTCTCTAATAATTCTATAGTTGAATATTTTTCTTTTTCTTTCTTTGCTCCCAACTCTATGTCAATTAAATTTTCTTGTTGCATCCTGTAAGTGTAATCTTCCATAAATTCATTTGATGTCGAATTGTATAAAAAAGCATACTTACTCACTCTACAATTCAAAATTGAATACATAGTCAATACTAAACAGTATGGACATACATTCAAACCTTGCAAGTTATTAGAAAAATTATAAAATGTATTTGCAACTAAATTAGGCATATAGCTTCTTCCTATATTATATTCTTTATCTTCAATTTTAACTTTAGCTTTATATTGGCCACACAAACTACAATATTCATTTCCTTTGTTTTCAACAAAACCTTTTAGTTTATCCTTTAAAGTAACTTTTCCTTTTGGCTGAGTTAATGTAGAATTACTAAAGCACATACTTTTCAAATTAGAGTATTTTTCGCAACTTACAAATTCTTCAATTTTATCACTCATTAAATCTATACTATTCTCTATGTCTTGATAAGTTATATCATTAATATCTTTATTCAAATAATATGCTAATACATATAGACCATTATCAACAAATACATTGTAACTTCTATCCATATTAAGCCCTCCTAGAAGTTATATAAGTTAATAACCCCATTCCTATACTATTTTTTTCCCCTAGTCCACAATAATAAATAACTTTTTGCATATCCTTATCAGCTTCTACAAATATTTCAAAGTCTGTATATCCAATTACAAATCCTTTACCTTTTATATTAGTTACATATTTCTTTTTTACTGATAATACATCCTCAATATCAAAGTATACTTCACCAGTATATTCTTTATCATATATAAGCTTATATTTTTTCATTAAATTATCATGCAATGCTTTATAAAACTCTTCTTGCATTGGATTTAAATATACTTGCTTTTTACTTTTTAAGTCATATAGGCTTGCTACAATAGGTGACCTTACTTTATAAAGTGTTATACTGTTAAAACCTATTTTTGAATCTTCATCCATATTTGATAATTTAAACTCTATATTATATAATTTAAAAACTTTACATTTAATAAAACCTTTTATTATGTTATTTAATATATCATCATATCCACTTAAAATTAATCTAATTTTTGTTCGAGAATTCAAATGTATTCCTTCTTTTGAATATTTAGCATCTTCAAACATCATTGTATAATTAAATAGCTTAAATACCTTTTTATCTATTTTATAACCTTCATTGTGAAGGCTTAGTGCTTTTCTTCTATCATTACTTTCAATAGCTTCATATATCCTTTTCATTAGCTCATACTGGTAATTGTAATCTAATACAACTTCATTATCCACTGTGAGTATCAAATATCTTCTTACTAAATGCATTTAATTACTCCCCCTTTTTTCCAATTCCATAAGAAAATATTCTGTTTCTCATCTTCATCATAATATTTATTATATTCAAACTCATTATTTTCTCTTACCATTGATGAATATATATCATAATAACCCTTCTTTTCATTATATTCTGTTAATGTATTTATTCTTTTTATCATTCCATCTCCAATATTAATATCTGTATATTGATTGTATCCAACAGCTTCTTTATCTATTAGATTTACTTTAATTTCACTTAAGGACAATACCTTTGCTAAGCAATTTGTCTTACCTAAACATAGCGGTTCATTAAATTCTATATTTTTGTTAATATCTGTATATATGATGAGTTTAGGATTAATTAGATATTCAATAGGACATACATCAGTTTGAAATCTATCACTATCTGTTAATGTCTTTACATTTGGATTTATTTCTTTATATATCGTTTGTAAGTCCTTAAATGTACCATTATGATATATAACATATCCCAGTGTAAAATCATCGATTTCTTCACCATATATATTTTTCAAAATTCCAACGATTGTTGATATTGGTGGAATCTCATATGTTCTTTGTATCTTGCTATGCATAGGAATTTTAAAGTGAGCTATATCTCCAATTATTTCTATCTTATTTAATATCATTTTATCTCCTCAAATATTTAATATAAATTTCGTAATATATGTTTATTTTATAAAATTAGACATATATCTTTAAATGCCTTTATTTTTTTCCACTATTTTACTTCAAAAAACAAAATACCATCAGTCTATTGTATAGGTAGTTTATTATAAAAAAATTGTTTCTCCATAAAATAAGAGTTCAGAATATGCTATAATTTAATTTATATAATATTAAACAATTAAAATTTTCTACAAAGTACAATTTTAATACCTTTTCTAACATATACATTTCATCACACAATTTTACTTATTCTCATACTACACATTACATAATTATTTTTTTTATAAAATTTTTATTATATAATCCCAATCGCCTTATATCCATGTATAATATAAGCGTGACACGGTTTTATTTATTCAACCTACAATTTACATAAAGAAATGAGGTGATAATACATAATGTTTTCTAATAAAAAAATCCGAGAGTTCAAAAAATTCCTAAAAGAATTAACTGAACTCGTCCTTCAAGTTGGCACATTTTTAACTGTTGTAAAAATAGTCATCTTTGGTATAATCTAAAATTTTAAATTAGGAGGGAAGGTTCCAGCTTCCCTCTTATTTAAATTATAGTTGATAATTATTTTAATTACAAATAAAAATTTAATCTTAATACACATAAACTCAAAATAATAATTTTATGTACTATTCAAAGCTTATTTTTCGTTGATAACTACACATTTAATTCCTCACATCTTCAAAAACTCTTTATTTACAATATGTCAAATTAACTATTTAATAATTCAATCATAAATCTGGCTCCTGCCTTAAAACCAAGCTTATAACCAAGTTCTCTTTCAATCTCTATAACTGAATTAAACAAATCATTTAACTCTATCAATACATCCCTTTTCTTTTCTTCTGATAAATTTTTTTCTAGTAATTTGTTAACTTTCTTAATTTCTTTACATCTATCATTATAATACTCATCTTTTTCTAGTACTTTCCTATACATATGTTCATTTATCCAATAATCAAAATATATTTCTATAATTTCATCATACATGTTAGTACCTCCTTGACTTTCATCTGGTACTTAATATATACTTAACTTGTGTAGGTTAGTGTACATTAAGTACCTAATTTATAAAGGTAGTTGTTATATTTATATGGCAACTACCTTTTTCTAATAAATTTTTTAATCTAAATACTATATATTTTAAATCTTTATTGCATACAATTAAGAATTATATACTTTTCTTCTAACACTCCTTAGACAATAGTTTACATATCATCTAATAAATTATGTTTCTTTTCATATCTCTTTTGTCTTCTTACATTCCCTAAAAGAAAACAAACTTCCTATATACCAATAAGGTCTAAAACCTGATTCCCCATCTCTATTTTTAGCAACTATAATCTCACTTAAATTAGCTCCAAAACCTTTTTCTCTACGTCTTAATTCTTTTATATCCTCTATTCCCATTGTCTTACAATAATCAAGAGCCTCTTTCTCTGTAGGTCTATGAATATATATAACTGAATTAGAATCCATATATATTTGTTTTGAACTTCTCATTACTCTATCACCTTTTGGTCTTTCATCCTTCAATTCATCATTCAATTGAGCCAACTGTATAATTGGAATATTAAAGTCTAAAGTAATCTTTTTTATTTGCCTTGATAAATCAGCAAATTTAGCTTCTCCAACTTCTTTACCTTCGTAATCCAAAATCTGAAGATAATCAATTATAACAACATCTGGTTTAATACTTTTTATCTCCCTCTTAATTCCTGATATTGTATTCACTGAATCATTAATATAGAGATTATTCTCCTGATTTAAAGTACTTAAAGCATTTATGTATTTAATTATTTCTTCTTCATTTAGATTTCTATTCTTCATTTTTACAACTGATATTCCAGTTAAAGAAGCTATATTTCTAAACAAAATTTGTATATCACTCATTTCACCACTTATAAAAAGTACTTTTTTACCTTGAAATACTACATTTCTCATTATCTGTAAGGCTAGTGCTGTTTTTCCTCTTCCACTTTTGGCCGCTATTGTAATTAATTCACCACTATATAGACCTCCAATAGTTTCATCTAAAAATTTTATTCCTATATTAATACCTTCTTCAATTTCATCATTTATGTATTCAAAGGCTCTCTCTGATATAGCTGTTATACTAGAATCCTTCTTAACCAATTTCTGATTTACTTCATTAATGTATTTTTCTAATTGATATATAAGTGTATTATCATCTATTTCACCTAATTTGAATTTATTAAATTTATCAATTATATTTCTATTTTTATATTTTTCAATAACTATCTCAATATAATGAGATACATTACCTATAGTTGGAACTATTGTTGATAGTTTTGTCAAATAACTTATACCTCCAACATAATCTATAAACCCCTTTTTCTTTAAATCTTCTGTAAGAGTTATTATATCTATAGGCTCATCCCTTTTATGTATATCTTTCACTGAATTGAATATATGTTTGTGTTCTTGATGATAAAACATATCTTCACTTATTAATATCTCAATCTCTTCTATTTTCCTCGAATCTAGTAAAATACTACCTAATATAGATTGTTCTGCTTCTGTGTTCTTAACTAAATTACTCATATTATCCATAATATAAACTCCCTACCACTTTAATTGTGAATCATCTGGACTATATACCTCTGCATCTACTTTGACATTAATTGATTTATCTTGATAATTGCCTTCTAATATCTTAATAAAATTATTTGGGCTCATTATCCAATCAAAATTTGCCTTCCAACCTTTTTCATTGCTTCCATTTAAAAAGCTAGTTTTACTAACTATATGAATAATTTCTAATACAGTCTCTTTATCATATTCTTTTATCCTAGCATTAATTACTTTTTTTCTAGCTTCTGTAAGTTTCTTTACTTTTGATAGTTCTGTACAAGTAATATTGAATTTTTCTATAATTTCACTGTATATTTTACTTTTTTCATTATTTACATTCTTGTTAGTTGTTAGTTGCTTGTTAATTGCATGTTGATTAGTCTGTTGATTTTCTTCATTAGATTGATATAACTCCCAGTTTTCAATAGTTATAAGCCTATTTTTGTTTGTTGATTCATTTGTTAGAAATCCATATCTTTCAAATTTCTTTAAAGCAGTTCTTACATTCTGAATACTTACATCTTTTGAACACATATTTGCTATACTTTCCAAAGATGTTATTAACTGTCCGGATTTAACTTCATATTCTTTACCTCCATAAACCCATTTATTAGGCTTATGATTAACTGACAGTAATAGGTTTATGAGTATATCTCTTTGTTTGGAATTACAATCTTTATATAGTGGGCTTTCTTTTATCTTTCTATGAAGCTTTATCCAACCTAGATTACTCAAGTACTATCACCCACTTAAACCTATAATTTTATGCCATTTGCATTTTCAATAAACCAATCATCTAGTTTATTTTTTATTATATACACTCTATTATCTATCCATATACAAGGAAATCCTTTATTTTTAGAATGACATAACTGTCTAAATTTTGATTCCCCTATGGGATAAATTTTAGAAGCTTCTTTACATGTGATAAGTTGAGCTTTATCTCTTCTATATGTCTGTATCTCCTTGTACCCTTTTGCCCTTTCTTGTGCTTCTTGTTCTTGTTTGACAAGTATATTCAATGTAGCTTGTAGTGTTTTAAGAACTTCTAGATTATTTGTATCTGCCATACATCATTCCTCCTTATCAAAAAATAATTCTTCTACACTTGTATCTAGTTCTTGAGCCAATTTTAACATCAACATATTACTTGGATTTTTTGATTTACCTCTTTCTAAAGAAGATAAATAATATCTTGAGATGCCAACTTTTTCAGCTAATTCATATTGCTTTATACCTTTTTCAATTCTTTTTAATTTGAGTTTCATTGATTTCCTCCTTTCTTTCATACCCATTTTGTGTATTCTCATTTCTATAAAATATTCTAACACCCATTCGGTGTATTGTCAATATATTTAAGTGTATCAATAGACCCATTTAGTGCTATAATGTATTTGAGGTGAAATTATGATAAATAATACAATTGGAAAAAAGATTAAACAATATAGAAAATCTATAAATATGTCAAGGGATGAGTTAGCTAATAAGATTGGTTGTTCAGTTTATGCTGTAGCTAAATATGAGCAAGGCCAAAGAAAGCCTAGTTTAGATATGATAAAAAAAATATCTACTGCATTATCAATTCCTATAAATAGGCTTATTATTGATGAAAGTGATTTAGATACTTCAACAAATAATTATACTAATTTAAAAGAATTGGATTTAGTTGTAAAAACATTTGATAATTACTCAGCAAAACTCATCGGAAATAATATAAGCAAATTTAGAAATATAAATAATATATCTCTCAAAGAGCTCTCAGAAAAAATAAATTGTTCTGAGAATGAAATTATAAATTATGAGAATGGAACAAAAATGCCTAGAATTGAAATATTAAAAAAAATAGCACTTGCTACTTATACTAAGATTGAAGACTTATTTGGATTTCCATTAGAGGAGATAAAAATAGATAACCAAACAATCCTCTATAGAAATCCCCAAACTGGATATATTATAGATAACTTTCTTATCGATTTTATAAATAAAGATATTAACATAGATAATACTCCAGTTTCTTATTATATAGATAAGTCAGAATTTGATTTAGTAATTCATATATTAAAAAATTATGGTTATGATGTAAAAACAGATTATAAGACAAAGTTTGAAATTGCAGATAATGCAGATACAATAAAACCAATTAGCTTAAGCTTCTCTGACTTCAAAGACTTCTCCAAAAATCTAAATTGGGTGATAAATGGTCTTGTTGAAAATTTTATACAAGAAAACTCTAATGGTCTTATTGAAGATGAGGATGAAGAATATTAATATTGCACATTTTCAAAATATGAGTTTACCTATTAACTTTTATACATTCATAGTTAATAAATAAAAATTAGATATGAAAGGAGCTAAAATCATGAATAAATCATATATACCAAAATACACACATAAATTCCCTACTAATCTACCTCATGGAGATAAAAAATATACTTTAACATACATTAGAAGAATGATAAGTGAATTTGTATATGATATGGGTAACCTAGAAAATAACCCATTTACATTCCCAGAAGTACAAACATTACTTGATGGTATAACAGTAGGTGGACATAAATTAAGTGACCAAAATCAAATACTAAATATAAAATCATCATGGGATTATGTAATAAAATTAAGTAACAAAGAAAATTTATCTTTAAATAAAGATACAATTTGCTCTATACATAAAATAGTTGCAAAAGATGAAGCTCTAATCGTTGGAGATTTTAGAAACGGTAACATAGGTATAGCTGGTACTACTCAATATGAGTGCATAGAAGCCACTCTATTAAATGATTTATTTGTAAGTGACATAAGTATCATAAATAAAATAACTAACCCCTTAGAAAAGGCTATAATAATAAATTTATGGTTGTCCTATTGTCAATTCTTCTATGATGGCAACAAAAGAACTGCTAGACTTACTTCAAACCTAATACTTATAAGTAATGATATAGGAGTTCTATCAATACCAGCTAAACATAAACAAGAATACAACACATTGATGCTAAACTTCTATGAAACACTAGAAGCTGATGAAGTTATAAAATTCTTATTAGAGAAATGTATTACATTCTTTGATGGATATAACTATAAATCATATAAGGAGCTGTTTAAAAATGGCAACTAAAAGAGCTAATGGAGAAGGCTCTATCGGAAAATATAAAGATGGTTGGCGTTCTCGTATAATGATTGGTTATAATGAAGATGGAAAACCAATAAGAAAAGAATTTTATGGTAAAACTCAAAAGGAAGTTAAAGATAAACTTGATGCTTATAAAAAACAATATTATTTAAGTTCTGATATTTCAGATGATAAAATAACTTTAGAGCATTGGTTTTACAATTGGTTGTTTGAATATAGAATAAAAGATTTAAAACCAAAGTCATTTGAAAGATATGAAAGCATCTATCGTAATTATATTAAAGATACTGATTTAGGCAATGTTAAATTAAAAGACTTAAGAGTATCTCACATACAAAAATATTACAATAGATTGCTTGATTCTAATAAAAGTATACCTACTATAAGACAAATAAACACTAAACTGAAAACCTGCTTATCAGAAGCTGAAAAACAAGGTCTTATACAACGTAATTATTGTACTATGGTAAATATACCAGTTGAGAAAAAGGAAAATAAGCTTGAAATATTGACTCTTGAACAACAAAAGAGTTTTATAAAAGCTATAGAAGGTCATAAATTAGAGGTATTATTTTTACTTGCTCTTGGTACTGGACTTAGATTAGGAGAATTATTAGGACTTAAATGGTTTGATATTGATTTTAAAAAGTCTAATTTAACAGTTAAAAGAACTCTTCAAAGAACATATTTTATAGATAAAACTGGAAATAGAGAGCTTAAAGTATTAGAACAAGAGCCAAAGACATCAAATTCTTACAGAACTGTACCTATTCCAAAAGATGTTTTAAATAAACTGAAAGAGCATAAAGTAAATCAAAATGCGGATATATTAAATGCTGGAGAATTGTATAGAAATGATAATTATGTATTTTGCAATGAATTAGGTATCCCTATAGATGATAAAAGACCTTTAAGGAATTTAAAGTCTATATTAAATAGCTTGGATATAGAGCCTATAAAGTTTCATGGTCTTAGGAAAACTTATGCAACTAGACTTTTTGAGAATGATGTCCCTCCTAAAACTGTACAAGTTTTAATGGGTCATTATGATATATCAATAACTTTGAATATATATACTCAAGTTATGGAAGATAAGAAGGTTGAAGCTGTAGAAAAGTTGGATAAAATATTTTCATTTTAAAAATCAAATACATAAAAATACTATGATTTCATATAGTTAATTAAAAAATCAAAATAAGGATACAAATTAATTTCATATTATCTTGTATCCTTATTTTGTATCTAGTTTTTTAACTATTTATCTTGGATAACCTATCTGGTACATTAATCCATTTTCTAGCATCAATTCCTGAGCCAAATACATATGACTCTTACAGTGCATATCTGATACACCCTCACTTATAAGTTTATATGTTTCAGAAGTATATAAATAATCCATACTTTCTTCCAAGCTTTTACCTGTCTGTTTGGAAAATTCTAATATGATTTTTTTATATAGTGATTGTAACAATGTCTTATTGGCTTCCATAAAACTATACCTCCTCATCGCATCTAAATTTTAAATTTTTATCTATTATTTATTAATTAATTTTATATTCACTATTCTTATTCATTAAATTCAAACAAATTTTCTACTATAGTATCAAATACTTTAACAATATCCATCGCTAGCTTCAAAGATAGATTATATTTTTCATTTTCTAATATTATAATATAATACTAAAGTATGTTATTATATCTATTCTATTGATCACATTTATTACTATCTATTATCTTAATGAACACATAGGATTGGAAAACATAATCATATACCTTAAATATATCTCTATACGCCATCAAAAAGTCTTTTTTTCTATGATTAGTATCTAATTTTGTAATTCAATTACTACAATAAAAATACTAGTCAATAAAAACTAGCATTTCCAAGTATATAATCATTTATTTTTCAAAATTGATAAAGACAATTTACAGAAATAATATTCATAATTAAAATTCTATTTATAAATTTTATCAAATTATATTAAATCACTAATTTCTTCTTCATTTAAATATAGACTTTTATTTCCTATTAACTTATCTTCATTATTTCTTATATCTTTATAAAAATCTCCTGAAAATGGTATTACATCTTGTCTAAATTTCAATAAAACATCATTTATTGGTACAGCTGTGAATTTCTTTAAATTAAATTTATTTTTTAAAAATACATGCACTTCATCCTCAGTATACTTACATGCTTCACTTAATCTATCTACATAACCTCGTTTGTCATCTTTAATCCATAACATAGTTTTAAAAGGATTAAGAATTGTCCTTGGTATATTCAATAAATAATAAAATTCTTCTTCATTAATAATCTTCTTAACTTTCTTAAATTCATCATTACTTATATCTTTTTCATAAATAATGACATTCATATCAGAAATTACATTTATAAACTCTGATATAGAATTTTTTATATTCTTTACTTTTTTTATTTCATCAGATATTTCAATGCTAACTTCTCTTGAAATACACTCTGCTTTTTCTTTTAATTTACTATACTCATCTTCCCAATACTTTATATAATCAATTCTATCTATAGGTTTAAATATATTAGTATTTTTATGTATTAAAGGTATTATTCTATTTTTAAAATCATTACTTTTTATAAACTCTAATACCTCATACATACAATTTTCAGATTTTAAATATTGCTCACTTATTAACATTATTGCATAGTCTGAACTTGATATTTGTCTCATAAATTCCTTTATACTTTGCCTATATTTTAAATCTCTCTTATCTCTGATTATTTCTATTCCTTCTTTTTCACATAAACATTCTATTGTATCTGCTATTTCTTCATTTTTCCAACTATATGATAAAAATACTTTTTTCAATTATAATACCCTCCAATCAGTTATTTTATTCAATAGCTATTTATCTCCTTATATTAATAACTAATGTATTATATTTTTTATCTAAGTCTCTATTTATATTTGTTTGCATATTACTATAGAAATAGATATCGTGTAATTTTTTTCTTTTAATATCAACTATATAATATTTTATGTTCCTAATAAAACTTCATAAAAAAATAAACTATAATTCTGTATATTTTTTACAAGAGCCTTTGCACTTACTAACTGGATACTTAGCACTATTTTTTTCTACTTTATCACATAAAATTGTATCCATATCTAAATCTAATTCTTTTGTTAAATATATTAAATATATAAGAATATCAGCTATCTCTTCATGTATTCCTTCTAATATTTTAGAATCCGATTTTATATCATCGCTATTTTTATTATTCCATAAGAAATATTGTAATAATTCAGCTGATTCTATACTAATGGCTACTGACAAGTCTTTTGGTGTATGAAATTTACTCCAATCTCTACTCTCTCTAAAGCTATATATCCTATTTAAAGTTTCTTTAGTTATCATTGTTTTCTCCATAAATTTATTTTTTACTTTCAAAACAGACTGCAAAATTCTTAGGAACTAATGTAAAATATTCTTCTATGCTTCCTTTTTGAACAAAATACTTTCCATCTCCAGTCTTTCTATCATAGTTATAAACTCTATATAAATAATATTGTTCTTTATTCTCTTTTGAAAATTTCACTTCTCCTGCTGATATAAAAAATTGAGATGACACTCCTCCTTCAGTAGTTTTTACTTCAATATACTTTTCTACTATTGTTCCATCATTTAATTTCTCAAAAGATAATATGTCATATCCCTTTTCATCATCTATTTCTGATGTATGTTCTATTTTTTCTACATAGTCTTTACCAATTTCTTTTTTAACTCGCTCTTTTTCTAGCTTTAAAACTAATCTTTCTCCTGCATATCCTAATCCTTTATTCTTTATGTCTTTCTCTATTGAATACTTTCTACCTTTTCTCTTTCTTTTTTCTATAATGCTACTCTTTTGTAAATCTGATTCTTTTTCTTCTAGCAACTTAGGTTTTGGTGTCTCTGTCTTCTCTAGTAAAACCCCTTCTTTAAATGAAATTTCTTCTTTAACTATTGATGTTCTCACTATATTTTGAATATCATTAGCCAATATATCATAAAATTCTTGTTCTAAATTAACATACAGTAATGAAGCCATTCCTTTAGATTCTAATACATTTTCAATCCCTAACGCCTCATTTTCTCCCTTAAAATTATATATATATTTAGTGTCCTCAAATTCTATTTTTCTTAAATTTGTAACTCTTACAAATGCATAACTCCTCATAGTTCCTATATCTTTTTTCTCATTTATAGCCCCAATTCTATCGTGATAATATTTTGGAATCAATTCTTTTAATTCTTCATTTTTGTCAGGTTCTTCTCTATCATAATAACTTACTAAGTCAGCAACATATAACTCAGTTGATTTTCTACAATAAAAAAACACAAGTGTAGTTTCATTATTTTCTAATTGTTCATCCAAATACTTTACTCTTTGATCCCATAATCCTTTTTTATTCCTAGATGGCTTTGTTTTTGTAAAATGTCCCCAAGCCACCTGTCCTTTTTCTAAACATACCTTTAAATGTTCTGGCATAGTTAATTTTCCAGGTTGCCATGTCTCTTCATTATATTTTATAAATATATGTAAATTCTTATTAATTAATTTTGCTTCCATATTTTATAGTCCTCTCCTATACCAATATTTTGTAGAGTACATATTTCACATGCACAAATCATATATATATCTTACAATTACTGACTTTAGGTTGATAAGTAGAGTGAATTTTATATCTCTACTTATTATTGTATTAGAATTCAAATAAAAAAACAACTCTATTTTTTATAGAGTTTAATTAAAATAATACAAAATCTCTTGTATATATTGTTTATACTACATCTCATACTATTAGTAGAATTGTATTTTTTTACTTTTGATCATATTTATCTTTATAGCTTTAAGTACAATTTTAATCCATTAATACATTTTCTCATAGAGCATTATTAGAAATAATATATTGTGATATTCAGTATTGAAAACTATATGATCCTAATATAATTCCTTCAAATATACCCACAAAAAAACCTCTTTTTCTGTAGTTGGGGTACGGTTGGTGGATTTTATCACCAAAATAAAAAATACTAGTCAATAAAGACTAGCATTTCCAAGTATTTCATCATTCTTTTTTCAAAATTGGTGGAGACGAGGGGAGTCGAACCCCTGTCCGTAAGTCTTTTCCTCGTTGCATCTACATGCTTAGCCAACTTCACTAGTATCTCGCCTCACATAACGCCAAGTGGCAGGCTTTATGCTTAGCCAGTCCCAATTAATCTACTTTAAGTCGAGACACCCTTAAAGTAGTTCCCTGCATAATGACGTCCATTCTTAGTCGGCAGGAGGACTAAGAGGGACGAGCAGCAACTAGGCTGCTATCGCGAAATTATCGTCTGCGTTTATTTTAAAGTTCCCCAGTTTTTACGTGACCCAGAGTAACACGACATGCAGCCTCAAGTTCCAAACCCACGTCGAAACCTTTACGCCCCCTTGAGTAGTTTATAGTCCAGTAGACTTTTCGCAAACTTTATCACCATTTTTATTAAATTTTTAATGTATATATAATATAATACTTTTAAGAATAAAAATCAATGTTATGTTCTAGATAATAAAGAATTTTATTCTAAAAAATACACTTTTATCTAATTTAATACTTGCCTGTCATTTCTCTTTCTATACGTCTTTGTGCATCTTTCTTAGCCATATCTTGACGCTTATCATATAACTTCTTACCTTTTGCTAAAGCAATCTCTACTTTGACCTTACCGTTTTTTAGATATAAACTAAGTGGTATAAGTGAATACCCCTTTATAGTAGTTGCTCCAATAAGTTTTCTTATCTCATGCTTATGAAGCAATAATTTTCTAACTCTTAAAGAATCAACATTGAATATATTTCCTTGCTCATATGGACTTATATGAACTTGTTTCAAAAATACTTCACTATTATCTACAGATGCATATCCATCACTTAGGTTAACTTTACCTTGTCTTATTGATTTTACTTCTGTTCCTTTTAATTCAATTCCACATTCATAAGTTTCTTCTATAAAATATTCATGTCTTGCTCTTTTATTTGTTGCTAATACTTTCTTACCAGCCATATAAATCTCACCTTCTTTGCTAGAAAATTCTTCAATTGATATTAAGAATTTGCTAAATTTTCCATACCACTAAATCATTTGACTAACCTGTATAATAACATATTCAGGGATTTTAGTCAAGATTACACTAATGTATTAAGTTTCTTAAGTAATATGATAAATAATAAAGCAAAATAAATAACAAGACATATCAAATACATTCAGTACCAAGCTAAATTTAACTGATAAAATTAATTTATTAACTTCAAAACAAAAACTACTCTAAATTTTTATCTTTTATCTTTTATCTTTTATCTTTTATCTTTTATCTTTTATCTTTTATCTTTTAAATAATTTTAACATGCCCATAAGATATAATACCCACAAATAATAAATAATACTCAAAATATCTATTTAAATAATCACACACCCTTAAACAATCCTACTCCGACTAGAATCATCTTAAAAGATGTAAAAATTTGATGATAAAGTAGCCATTTTTCCAAAAAAAATGTAATATATAATTATATCTTGTAATATTTTAGAGATAAATATTAACTATAGTAGGGAGAAATTTGTATGGATTTAAGCAAAAAAGTAAGAATTTTAGAAAATGCATCAGATGGCAAAAGTGAATTTGAAATATTAGAATTTGAAAAACTTGAAGGTGCTTCTAGCCCAATGATGGCAATGGGATTATATTTTGCTAGAGAAGCTGGCTTAAGAGCTAGACAAATTAAGATAAAGTTAAATAATTCATCAATAAAAACAGAAGCTGGTGCATTATATTATTATAAAGGTAATATCTCTTCTGAAACTAAAATTGGTGGTGTTGGAGGTCTTTTTAAAAAAGGAATATCAGGAGCACTTACTAATGAATCAATGATGAAACCTGTATATAAAGGTACTGGCGAAGTTTACTTAGAACCTTCTTTTAGACATTACTTATTTATGAGCCTTGATAATGATTCAATAGTTGTTGATAAAGGATTATTCTATTGCTGTTCTGATACAATAGAAGTAAAGGCATTTACACAAAAGAACTTCTCATCTGCTTTACTTGGTGGTGAAGGTTTCTTCCAAATAGAATTAAGTGGTACTGGTGTAATCGTTCTAGAATGCGTTGTTCCTCAAAGTGAAATTGTAGAGTATGAATTAAAAAATGGAGAAGAATTAAAGGTAGATGGTAACTTTGCAATAGCAAGAACATCTGGAGTCAATTTCTCTGTTACTAAATCAGATAAGTCTTTAATTGGTTCTGCTTTAAATGGTGAAGGTTTCTTAAATACATTTACTGGTAATGGCACAGTTTGGTTAGCTCCAACTCAAGTAATGTATGAAAAATTAAGCTTTGGAGCAATGCCTACTAATGATAATATGAATAACAAAGTTTCTAAACAAAAATAGTAGTTTTATAAATATTTATTAAATCATTATGAAATTTATAAAATTATTAATAGGTTTTATTGGACTAGCATTATAAAATTATTATGAAATTTATAAAATTACTATAGGTTTTATTAAACTAGTATTATAAAATTATTATGAAATTTATAAAATTATTAATAGGTTTTATTGAACTAGTATTATAAAATCACTATGAAATTTATAAAATTACCATAGGTTTTATTAAACTAGTATTATAAAATCATTATGAAATTTATAAAATTACTGTAGGTTTTATTAAACTAGCATTATAAAATCATTATGAAATTTATAAAATTACTATAAGTTTTATCAGACTATTATTGTGAAATCAATATAAAATATAAATTTGAGAGCTTTTAATAAAATGTAGTATATGTATGTATTTTTATACTAATAGATATGTACATCTATCTAAATACATAAATATCAAGTTATAGCTTGTGTATATAAAAATAAACTTGTATTTCATAAATACACTTTTTATTTCTATTACCTTCATTTTATTAAAGCTCTCATTTTATTATCTAACCTTCCTTTTTATTGGTTTTATCAATAGAGATAGAATTATCAACACTACACTTCCAGATATCAACCAATATTTTTCATCAAAACTGCCTTGACTCATAGACATTATAAAGAATTTTCCAACATACTTGTCTTTAGTCATCATATTTAAAATTAAATATCCTATAGATATCATATATCCCATGATTGTATTGTTAAATAAATTCGAGAAAAACATTCCCAAACTTCCTATAAATATAGCTGATGCGAAACTTCCAACAATATACTCTATTACTGGAAAATCTCCACCTAAATATATTAAAATATTTACAAAACCTATAATTAAAATAGCTATACTTATAATTGACATCAGTATTCTAATTAATTGTACAACAACTTGAGATAATGATTTTGATGATACTATTTCATCAATCTCCTTTGATTGTTCTAGTGAAAATATAGGTACTAACATTATTATTCCTAATATTGCAACATAATTTTCTAAGCATATGGCTGCCGAAATCCTATCTAAATTAGCTACTCCTTGTATTAGAGGAATCAAACATAACAGTATAATTGAACATATCAAATTAATTAAAATGCTTAATTTGAAGTTTTCTTTTATTAAAACTAAACAGTTTTGAAAGCTTTGACCCAACATCAAGATTCCCCCTTCTTTTTTGCTCATATAAGAATATCGTTAACAAAACAATCACTAATGCACCTAAACTCATCATAAGTCGATTACTCATAATTTGATTAAAGTTTTGTGCAACAATATCCCCGCTTAACACACTGTTATGTCTTATCATTAATCCCATTGTTGGATAATCCCCTTTAAGAGCTGTAGAATTTATACTGTAAAACCACCAAATTAATTGAACAATAATTGCTATTGGTGTATCTGTTAATATAGTAAGGCTCATACCTATAGCTGTAGCTATCATAAGAGTTGGAAGTAGCCACCATATTGTATATTTTATAAATGCTAAATTATCAACTGATATCCCTTCATTTTTACCAAATGCAATCAAAGGAAGCAAATCTTTTATACCTAAAATTAATACTGGTAATAACATCATAAAAACAAGTGCAAAATATCTTGATAAAACTATTTTGTATGATGATACTTGTTTTGAATAAATAATTTCTCTCATTCTTGAACGCTTATCTTTAAGTGACATGAAAACTGCCACAAACACTGGAAATATACTTAAAACTATACCTATATAATCACAAAAAATTCTTGCATATCCATTAGTAACTTTATCTTTTTGTATTGTATAGTTATAATTCTTCACGGCTTCATTATAAGTAATTGGAACTACTCCAAATCTTTGCAACTTATCAAAGGCATATGCAGACCCTCCACCTAAAATATCATCTACTTTTTGCATTATTTCTTCAAATCTTCCAATAGATACTCTTGAATAATCTATTTTTATGCTATCTCCATTTTTCCATAGTGCATTTATTTCCTCAATACTTCTACCAGTTATTTCTTCTATATATTGTTCTATAGTCTTAGTTTTAGTTTGGTCCAATTTTATAGATTTAGCTATTCCTGTTGGATATGTTGTATATGAGTTCTCTTGATATTCTCTAATTAAATTTATAGTTGCGTTGGGGATGACTTCTTCTGTTTTCATAGATTCTTTTTGACCATATGGATATTGATTGTGTATAGAATAATATTCCTCAATATTTTCTACCCTTTGAGGTGCAACTAGTGGATTTCCATTATTAGGGACAGTTTTACTTACATCTTTAGAAACTGAACCACCAAGTTGAGAAACATAGAAAAATACTAAAACTATAATAAAAACATAATATACTATACTTTTTAGTATATTTTTACATTCTTTTACAAATAGATTCATATCTTCTCTCCTCCCATTATAAGCATATAGCCATCTTCAATAGTTGGATTACATTCTACTACATTTTCAAAAGGTTTATCATCCGATATGACCCTAAGTGTAGCCTTTCCACCTTGAGTCAGCATACCTATAACTACAAATCTACTTTTTATATTTTCAATATCTTTTTTGTCTACTTCAATGCTATATACTTTTCCTTCAGCTAGTTTTGCTAAGGCCTCAGTAGAGCCATTGTATATGACCTTTCCACTATCTAATATAGCCACATTTTCACATGTAGCTTCTATGTCTCCAACAATATGAGTTGATAAGATGACAATTCTATCATTTGCAATTTCGCATAATAGGTTTCTAAATCTTATACGTTCTTCTGGGTCAAGACCTGCTGTTGGTTCATCTACTATTAAAACTCTTGGATTATGAATTAGCGCTTGTGCTATACCAAGCCTCCTATTCATACCTCCAGATAAAGACTTTACCTTAACATTTTGGTGATTAGTAAGGTTTACTTTACTTAATAACTTGCATATAATTTTTCTTCTTTTTCTTAGTGGTATATTCGATAAAACTGCTAAATAATCCATTGCTTTATATACTGTCATATTAGGATACATTGAAAAATCTTGTGGTAAATAGCCAACCATGTTCCTAATATCTTTAGTATTCTCAATAGGAATTCCACACATGTCTATTGAGCCTTCTGTTTTTGATAATAAAGTGGCTAATATTCTCATAAAAGTCGTTTTTCCTGCTCCATTTCTCCCCAAAAGTCCAAACATACCACTGTCGATTTCAAGATTTATGCTATCAAGAGCACTTTTTGTTCCAAACCTTTTACTAAGGTTAGACACTGATATTTTCATTTCCATATATAAATACACCTCCAGAAATAGTTTTATAGAATTGTGTTTCTATAAACTTTTTATTGTATTTTCATAATAAATTCTAAAACTTAAGATATTATTTATAAATTTCTAAATTTTTCCTAAAGATTTTAATTTTTCTACTTTTAATTAAAGTATCTATATTTTTAATTTTTACTTACTTTATTTGTGAATCCGTTTTATATAATAAAAAGATATGGTGGATGGCTAAAAGAATTATTTATAATGGATAGCTTTCAATGTGATGGTAAGTTGCTATAACTAAAAAATATTGCAGATAACTAAAAGAATTATTGGATATAAGAGATTAGCTTCAAAAAATAGTTAATTTGCATAATTTAAAAATAAGATAAGTATACAAAAGAATTGTTGGATATAAGATATAAATTTTTTTAAAAATTAATTCACATAATAAAAAAATACAATATCTAATTAAAAGAATTATTGAATATAATAGGTTAGCTTCAAAAATAAATCGAGTCACATAATGAAAAAATATTATAGATATACAAGAGAATTATAGGACACAATAGATAAATTTCAAAAATATAGTAGATTCAAAACTATAATTAAAAAATCCTCTATTTTATCAATTGAATTGGAATCTAAAAGATTATTAAATGCCTATTGTAGACTCATATATTTCAAAATCATATTATATAGTCTGTTCTAAGAAATATTTATCACATACTTGTATCCTAATGATACTAACTTCGGATAAATCATTTAGCCTTTTAAAATAAATTAAAACATATGTAGCTATACATCACAAGAATTCAAAATAATATACGTATTTCAAAATGCTACTATTAAATAAATAATTAAAAGGCTAATATAATATCTATTCTTCCCTTATAAAAAACATCCTTATCCTTGTCTAAGATATGTAAGTACATCAACATTCATAGTTTTTTAGTAATCATTACATTATACAAAATATCACTGCTTGTCCTTCATTAGCTGCTTCCTCTATAAACTTTTTAAGTTCAATTAAATTTGCCCATATATACTCAAAAAACTCTTCTTCATTCTCATCATCCATAACAGGGTAAATATTATTTTCTAACATCTCACCAATATTAAATTTTGTTCTAAACATCTGCTCTTCTAAATTGTTCATTGCTTCTGATAATTTTTTTACATCATTAGCTGTAATCAACATTGCAGGTGGCTCTTCATCAATTTCTACAAGTACATTTCCACTTAGAACTAATTTGCTAAATATATTATCATCATCTCCTCCAAATGGACAACCTGTTAAAGTAAAGTGAATAGCATGCCATGCCTTATCAATATTAATAGAATTATTTTCATTCACATCTCCAAAAACAAACTCTTGTAAATTCCCTTCTGCTCGTTGTAGTTTCAAAACATTTTCTTCACTTATTTTAGTATAACATCCTATCATACCCATAATTCCATTCCTCCTAAGTAGTGTTTTTAATAATTTTAACACTAAATTTATACAAAGTAATATATTGTTATAAATTAAATAAAGCAAAAATTTATGTAAAACAAAAAAATAAGTGTATCTCAAATTTTAAAGGATACACTTACTTTATATTAAAAATTTATTTTTTAAATATTTGTTTTAACTAATTATTTTTTAATTAGCTATTTCCATTAAATATTTTTTAATTAGCTATTTTTATTGAACATTGAGTATTGTAAATTTAGCTATATCATAAATACTACAACTTCTCATATCTTTTTTAAATGTTTTACTTATTCCTCTATCTTTTCAACTATTTCAAAATCAATTTCTTTAAAATCTACATTTACACCCTCAACTTTTATCTTAACTAGGTCACCTATCTTATATGACTTCTTAGTTCTTTCTCCTACAACACTGTAAGAACTCTCATCATAAATATAATAATCATCATTCATATTTGCAAGTCTTATCAATCCTTCTATAGTATTATCCAACTCAACAAATATTCCAAATGAAGTTACACTAGATACAACACCTTCAAACTCTTGACCAACTTTATCCTTCATATAAAGAGCCTTATAGAAATCATGTACATCCCTTTCAGCCAACTCTGCTTTTCTTTCTTTTTCAGAAGACTGAACAGATGCATAATCAACTATAGTAGTAAGCTGTTCTTGTCTCTTTCCACTTATCTTATTATTTAAAGATTCTTTTATTATTCTATGAATTTGAAGGTCAGGATATCTTCTTATTGGTGAAGTAAAATGACAGTAGAATTTAGCTGCTAACCCAAAGTGTCCACTACATTCTGGTGAATATTTAGCTTGTTTTAAAGAACGAAGCATTATAGTACTAATAGCACCTTCTTCTTTTTTGCCCTTTATCTTCTCTATTATACCTTGTAATGCTTTTGGATGTACTTCCTCTTTATCACCCTTTATTACATATCCAAATGTAGATATAAACTTGCTCAATTCTTCCATTTTTTCCAAAGATGGTGTCTCATGTATTCTATAAACAAATGGTATTCCCATCCAATAAAAATGTTCTGCAATTGTCTCATTACTTATAAGCATAAATTCTTCTATTATTTTATTAGATATTCTTCTTTCATAAGGCTTTATATCTGCAACTTCACCTTCTCCATTTAGAATTATCTTTGCTTCTGGGAAGTTGAAATCTATAGCTCCTCTTTTTTCCCTTCTTGACATAAGAATTCTAGCCAAAACCTCAGCATTTTTAAAGTCATCTGCAACATGTTCAAAAGTCTTTTTAAGTTTTTCATCATCTTTCTCTAATATGTCAGACACTTCTGTATAAGTCATTCTAGCTTTTGAATTTATTATAGATTCACATATCTCATGTTTAACTACATTTCCTTTATGGTCTATTTCCATAAATATAGAAAGTGTTAACTTATCTTCAAATGGATTTAAACTACATACTCCATTTGAAAGAGTCTTTGGCAGCATTGGTATTACTTTATCTACTAGATAAACTGATGTAGCCCTTTTTAAAGCTTCTTTATCAAGTTTATTTTTTTCTCTTACATAATGTGTGACATCAGCTATATGAACCCCTAATTTAAAGTTTTTATTGGGTAATATTTCTATTGATATAGCATCATCTAAATCTTTTGCGTCATCTCCATCTATAGTAAATATGTTTAAATCTCTTAAATCTCTTCTTCTTTTTATCTCCTCTTGAGGAATTTCAACAGCTACAGCTTCAGCTTCTTGCAATACTTTCTTTGGAAACTCTTCTGGCAGACCATGTTCCCTTATTATAGAGTCTATTTCTACGCCTCTTTCACCTTTTTGACCTAATATCTCTATAATCTTTCCTTCTGGCTTTCTATCCTCTTGTGGCCATACTGTAATTTCACATACTACTTTATCATTATCTACTGCTCCACTAAAATGTTTTTTAGGTATATATATATCTTTAGTAAACTTCTTGTTATCTGGTGTTACAAATCCAAAAGTTTTACTTGATTGAAAAGTTCCTACTATTCTAGTTATCTCTCTCTTTATAACTTTTACTATTCTTCCCTCTGCTCTCTTTTCTTCAGTAGCAGGTACAACTATTTCTGCCATAACTCTATCATTATGCATAGCCCCATTTATATTGTCGCTTGAGATAAATAAATCCTGCGTATACTCAGCATCAGATTCCACAAATCCAAATCCTTTTTTATGTGATACAAATTTTCCAACAAAATATCCCATTTGATTTGGAGATATTATTTTTCCTTTCTTAGTAAAACTTATATAACCATCTTCTTCTAATTCATTTAAAAAATTATAAAACATTGGCATTTCTGATGAATGTATATCAAAAATTTCTGCTAATTCTTCTTTTTTTAGAGGATTATATGCACTTTCATTTATTAATCCTAACAAACTCTCTTTAAGTCCTGGTATCATTTTTCCCTCCTATTTTAATCTTTTATTATATTATTTTTTATATTATGTTATCCTTTATATTCCTTATAACAAAGCTTTTTTATTAATTACACATAACTTTTTATACTTTTTATTATTCCTACAAACTAAATTACTTATTTATATTTTTGATTTATTATAAATTGTAAAGGAATATCTTGAAACATCATTATAGTGATTTTCTAATCATAAATTATCTGTAATAAATGTGATTATTATCGTTTAAATTACTATTTATTATCTACTTTATCACCTAATTATACACTATCAGATAAGATTGGTAAAATATTCATCTCATATAAGTATTACTATATAATAATTTATTCTATTAGTATACTCAAATCATGTAAAATTTATATAACTCAATTAATTTTTTAAACACAACTTTATAATATAAAACTCATAATAAAAGTAAATTTATATGCTAAATTAGGTTGATTTTTTATTATTTTTTATTTATGCTAGTACTAAAGACTTGCAAACGTTTTTTGACAAGTCTTTATTTTATCTAAACTAAACAAACTTTTTTTTACAAATAAATACATGAAATTTAAACTAATCTACTTATTGGAGGAGATAAAATTGGAAGAAGTAATTGCAAAAATTATTACTATAGAAAATGGCTTTAAAGAAATTGAAAGCATCGCTAAAAAGATTGTAAAAAATAATGAATCAAAAAAATGTTATTATCTATCAATCTACTTATATAGATCAGAATACTATCAAGTAAGAGAATTGGCAGTGTTTATACTTGGCTTTATATCAATAACGATTTCTGAAGCTTTGTTATTTTTAAAAGACAATGTGAGTAAAGATGAAAACTGGAGGGTACAAGAGATATTAGCTAAATCATTTGATTATTATTGTAGTGAGGTAGGATATGAAAAATCACTACCTGTGATAAAAGAATGGATTAAATCTGACAACCCAAACATAAAAAGAGCTGTCACAGAAGGGCTTAGGATTTGGACCAATCGAGATTATTTTAAATCTAATCCTGATATCGCTATATCTCTACTTTCCAGTTTAAAGGATAATGATAGTGAATACTTAAGAAAATCTGTAGGTAATGCACTTAGAGATATAAGTAAAAAATATCCAGATTTAATAAAAAAAGAATTAGATTCATGGGATATTTCAAATAAAAAAATTGAGTTTGTATATAGGCTTGCTTCAAAACGTATCTTAGCAAAATAAATTGGAGGTGACCTTATTTGAAACTTCGCGATGAATATACTTGCCCCTTAGAACTAACACATGATATGATAAAAGGCAAATGGAAATCTATTATATTATGGAGATTACGTATGGGACCTACTTCCCTATCAAAACTTGAGAAGGAAATTAATGGTATTAATCAAAAAATGTTGCTTGAACAACTTAAAGAATTAATCGAATTTGGTCTTGTAGATAAAAAGACATATGAAGGTTACCCGCTTAAGGTTGAATATTTACTTACACCTATTCGAGGAAAGCAAATATTAGATGCTTTGGCTATAATGCAAGATATAGGAATTAACTTTATGCTAGATAATGGTATGGAAGATGTCCTTAAGGAAAAGGGTATTTTAAAATAGGTAGATACACTCTAAATATATACCCACAAAAAAGTAAGTAATTTACCATTATTTTCAACTGGTATATAATTAAATTACAGAAATATTATATTAATTTATTATATATTTAGGAGGTAAATTATTATGAAAGTAACTAGTACTGGTATAGTAAATGGCGTTATAGAAGATAAATATGGAAAAAGAGGAACTCAGTTCAATGAAGGTGGTATGCCTACATACTCACTACCTCTAAAATTTGAAGATGCTCCAAAGAATACAGTATCCTTTGCTGTATTTTTAGAAGACAAAGACTCTGTCCCTGTATGTGGATTTGCGTGGATACATTGGTTAGCTGTAAATATAACAAGAGACGAATTAAGTGAAAATGAAAGTATAACAGCTACTGATTTTATTCAAGGTACTACTAGCTGGCATGGTAAGCTAGGAGGTCTTGATAGATTAGAAGCCAGTGTATATGGTGGTATGGCTCCTCCAGACAGACCTCATGTTTATGAGATACATGTATTTGCACTTGATACTATTCTTGACCTTGAAAAAGGATTCTATATGAATGAATTTTTCAAAGCTATGGATGGACACGTTTTAGATACATTTACATTAAAAGGAAGTTATTCTAACTAATTAGATTGACTATAGCTAATCATTAATTAAATGTCTACATTTGATTAATGATTAGCTTAATTGTTATTAGAATATTTTTTATATTTTAATTAACAGATTACATTAAATCCTGCAATTTACATAAAATTTAACACTCTACATGAAATTCAATAATAAATATAAAATTCAACAATCAAGATAAAATTAGATAATCAAGATAAATCGTATCAGTTTATAAAATCAAATAAATTTATGATAAGTTTATCAATATATAAAATCTTAAGGAGTTGTTATGATAAAAAAAATAGACCATGTAGTAATTACTACTAATAATATAGAAAATTGTATCAAATTTTATACAAAACTTGGTTTTACATTTAAGGAAATGAATAAAAGATATGAGCTTTATGCTGGAGATTTCAAGATAAATGTCCATATAAAAGGTCATGAACTTTCACCACATAGCAAAAACGTACAAACAGGTAGTGCTGATTTATGTTTTGAAATAAACGATAATATTAGTGAGACAAAAAAATACTTAGAACAAAACGATATTCAAATTGAACAAGGAATTGTAGAACGCACAGGATTTTTTGGTAAAATGAAATCCATTTATTTAAGAGACCCTGATGGAAATTTAATTGAATTGTCAAGTTATGGAGAATAGACTTTGGAAAATTTAATTTTATCAGTAAATGTTGTTCTTCCTTTGTTTCTCACAATGTCACTTGGATATGTTCTAAAAAAATTAGGCTTATTTGATGAACATACTTTAAATAAAATGAATAATGTTTGTTTCAAATCTTTCTTGCCATTATTATTATTTTTTAATATATATAACACAGATTTAAACGGCTCTCTTAATTTTAGACTTATGACTGTGGCTGTTATAATCATTTTTTCAACCTTCTTAATCTTAGTTTTTATTATCCCTAAAATTGAAAAAGATAATAAATCAAGGGGTGCATTAATACAAGGTATATTTCGTAGTAATTTCGTTATATTTGGTATTCCTGTCACAATCTCACTATTTGGTAATAAGAGCATTGGAGTCACATCTTTATTAATTGCAGTCATTGTACCTATGTTTAATGTGTTGTCTGTCGTAATACTTGAAATTTTTAGAGGAGGCAGAGTAAATATAAAACATATGATTAAAGGTATTATAACAAATCCACTTATAATAGCTTCTGCAATAGGTCTTATTATGTTAATTTTAGATGTAAATATTCCTACATTTTTACATAAGACAATTGGCGATATATCTAAAATCGCAACACCTTTATCTCTTATAATTTTAGGGGGTTCCTTTAGTTTTTCTTCTATAAAGGGACATATAAGACCCATTATATTGGGAGTATGTGGAAGACTTGTACTAGTACCTACTATATTCTTGCCAATTAGTATTTTTCTTGGATTTAGAAATGTAGAATTAGCCTCACTTATGATAATGTTGTCTGCTCCAACTGCAGTTTCTTCATTTACAATGGCACAACAGATGGATTCTGATAGTGAACTAGCTGGTCAAATTGTAGTATTTACTTCTGCATTTTCTATAATTACAGTATTTTTAATAATATTTATTTTAAAACAGAATAATCTTATTTAAACTAATTTTATTTAAACTAATCTTATTTAAAAATTTAGCTTTACTTATATGATATTTTCTAGTTGTATGCTTTTACTTGTACACCATATTTATAATATAAGCCCTAATGAAGATGATTCTATTAAGTATTATGAAAGTACTGTTTATATTTACAATACACTAGCTATACTATAAAACTTAATGGAGATGATTTTATGAAACCTTGTGAAAATACTGCTGCTATTTGTGGCTTATTTTGTGGTACTTGCCCTGAATACCCTGAAAACTGTCATGGTTGTCTCTCAGATAATGTTAACTCTGAGTGTTTAGTTTGTGACCACGGATTTAGAGATTGTGCAGAATTGAATAATGTTACACGATGTTATGAATGTGATAAATTCCCTTGTGATAGATTACACGATTTTAAAAACAAACATATTGTCAATGGAATTTGTCATCATAAAAATGTCATTGATAATCTACAGTATATGAAGGAAAACAGTGTTTTTAGGTGGATTGAAAAACAAGTCACTGAAAATACTTGTCCAAATTGTAATAAACTAATTGTCTGGTTTGATAAAGATACACATAAGTGTAAATAATCAAAATATCTAACTTAATATTTAAAATAAAAATGGCTGTCTCAAAATAGAGATAAGCCTCTTTTTCATTGTTGAAATGATGAAAACATATTTGATTTCATAAAAAAAGAGTGTCTCATGAACTAAAAAGTTCATTTTGAGACACCTCCCTTTTTATTTTTTACTTTACGTACTTTTATTAAAAACTAAATTTAATTTTTAAATATTTCCTAAATACACTAATCAAATAATGGCCAGTTATTCAACAATATCATTACTTTTTAACTATAAGTAATGCCAATGCATTTATAAAAAATAATACTGCTGTTATCTTTGTAACTCTAGCAAGAAATGCTTGTTTACCTTTTGGTTTAAAGTAAGCTTGACTTCCTTCTCCACCAAACTCTGAAGGCAAAGCATTTTTTGAATCTTGAGGCATTATGCTAATTACTAGTAAAATCCCTAGCACTACTTGCACACCCATTAAAATGTTGCTCATTATTGCCCCTCCTATCTATTTATTACTTAAATTTCATTACTCTTTAGTGTATCACAATAATATAGTCATTTCAAGACTATTGAAGTATAAATAACAAACAAAAATAATATGCAATTACTATATCTTTTTTGAATAACGTACTTCTAATAATTTTTTCCCAATATGTATCTCTTTCTCAAAATCATCACAAGTAAAACTATTTTTTTTATAGAAATTTATAGCTCTAATATTGTCTTTTAAAACCCATATCGTTATATGTGAATATCCTAAATTGCTTAATCTATCAATGCAAAATTGTAATCCTTTTTTTGTTACAGATGTTCCCCAAAAATCAGGATGGAAATATATAGAATATATTTCTCCAACACATTTTGGAGCATTATCCTCTTGGCTTCTATTTAATGAAGCAAAACCAGCAGGTATACCATTTACTTTAAAAAGATAATATTCCTCTTCAGCTTTTGGAATAACACTTTGGAAAACTTCTGCTCTTTTCTCAGAAGTGAATTCATCTATTATCTTATCTGGAATAATTCCTTTATACGCTTTTCTCCACGAACAAGAATGTATAAAACCCATTTCTGTAGCATTTTCACTTGTAGCTCGTATAATCTCTAAATTCATAAAAACACCATCCTATTGACAAATTAATACGATTATCGTACTATATTAGTGCGATAATCGTATCATATATGGAGGTAAAAGTCAATGAATCCTGTAAAAGAGCTAAACAACCTGTGGCATATTGTTAGTATGCAGATGAAAACAGAAATGTGTAGTGGTAAGTATCCTACTATTCATGGTATTTCTTTAGTAGAATTAAGTATTTTAGAAATAGTTGAACAGTATCCAAATAGTATGATGAAAGAAATTAGTGAAATTTTAGAATTGCCAAAAAGCACATTAACAAGTGCTGTAAAACGTCTTGAATTAAAAAAATTTATTAAAAAAAATCCCTGTATTAAAGA
The DNA here is from genome assembly GCF_000449425.2 of Clostridioides difficile CD160. Taxonomy (GTDB): domain Bacteria; phylum Bacillota; class Clostridia; order Peptostreptococcales; family Peptostreptococcaceae; genus Clostridioides; species Clostridioides difficile_E. Next base: position 173,607 of record NZ_AVHW01000096.1, read on the forward strand.
TAAAAGGGGGTATAACTTAGTCTTAACTGAATTAGGTTTAAAGGCTCAACAAGAACATAGAGATATAGAAATAATTGTATTTAGAAATCTCTTACATCAATTAGATAAAGATGAAATAGAAACTTTTATTCGTATTTTTTCTAAAGCTGTGAGTAAAAGTAAGAAATGAAATATAAAAAAAGGATAAGTGAATTGAAAAATCAACTATCACTTATCCCTTATAAGATAAATTTTTATCTTTTATGTTATCTCTTTAATCTTTAATACTATCTTTTTAATCTTCAATAACTATTTTTTTAAATTATAGAAAGATTTTAACCCACAGTATCTAGCTTGTTCTCCAACCATTTCTTCTATTCTTAATAATTGGTTGTACTTAGCAACTCTATCAGTTCTTGATGGAGCACCAGTTTTTATTTGACCAGCGTTTACTGCAACAGCTAAATCTGCTATAGTAGAATCTTCAGTTTCTCCTGATCTATGAGATATAACAGCAGTATATCCTGCTCTCTTAGCCATTTCTATAGCATCTAAAGTCTCAGTTATTGTACCTATTTGGTTAACTTTAACTAATATAGAGTTAGCTACTCCATTTTCAATTCCTTTTTCTAATCTCTCTGTATTAGTAACAAATAAGTCGTCACCAACTAATTGTAATTTATTTCCTAATTTTTCAGTTAATAACTTCCATCCGTCCCAATCTTCTTCATCTAAACCATCTTCTATAGTTATTATTGGGAAGTTGTTTGACCAATCTTCATATAAAGCAACCATTTCAGCAGCAGTTAACTCTTTTCCTTCTCCTGCTAAAACATATTTTTTAGTATCTTTGTTGTACATTTCTGTAGCAGCAACATCAAGTCCTAACATAACATCTTCACCTGGCTTGTATCCAGCTTTTGTTATAGCTTCAACTATTAATTCTAAAGCTTCTCTGTTTGAACCTAAGTTTGGAGCGAATCCACCTTCGTCACCAACACCACAAGCTAATCCTTTTTCTCCTAAAACTTTCTTTAATGCATGGAATACTTCTGCACCCATTCTTAAACCTTCTTTAAAACAACAAGCACCTACTGGTAATATCATGAACTCTTGAACATCAACGTTATTATCAGCATGCTCTCCACCGTTTAATATGTTCATCATTGGTACTGGTAATTGTTTAGCATTTACTCCACCTAAATATTGGAATAATGGAAGACCTATTTCATCAGCAGCTGCTCTAGCTACTGCCATTGAAACACCTAATATAGCATTAGCTCCTAATTTACCTTTGTTTGGAGTTCCATCTAATTCTATCATCATTGCATCTATTGCTGGTTGGTCAAATGCATCCATTCCTTCTATTTCTGGTGCTATTATTTCATTTACGTTAGCAACAGCTGTTTCTACACCTTTTCCTAAGTATCTGTCTTTATCTCCATCTCTTAATTCAACAGCTTCAAAAGCTCCTGTAGATGCTCCTGATGGAACTATTGCTCTTCCCATTGCTCCATCTTCTAATACTACTTCAACTTCTACAGTTGGATTTCCTCTTGAGTCTAATACTTCTCTAGCATATACTAATTCAATAACTGACATTTGTATATCTCCCTTCGATTTTCTATTAGTTAAATTTTCATTTACTGTAAACTTACGTCTACTATTTTACTCTACTTTTTATATTATAGTACATAAAGACTTTTTTGAAAATTAGGTACAAATTTATTTGATGGGTAAATTTGTAAAAGTTCCTATTTTTATTTTATTTTTTATAATATTTTAACTTATATAGTATTAAAAAACTTGACTAAAATTCAAAAGTAATCTTCAATACATAACATTATAACTAGATTTAAAACATTAAACATAAAATGTACAACTAATGATTCTAAAATTTTTGCTTATATTTATATTTTCTTTTCTACTTATCAGAGTTAATTATTTTGAGATAAGTGAATGACCAGTCATTTCTTCTGGTTTTTCTAACTTCATCATATCTAAAACAGTTGGTGCTATATCAGACAATCTTCCTCCATCCAATAACTTTGCACTTTCAAATTCTTGACCAACTACAATAAATGGTACTGGATTAATAGAATGAGCTGTTACAGTCTTTCCTGTTTCTGGGTCTAACATATATTCAGCATTTCCGTGGTCGGCAGTTATTATTGCACTTCCACCTAATTCTACTATTTTATCTATTAATTTTCCTACACAAGCATCCACAGTCTCAACAGCTTTTATAGCCGCCTCTACACTTCCTGTGTGACCTACCATATCAGGGTTTGCAAAGTTTAACACTATAAAGTCAAACTTATCTTCTCCTAATTTCTCCAAAGCTTTATCTGTCAATTCATATGCTGACATTTCTGGTTGTAAATCATAAGTTGCAACCTTTGGAGAAGGTATCAATAATCTTTCTTCGCCTTTATTTGGTTCTTCTACTCCACCATTGAAGAAGAAAGTTACATGTGCATACTTTTCAGTTTCAGCAGCTCTAAGTTGAGTCTTTCCATTGTTAGCTAGATACTCACCTAGAGTATTAGTTAAAGATTGAGGCCCAAATGCTATATGCACGTTTTCTATAGTTATATCGTACTCTGTTAAGCACACAAAGAAGTTTTTAATATCTTCTCTTTTAAATCCATCAAACTCTTCACAAACTAGAGCTCTAGTTATTTGTCTAGCTCTATCTGGTCTAAAGTTAAAGAATATAATTGAATCATTTTCCTTTATACTTCCAACTGCCTTATCATCTTTCATAATAACTGTTGGCATTATAAACTCATCATTTTTTCCATTGTCATAAGAGTTTTGAATAGCTTCCTCAATAGAAGTTGCTTTTTCACCAATACCTCTAACCATAGCATTGTATGCAAGCTCTACTCTTTCCCATCTCTTATCTCTATCCATAGCATAATATCTACCAGAAACTGTAGCAAATTCTCCTACTCCAATTTCATCCATACTAGCTTGTACTTCTTTAGCATATTCTAATGCACTTTGAGGGTCAGTATCTCTACCATCAGTAAATGCATGAACATACACCTTTTCTACACCTCTATCTTTTGCCATTTTGATTATGGCTTTAAGATGGTCTATATGTGAATGTACTCCTCCATCAGACAAAAGTCCCATTACATGAAGAGAATGCTCTTTTGCATTATTCATAGCTTCACATAAAACTTCATTATTAAAAAAATCACCATCTTTTATAGATTTTGTTATTCTAGTTAAATCTTGATATACAATTCTACCTGCACCTATATTAGTGTGACCAACTTCTGAATTTCCCATTTGACCATCAGGTAAACCAACATCAAGACCACTAGCATTTATCAATGTGTTTGGATATTTTTTTATTATTTTCTCTAAGTTAGGAGTTTTGGACTTAGCAATTGCATTTCCCTTAACGTCCTTATTATATCCAAACCCGTCCATAATAATTAAAGCAACTGGTTTTTTCATCATTTCACTCCTTAGAAATTAACAAGGTCTAGGTAGTCATTACTAGCTAAACTAGCTCCACCTACTAAAGCTCCATCTATATCACTTTGACCCATTATTTCAGCTACATTTGAAGGTTTAACACTTCCACCGTATTGTATTCTAACTTCGTTAGCTAATTCTCCATATAATCCTTTTATAACTTCTCTTATATAAGATATAACATCATTAGCATCTTCAGCAGTTGCAGTTTTACCAGTTCCAATAGCCCAAATTGGCTCATATGCAACAACTACTTTTGCTAAATCTTCTTTAAGAACATTTTCTAAAGCTTTTTCAACTTGAACTTTACAAACATCTTTAGTTTTTCCAGCTTCTCTTTGCTCTAAAGTTTCTCCAACACATAGTATTGGGTCTATTTCTACTTCTAAAGCTTTTAAAACTTTTTTATTTACAGTTTCATCAGTTTCATTGAAGTATTGTCTTCTTTCTGAATGTCCTATTACAACATAGTCCATATCTATTTCTTTTAACATAAGAGGTGAAACTTCTCCTGTAAATGCTCCTTTTTCTTCGAAGTGCATATTTTGAGCACCTATCTTTATATTTGTACCCTTAGTAGCTTCTTTTAAATCCTTTAATAAAGTAAATGGTGCACATATAACAGCCTCTACTTTATCAGAATTAACTTTATCTTTAACTTCATTTACAAATTCTAAAGCTTCTTTTATTGTTTTATGCATTTTCCAGTTTCCTGCAATTATAGGTTTTCTCATTTTACAATCTCCTCTATATATTAGTTTATTTATTATCTAATGCTGCAATACCTGGTAATTCTTTACCTTCTAAGAATTCTAGTGATGCTCCTCCACCTGTTGATACGTGAGTCATCTTATCACCAAATCCTAATTGATTAACTGCTGCTGCACTATCTCCACCACCAATTACAGTAGTTGCATCAGTTAACTCTGCCATAGCCTTAGCTACTGATAATGTCCCATTTGCAAAGTTCTCAAATTCAAACACTCCCATTGGTCCATTCCATACTACAGTTTTTGACTCTTTTATAGTTTTTACAAAGTTTGCTATAGTCTTAGGTCCCATATCTAGACCCATATAGTCTTCTTTTACATTAGCATCTTCTGTTACTATTGGAGTTGCATCTGGTGCAAAGTGGTCTGCCATAACAACGTCTACTGGTAATAATAAATTAACACCTTTATTTTTAGCTTTTTCCATCATTTCTTTAGCGTATTCTACCTTATCTATTTCAAGTAGAGATGTTCCTACTTCATATCCTTGAGCTTTTAAGAATGTATAAGCCATTCCTCCACCTATTATTAGGTTATCAACTTTTTCTAATAATTCATTTATAACAGCTAGTTTATCAGAAACCTTAGCTCCTCCAAGTATAGCTGTAAATGGTCTTACAGGATTTGCAACAGCTTCTCCTAAGAATTTTAATTCTTTTTGAATTAAGTATCCGCAAACTCTCTCTTGTAAGAATTCTCCTGCTCCAACTGTTGAACAATGTGCTCTATGAGCAGTTCCAAATGCATCATTTACAAATATTTCAGCAAGTGAAGCTAACTCTTTAGAGAAGTTTTCTTCGTTTTTAGTTTCTTCTTTTCTATATCTAGTATTTTCTAATAATACTACATCTCCGTTTTCCATGTTTTCAGTAGCTTTTTTTGCATTTTCTCCTACAACATTGTCGTCCGCTGCAAATATAACTTCTTTATTTAGCATTTCAGATAATCTCTTTGCCACCGGTGCTAAAGATAGTTCTGGCTTAGCTTCTCCTTTTGGCTTTCCTAAGTGAGAGCATAATATAACTTTTGCTCCTTTAGAAATTAAATATTGAATAGTTGGTAAAGCTCCGTTCAATCTATTTTCATCAGTAATTACACCATCTTGTAATGGCACATTAAAGTCACATCTTACTAATACTTTTTTTCCGCACACATCAATATCTTCTATAGTTTTTTTGTTAAGCATTGACATAAATATCTCTCCTTTTAATAAAGTAATTTTTTATTGCCAAGTATAATATAGTACATACTTTTACCCTATTAAATATATCATATTATCATATTTTTATATATAGTATGTAACATTATTTAGGTGTATTTTATATATTTTTTCTTAAAAAAAGTCCTGAGTCCGTAGTATTAAACTACAAACTCGGACTTTGTCAATCTACTTTTCTATTTTCTCAAAGCTGACTATTTTGCTAATTGTGCAAAGTATCCTAAAGTTCTTATTAATTGAGAAGTATAAGACATTTCATTATCATACCAAGAAACAACTTTAACTAATTGCTTTCCATCTACTTCCATAACTTTTGTTTGAGTAGCGTCAAATAATGAACCGTAGCTTATTCCGATTATGTCAGAAGATACTAACATTTCTTCAGTGTATCCGAAAGATTCGTTTGAAGCTTCTTTCATAGCTGCATTTATTTCTTCAACTGTAACATTTTTTCCTAATGTACAAACTAATTCAGTTATTGAACCAGTTACAACTGGTACTCTTTGTGCTGCACCATCTAATTTTCCTTTTAATGAAGGTATTACTAGACCGATTGCTTTTGCAGCTCCTGTAGTGTTTGGAACTATATTTCCAGCAGCAGCTCTAGCTCTTCTTAAGTCACCTTTTGGATGAGGACCATCTAAAGTGTTTTGGTCATTAGTGTATGCATGTATAGTAGTCATTAATCCTTTTTCTATACCATATTTGTCATTTAATACTTTAGCCATTGGAGCTAAACAGTTAGTTGTACAAGAAGCTCCTGATATAACTGTTTCAGAACCGTCTAATATGTCACTGTTTGTGTTGAATACTATTGTTTTTAAATCTCCAGTAGCTGGTGCAGATATAACAACTTTTTTAGCTCCTGCTTGTATATGAGCTTCAGCTTTATCTTTAGATGTAAAGAATCCTGTACATTCTAATACTATATCTACTCCTAGTTCAGCCCATGGTAGGTCAGCAGGATTTCTTTCTGCTGTTACTTTTATTTCTTTTCCGTTTACTACAAAAGCACCTTCTTTAACTTCTATTTCTCCATTAAATCTTCCTTGAGCTGTATCATATTTAAATAAATGAGCTAACATTTTAGCGTCTGTTAAGTCGTTTATTGCAACAACTTCGAACATATCTTGTTGCTCCATCATTTTTCTTAATGCTAATCTTCCTATTCTTCCAAATCCATTTATAGCTACTTTAACCATTTTCGCTACCTCCTATAAAGTAAATGTATGTTTTCTAGCTCTATGCTAGGTCTTGACTTTTATAATAATGACAATATCTTATAAGCACTTTCTTCATCTGTTACAAGAACCATGTTTTTATGCATATTTGATATGGCTAATAAGGCTTCTACTTTTTCTGTACCTGCAAAGATTGCAATAGTTTCTTTTACTTGTTTAACTGTCTCTAAATCAATTCCAACAGTATTTAATTTATAAACTATTTCTCCATCTTTGTTGAAATAATATCCAAATGCTTCTCCAACCGCATTTTTAGATAGTATCTCATCAACCTTATCTTCTGGAAGTTTTCTTCTCTTTGCCATGACATCTGCTCTACCTATGCTAAAAACTAAAATGTCTGTTCTTTTAATATACTCCAAAGTTGTCTTAATCTCTGGCACTTGGCTAAGAGTTTTCATTGCACTTTCGTCCAACTCATCTGGTATATGTAAAAGTTTGCAATTAGAATGTAACTTCTTACTTATTGAAGCAACTATATTATTAGATTGCATCTCTACATCAGTCCCCATACTTCCTCTAGCTGGTACTATTGTAGAGTTTGGATATCTCTTATCAGTTTTAATAACGTTTGAAAACTCCAACATAGTGCTTCCACCTGTTATTGAAACAATATCTCCATCTTTAAGAATATTTAAGAAATACTCACATCCATATCTAGTTACATCTTTTAGTAAACTTCCATTTTCATCACAGCTTCCAGGAACTAGTATTACCTTTTTTATTCCAAGCTTTTCTCTTACTCTATCTTGTAACTTAGACAATCCCATGATATCACTCATGATGTCTTTAAGTTTATCTAACAAATCAGAACCTTCTTTAGTGATAGTCATTCCAGATACAGCTACATCTATAAGTCCTTGTTCTTTCAAAAACTCTGTTTCTGACCTGATTATTCTTTCACTAATTTCTAATACATTTGATAAAGTTCTTCTCCCTATTGGTTCACTTAAAGATATTTGTCTTAAAATAGAGTATCTTCTTTCCATAAGTTCAATTGCCTGTGGAATTAATTTCTTTTGAATTTCTAATAAGTTCTTCATAACATACTCCTTATTACTTTCCTTTCGGGACTTTTTTTGTCCCTAGTGTTTATTTAAGTCCCACAAGATATTTTTATTTTATAGGATTTGCGTATAGATTTCAATAGTTTTTCAAAAACTTTTTTATTTTTTTGTTTTGTAATATATTTCTCCACCATTTTCAAAGTACAGTATTTTTTCTTTTTTATATAAGGTTTTTTGTATATGTTTTTATATTTTTATTTAATTTATACTCTATGTGTTTTTCCTTTTGTAGTTATTAAATTTAATAATAGTTTATTTATACCAACATTCTTATTGTTCTAATATTTAATGATTCTTTAAAAATGTTCATTTAATTATGTTTTCTAGTTTTTTAGTATTTTCCACTATTCTAATTTTCTCTAGCTTTTTAATATTTTAATGCTATTTGGTTTTCTAATATTTTTTAGTATTTTACTACTCTTCAATATTTTTATACTCTCTAATTCTATATCATTTTCATGTTTTCAATATTTTACTTCATAACATTTTTAGCCTAATTTCCATTCACCTTTTAATTAGCCTTTTCCCCTTGTTATATTGATATTTGTCTTTTACTTATTAGTATTCTTTTCTCTTGCTTGAAGATAGGATTCCTAATTCTTCACGATATTTGGCAACTGTTCTTCTTGCAACATTGATTCCTTTTTCTTTTAGTAACTTAGATATATGGTCATCACTTAAAGGTTTCTTTTTATTTTCGTCTTTTATTGTTTCCTTTATAATTTTTTTTATGCTTGTACTAGATGCCATTTCATTATTCTCAGTTTCAATAGCACTACTAAAGAAGTATCTAAATTCATACACGCCAAAAGGTGTCAGCATATATTTACCATTTACACCTCTACTTATAGTAGATTCATGGAATTCTAATTTTTCTGCTATGTCCTTCATTTTTAAGGGTTTTATATATTTTGTCCCTTTTCTCAAGAATTCATCTTGAGCTTTTACTATTTCTTCTGCAATCTTAAGTACTGTAGTTTTCCTACTCTCTATATTCTTCATAAGTCCTGTTGCTGAATTTAGTCTTTCTTTTATAAATTCTTTTGCACTTTCATCAGACTGTGAATTTTTTAATATGTCTTTATAATAACTATTGATTCTTATCTGATAAGAATCTTTTTCATTTAAATATACAATAAATTCATCATCAATTTTTTCTACTGTTACATCGGGTTGAATGTATACACTTTTTTCTACTGAACAAGTTCTTCCTGGTTTTGGGTCTAATGTCTTAATTATATTTATCAGTTCAACGCATTTTTGTAGTGACATATTGTATTTTTTACTTATCTCTTTATATTTATTATTTGCAATCAAATTTAAGTCTTTTGTAACGATTTCCTCTAAAATTTCATTATATATTCCTAAACTTGCCATTTGAATCATCAGACATTCTGAAAGACTTCTTGCTCCTACTCCACTAGGTTCCAACTGCTGAACACTAATCAAACATTTTTCAAAAAGTTCCTCATCTATCTTTAAAGTATCAACAATTACTTTTTCCTCAGTTCTTAAATACCCATCTTCATCTAAACTGTCAATTATATACTCACAGACTTCCAATTCTTTATCTGTCAGTTTATATAAGCTTATCTGAAATTTTAAATCCTCATATAAATTTGACGAATATTTAACTAAATTTTCTAGATTAACTTCATTATCGGGATTATAGCTTATCTCTGTTCTGTCTAAACGTCTTGACTTATCCATATCTTTTATATATTCTTCCCAATTTATCTCCCCACTTTTTTCAACTTCAACTAATGGGTTATTCTCTGCTTCTTTTTTAATCTCTTCTTCTAATTCTAACTTACTCATATTTAATATTGATAATGATTGCTTGAGTTGTGTAGTCATTATTAGCTTCTGAGACTGAGTTAACTCTAGACTATTATTAAAATTCATTCTGCTCACCTCTCAATTTTATTAAACTTATTTTTATAAAAGAAAAACCCTCCTGTATATGTATATTCTATCATTTAAAATATACCTTATGCAAAAGGGTTTTTTTTATTTACAATTTCATCTATTTTTTTATTTAATATTTCTTTTTTTTGTTACTTTTTTTTACTATATGGAGTATTTTGTAGTGGTAGTTCAGTTCTAAACTCTTTATCAAATACATAATAGGCATTTTGCACTGCTGGTGCTGTAGGAACTGTACAAATTTCTCCTACACCTTTTGCTCCATAAGCTAGTAAATCTTTGTTCTTTTCAACTATTACAGCTTGTATTTCTGGTATATCTGTAGACTTAAATAAACCTAGTGTACCAAATTTAGCTGTAGGCACAGAATCTACTACTGGGTAATCCTCAGTTAGAGCATATCCAAGACCCATAACTACTCCACCTTCTATTTGACCCTCTAAACTGATTGGATTTATAGCTCTTCCAACGTCATGTGCTGCTACTACTTTCTCCAATTTTCCATTTTCATCTAGCATTACAACTTGTGTAGCATATCCATAAGCAACATGGCTTACTGGATTTTCTTTATCACAACCCATTTTATCTGTAATACTTGCATATTCTCCGTAAAACTCTTCTCCATCTAAATCATGTAAAGTTTTACCAGATTCCAAAGTTTCTTTTAATTTATTTGATGCAACTTTAGTGGCTTCCCCTGTAAATACGGTCTGTCTTGAAGCCGTAGTATTCCCAGAGTCTGGTGTCAAATGAGTATCTGGAACTTCATGCACTATACTTTCAGGTGGTAAACCAGTAGCCTCACAAACTACTTGAGTCATAACAGTACCAAGACCTTGACCTATACAAGAAGCACTTGTTCTTATATGAACTCTTCCATCTTTTATTACTAGTCTGCATCTTCCAACATCAGGTATACCAACGCCAACTCCACTATTTTTCATTGCACAAGCTATACCTGCACGTGGATGCTTTTCATACTCTTCTTTCACAGCTTCTAGTGTTTCTGCCATTGCTGTTCCTTCATCTGCAAATTGACCATTTGGTAAAACTTGACCAGGTCTTATTGCATTTTTATACCTTATTTCCCAAGGTGATATCCCTGCCATTTCAGCAAGTAAATTTAGGTTACATTCTGTTGCAAAACAACTCTGTGTAACTCCAAAACCTCTAAATGCTCCACCAGGAGGATTGTTAGTGTATACTGCTGTTCCTGTTATATCAATATCTTGATAGTTGTATGGTCCTGCTGCATGAGTACACAATCTTTGTAGTACTGGACCTCCAAGAGATGCATATGCACCTGTATCAGATATTATAGTTGCTTTCATACCTGTTAAATATCCATTTTCATCACATGCTGTCGTAAATTCCATTTCTGTGGCATGTCGTTTAGGATGAACAATAATACTTTCTTTTCTTGTTAGCTGTACCTTCACAAATCTTTTCGTATGATAAGCAAGTAAGGCTGCATGGTGTTGAACACTCATATCTTCTTTTCCACCAAATCCTCCACCTACCATTTTATTTATCACTCTTACCTTCTCATGTGGAAGCCCTAACATATCTGCACATTCATGTTGAGTAGCAAATACCCCTTGGTCTGTTGAATAGATTATTACTCCATCTTCTTCATAAGGACCAGCTACTGCGCACTCAGGCTCTAAAAATGCGTGTTCTGTAGCAGGTGTAGTATATCTTTTAGTTACAACATATTTTGAATTTTCTATCTTTTCTTCAGCGTTTCCTCTTACTAAATGTTCCTTAACAAGTACATTACCTGTCTCATGTATCTTTGGAGCATCCTCTCTAAGAGCATCTGCTGTAGTACTCAATGGTGTTAATTCTTCATAATCTATCTTAACTAGTTTTTTTGCTTCTTCCAATGCCTCTCTAGTTTCTGCTGCTACTAAGACTATTCCATCGCCTAAATATCTAGTTATTTCACCTTCTGGTATTAAAGTATCCCAATCCTTCTTTAAGTGACCTACTTTTATAGTTCCTGGAATGTCTTTAGCTGTTAGAACTGCAACAACTCCTGGATAAGCTTTTGCTTCTTCTATATCTATTTTTTTGACTAAAGCTCTAGGATATTTTGCTCTAACTGCTGAACCATAAATCATACCCTCAATTCTCATATCATCTACATATTCAGAATATCCAAGTGCTTTACCTACTGCATCAACTCTAGGAAGATTTTCACCTACTAGACCTTTACAGTTTACTTTTGGTACATCTATATCTTCTCTAAAAATCTTTGCTGCTAAATCAACAGCTTTAATTATTTTTACATACCCTGTACATCTACATATATTACCTTTTAAGGCTTTCTTTATATCATCTTCAGTAGGATTATTGTTAACGTCTATGAGTGCTTTTGAACTAATTACCATACCTGGAATACAAAATCCACATTGTACAGCTCCTTGGCTAGCAAAAGAATATGCAAAAACATCTCTTTCTCTTTCTGATAATCCCTCTATAGTCGTTATGTTTTTTCCAGCTAATTTATCAGTTTTAAATACACATGCTTTAGTTGCTTTACCATCTATTATAACCATACATGTTCCACAAGCACCTTCTGAACATCCATTTTTAACTGAAGTTATATTCATATCTTCTCTAAGGAAGTCTAAAAGTTTTTTGCCTTCTTTTGCAACAACTTTCTTTCCATTTAATATAAATTCTACCATTCTCTAGCCCCCTTTGTTAGACGCCTATTTATATATCTCCCACTTGGAGTATTGCAGATTAATTCTTCCTCTCTAACTACTTCTTTTCCTCTTAAGTAAACATGTTCTATTTGACAATCCACTTCATACCCTTCATAAGGTGTATAATCTACATTTTGCAATTGTTTTTTTGCTTCTATTTTAGATTTCTTGTTTGGATTTAAGACTAATATATCTGCGTCACTACCTATTTCTATAGTTCCTTTATTAGGATACATTCCAAATAATTTTGCTGCATTAGTTGATGTTACTTCTACCATCTTATTGATAGATATTTTATTTTTACATACTCCATATGTGTATAAAAGACTCATCCTATGTTCTACACCTGGAGAACCATTCGGTATTTTGCTGAAATCGTTTATTCCAAGTTCCTTCTGTCTCCTATAATTAAAAGAGCAGTGGTCTGTTCCTATAGTATCTATCTGATTATCTGAAATAGCATTCCATAATATTTCATTATTTTCCTTATTTCTTAAAGGTGGTGACATTACATACTTAGCACTTTCAAATCCATCTAAATCATATAATTCATCATTTAATAGAAGGTATTGAGGACAAGTTTCAACTATTACATCCACACCTCTTTGCTTAGCTTTTAAAACTTCTTCCAAGGATTCTTTACAACTTAGATGAACTACATATACCTTAGAGTTTGCAACTTCAGCTATCTTCATAAGTCTTGAAGTAGCTTCTGCTTCAAGTATAGCTGGTCTAGTTAATTGATGGTACTTTGGAGATAAATTATTTTCTGCCCTTGCTTTATCCACAAGTTCACATATTATATCCCCATTTTCACAATGGAATCCAATAATTCCACCTATCTCTTCTGCTTTTCTCAGAGCTTCAAATATGACACCATCATCAACTTGGAGACTTCCTTTATATGCCATATACAATTTAAATGAAGATACACCCTCTTTTACCATATCTTCCATTTCATTACAAACTGAGTCATTCCAGTCTATTATAGCCATGTGAAAACCATAATCTGAGTAGGATTTATCTTTGGCTTTTTCATGCCATTCTTCTAATCCTTCTTTTAAAGAGCATCCTTTAGCTTGTGTAGCAAAATCTAATATAGTAGTAGTTCCTCCAACTATAGCAGCTTTTGTACCTGTCTCAAAGTTATCTGCTGTCTTAGTAACCCCTGTATCTAAGTCAAAGTGAGTGTGTGTATCTATACCTCCTGGTATAACATAAGAATCACTAACATCGACTATGTCATCATTTTCTTTTGATATATCAAAACCTATATCGACTATTTTTTCATATTCTATTCTTACATCTGCACAGTAAGTTTTTTCACTTGTTACTACTTTCCCGCCTTTTAAAACAATTCCCATATAGACTCCACCTTACTTATAACGTATCAATTTATTTTATCTCAAGCAATTAACTTAAAGTAATTTTACTAAAACCCTTATACCACCTAAACTGTACTAGAATAGTTTTGTATATTGCTTTATATTAGATTATTGCTATAGCTAGTCTATTAATCTCATATATTTATCATCTCAGTACATATTACTCTAAGTTAATTATTAAATTTTTATACAATATTATTCATTTACAGCTTCTACTTGATTGTAGCAGATGCTTAAAGCTCCTTTTGGACATCTAGTTACACATAGTCCACATCCAAAACACTTGTCTGCATCTATATTTAATTTATCTGTAACTTCTAATGCTTCGTATACACAGCTTGTTACACATTGTTTACATTTGATACACTTGTTATCATCTACAACTGGAGCTACTGAATGAGTTCTAAATCCTCTAGCTGCCATTTTCTTATGAGTTAATCCTTTTATTTCATTAACATCAGAATATCCATTTTCATCTAAAAATTCATTTAATTCTTTAGCAATTTTTCCATAGATAGAAGGCCCTTTAAGAATTGCTTCTGTACATACTTGAACAGCACTTGCTCCAGCCATCATCATTTCAGCTACATCTTTTCCACAAGTGATTCCACCAACACCTATTATTGGTATATTTACAACTTGAGAAGCTTCATATATACATCTTATTGCTAAAGGTCTTATTGGTGCACCTGATAACCATCCATATCCAGCTTTACTTCCCATTATAGGGTATCCTGTATTTACATCTATAGCCATACATGGTCCAAATGAGTTTATCATTACAAGTCCATCTGCTCCTGCTTCTTCAACAGCTTTTGCAATAGTTTGAATATCAGTATGAGGACTCATTTTCATAAATACTGGTACATCTAAAACAGCTTTTGCTGCTTTTAAAGCATTTACTATTGGAGCAACATCTGTACCTACATAATGAGTAGATAATTCAACTGCATCAGCATAAGGTTTTACTAAAGGAGCAACCTCAGCTATTTGCTCTGCTGAATATCCCATACTTACTATCACTGGAAGCCCTGTTTCTTTTACTTTTTTGTATTCTTCTTCTATCCATTGTTCTTTTGGAAGCTCTGACCATAATTCTGTATTTAAGAAACCACTATTAGTTTTTGCCATACATGGTCTTGGTACATCTGCTGGTAATACAGATATAGTTTTTGTACATATAGCTCCTGCTCCACCTTTTGCTGCTTCTTGACAGAGAGCACCATCTTTTGCTCCAGGACCTGCTGCTGTCATAATTGGATTTAAGAATTCCATTCCATATAAATTAACTTTTAAATTAGCCATATTATTATCTCTCCCTTAATTAAATATTTTTAATATTTAGCTTATATTCTTTTATTTGTATTTGTATTTGTTATTTATCTTCTTTTTATATTATTTCTATTTTGCTTCTTCAACTTTATTATTCTTTTCTTTTTTAGAACCTAATTCATTGAAGAATATATTTAAAAGTACTGCTGATAAACTACCTGTTGTTATTCCACTATGGAATATTGTTTGTACCCAAGTTGGGAAATTATTATAGAAAGCAGGATTTGTTAGTGGTATCATAGATAAGCCAACACTAACTGCTACTATAACTCCATTTTTAGTTCCATCAAACTTTACTTTACTTAGAGTTTTTACTCCTCCAACCATTACCATTCCAAACATTGCAAACCCTACTCCTCCAAGAACAGGCTTAGGTATCGCTCCTATTATTGCTGCAAATTTTGGTAGAAAACCAAGTACTAGCAATATAACCCCTGCATAAACTGCTATAAATCTTGATTTTATACCTGTAAGACCTACTATCCCTGTATTTTGACCAAATGGAGTTATTGGGAATGAGTTGAATATTCCAGATAAAGCTGTAGATATTCCATCTCCAAATAGACCTCTTTTGATATTTTTACCTGTTACTTCTTTGTCTACCATTTCATGAATAGCTATCATATTACCAACTGATTCTGTCATAAGTACTAACATAATTAAACACAATGATAGTATTGCAGATGGTTCAAATCTAGGCATTCCAAATTTTAAAGGTACATTTAAGTTAAGCCACCCAACTCCATTTACCGCACTAAAATCTGCCATTCCAACTGCCATGGAAAGTAGTGTACCAAGTACTATACCTACCAATATAGCTGTACTATTCCAAATTCCTTTTAAGAATTTAAATGAAAGTAAAGTTATTGCCAATACTGCCAAAGCCAATGCTAATGAGTTTGGTTCAACCGCTTCCAATTTGTTGTCAGTTATCCACTTTATCCCAACTGGAAATAGTGAAATACCTATTACCATAACAACTGTTCCAGTAACTACACTAGGGAAAAATCTTATTAATTTTTCAAACACTGGAGCAAGTAATATACAAAACAATCCAGCTACGATTACAGAGCCAAATACTGTCTGTATTGCAACCTGAGAATCACTATATGATGAGGCTATTGCTGTCATACCTGCCACAGCGGCAAAACTAGTTCCTTCTATTACTGGTATTTTAGCACCTACAATATTTCCTATACCAACACTTTGTATGAGTGTTCCTATCCCTGCCATAAATAAGCAAGCATTTATTAAAAAAACAATACTAGCATGATCTAGTCGTGCAGCACTTCCTATCATCATAGGAACTGCTACTGCTCCTGCACACATTGCCAAAACGTGCTGTAGTGAAAATACCCAAGATTTGGATACGGGTAACCTTTCATCTACTGGAGCTATTTTAGGGCTTTTATCTTGAGACATTTTGGGTCTCCCTTCTTTATTTAATTTAATTTAATATTCTATTCCGTATATTTTTTATCTATACACTTCATTTAAATTCCTATTTTTGTCTAAGTTCTATTTTACAACATTTAAATTCTATTCCATAGTTTTTGGCTTAATTCTCTACTTTTAGCTAGAATACTTTCTTCGTCTATATTTACTAACTTTCTGTCTTTCATAAGCACTTTTCCATTTATAATAGTCGTATCTACACTTCTTCCACTCATTCCAAAGATAGTGTGTCCCCCTATTGTGTTTTCTGTCAATGGAGTATGTGGTATATAATCAACTACTATTACATCTGCATAAGCACCTTTTCTAAGTACTCCTAAGTCATTTTTATAATAAGCCTTAGCTATTTTTCTATTGTTATCAAATAACATTGTTTGTGATTCTCCAAATCCAACTCTTGGGTCACTCAAGTGATGTTTATGAATTATATTAGCAACCTTTAATGATTCAAACATATCGCTAGTGTATCCATCAGTTCCTAGACCTACTGTAACATCTCTTTTTAATAACTCTATTGCTGGAGAGCATCCAACTGCATTTCCCATATTAGATTCTGGATTATGAACTACAAATGTATTTGTTTTGTTTAAAAGGCTAATTTCATCTGTACTTATATATATACAATGAACTGCTATAGTCTTTTCTTTTAATACCCCGAAATCATTAAATCTTTCTAAAACTCTCTTTCCATATTTGTCTAAATTGTACTGTAAATCGTCTAATCCTTCAGCAACATGTACATGGTAACCTGTATCAAGACCATCCATTTCTGAAGCACACTTATTTAATGTATCATCAGATAGTGTAAAGGCAGCATGAAGACCAAACATACCTTTTATCATGTCTGTATCATCTTTTTGAGCGTATTTTATAAAGTTTACGTTTTCATTGATACCTTGTTGGATTGTATCCCCACCATCTCTATCAGATACCTCATAACAAAGGCATGTTCTTATTCCTAAATCCTTTGCAACATCTGATATTGTAAACAAACTTCCTTCAATTGCATTTGGACTTGCATGATGGTCATAAACTGTTGTCACACCATTTTTTATACATTCTATATACGTTGCATATGCACTGTATTTAGTATCTTCTAGTGTAAGCTGTTTATCAAGTCTCCACCATAAATTGTTCAGTATCTCTAAAAAATTCTCAGAAGGTTTTCCTGGAACTGCCATTCCTCTAGCAAATGAGCTGTATATATGCATATGTGAATTTATTAGACCAGGCATGATTATCTTCTTGCCTGCATCTATAAACTCATGTACTGGATATTTCGCTTTCATTTCCTCTGTAGTACCTATATCTTCAATTAGATTATCGTTTATTACTACACATCCATCTTCCATATAGGGATTTAAAGAATCTTGGCTTATTAGCCTCCCATTCCCCACTAAAATCATAAATTTATTCCCCCTTAAAGCTAAGATTTAATTTTTAAGTACTTTCCCTGCTTTAATTTTATTGTATTTTCCTTCTTCAACAACACAATTTCCATTTATAATTACATAATCTATACCTGTAGGGTACTGCATAGAGTTGATAAAATCGTCACAACCAGTAACTGTATCCTTATCAAATATAACTATATCTGCAAAATATCCTTCTTTCAATTCGCCTCTATCTTTTATACTAAAGCTTGTAGCTGCCTTTTTAGTCATTTTATAAACAGCTTCTTCAATTGTTAACACGTTTAACTCTCTAACATATCTTCCTAGTATTTTAGGGAAAGAACCATAAGCTCTTGGATGTGGTTTTCCTGCTAAAAGACCATCTGTACATACATTTTGCTCGTCTCTTTTCATAAATCCTATTATGTGTTCTTCTAATCCATAGAAATCTACCATTCCAACTGCATTTTCTTCTTCTTTTAATAAATCAAACGTTGCATCTAATGGGTCTTTTCCTCTCATTTTTCCAATTTCTAACAAGCTCTTACCAATTGTATCTTTATTTTTTTCTGTCTTTACACTTGTTACAAATATTTGGTCTATTCCTGCAAATTCTATAAAGTTATCCCAACCTTCTATTCCATTTGCTATATCTTTTTTCATTTTTGCTCTTTCGTTTTCATCACTTAATCTTTCGATTAACTTATCAGTTCCTCCAGAATGTGCCCAAGGAGGTAAAACTACTCCAAGCATTGTACTTCCTGCCGCATATGGATATTGGTCAAAAGATACTCGTATGCCTTCTTTTTCTGCTTTTTCTAAAAGCTCTATAACTTGAGGTATATACTTCCAATTTGATTTACCACAAACCTTAAAGTGTGAAAAATGAACTTTTACTCCTGATTGTTTTCCAATTTCTATGATTTCTTCCATTGATGTTAAAATTGTATCCGCTTCACTTCTTTGGTGAACTACAAATACTCCATCATATTTTGCTACAACCTTACACATTTCTATAATTTCTTCTGTCAATGAATATGCACAAGGTATATATATAAGTCCAGTAGACAATCCTATAGCTCCTGCTTTTAATTCTCTCTCTGTGATTTCACACATCTTTTGAATTTCTTCTTTAGTGGCAGGTCTATCTTCAAGTCCCATTGCTTCCATTCTAACGTTTCCATGAGGTACTAGATAAGTTTCATTTAAACCTACCCCATTGTTATCCATCATTTTTAGATAATTCTCTGTTGTTTCATATTTCCAATCAATTTCATCACTTTCACCATCTAGGCCTGCTAAATTTTTTCTCCAAGAAGATATATGTTCTTGAGGTAGAGGGGCCATAGATATACCATCTTGGCCCAACACTTCTGTTGTAATTCCCTGTCTAATCTTTACCTCATTATATGGATTAACTAAAATAACTAGGTCTGAATGGCTATGAGTATCTATGAAACCTGGACATATAACTCTACCTTTTGCATCTATAACTTTGTCAGCTTCTTCATTTAAATCCTGTGATATTTTTAATATTTTCTCATCTTCTATTAAAATATCTCCTTCATATGCTGGTGTTTTACTTCCATCTACTATAAGCCCATGTTTTATTAAAGTTCTCACAAAACCATCTCCTAATTATTTTTTGTAAACTGATTTTAATATACCATAATATCCTTCTGCACCTTTGAATAATTGGTCTAATTCTATATACTCATCTATTGTGTGAGCAAGATTTTCTTTAGAAGGACCAAATCCTATTGTTCTTATTCCAGCTTCACCTGCATAATGGCTTCCATTTGTACAGAATGAGTATTGAGTTATTTCTGAATCTATTCCAGCTTCTTTTAATCCTTTATATGCTGCTTGAACAAATTCATCTTCTTCATCATATAACCAGCCTGGGAAGAATCTTTCACTTTCTATAGTATTTCCTGTATAACAATCAGCTTTTTCAACTGCATAAGAAACTTTTGCATTTAATTCTGCGTCTTCTTTCATCATTTCATCTAATAATGCTTGTATTGGAGCTAATACTCCTTCTCTTGTTTCACCAACTAATAATCTTCTGTCAAAAGTTGCTTTACAGTAATCTGGCACTACTGAAGCCCCTGGATATGGAGAAGATTTTATATCTGTTAAAACTAGTATTCCATCACCTAAAACTGGATGAGTTGGAGGTACTAATTGTTGTATCTTTTGGATTACATTAGCCATTTTATAAACTGCATTTACACCTTTTTCTGGATTAGCAGAGTGAGCTGGTTTTCCAAAAGTTTCTACTACTATTTCTCCTCTACCTCTTTGACCAATCTTTAAGTTTAATTCTGAAGATTCACCTATTACAACATAATCAGGTTCAACAGCCTTACTTATTTCTCTAGCTGAAACTCCTTCAAATATTTCTTCATGAACAACTCCTGCTACGTATAATTCACCTTCAAAGTCTTTGTTAGTATCTT
>NZ_AVHW01000097.1 GCF_000449425.2 Clostridioides difficile CD160
TCTGTCTACTCCATATTCTTTTAATTGCTCTATAGCTTCTTTAGCCATAGTTCCATATCCTTGCATTATCCATGCTGGTATTTCTTCATATCCGTCCCATGCTGTATCTTGAACCATTACTCCATGGTCATCAGCTTCTGCATAATCATTAGCTAATCTTACTGCATCATCGTAGTTTAAGTCTGTTATACTAGCATCTGCTCCTTCTCCTTTGATTTTGTTTAATCTAAATTCAGAAGAACCTTTTGGCATTAATAC
Source organism: Clostridioides difficile CD160 (assembly GCF_000449425.2). Taxonomy (GTDB): domain Bacteria; phylum Bacillota; class Clostridia; order Peptostreptococcales; family Peptostreptococcaceae; genus Clostridioides; species Clostridioides difficile_E. The sequence continues at coordinate 259 of NZ_AVHW01000097.1, forward strand.
AACAGATTTTTGACCTAATTTATTAGCTGTCCAAGCAACTCCTCTACCATGGTTTCCATCTGTAGCTGTAAAGAAAGTTATTTCTCCTAACTTTTCTTTTATTTCTTTTGAAGTTAATTTGTCATATCCTAACTCAGATATATCTGTATCTAATCTTTGAGCTAAATATCTACCCATAGAGTAAGAGCCACCTAAAACTTTAAATGCATTTAATCCGAATCTATAAGATTCATCTTTAACATATATTCCGCTTACTCCTAGTGATTTTGCTAAGTTATCTAATTTAACTAAAGGAGTTTTTTCATATTGTGGAAAGCTCTCATGGAAAGCTTTAGCCTTTGCAATCTCTTCATCTTTTAAAAATTCAATACCTTTTTCTTTTTCCTCAGATTTAGGTAGATTATTTAATTTCCATTTTATTTCTCTCATTTATTTTATATTCCCCTTTCAAATTTTTCGGTGTCATTTTAATTTTTTATCTTTGTGTCTTAATAGTAAAGCAATTACTATGCCAATATTATTTATTCTAAAAATATTTTTTTTATGTTGGAATTACATACTTTTATAAAATTTCTTTAAATTTTATAAATTATGAATGTGAAAAATAAGATTTATAAAAGAAAAAATTCTCATATTGGGAAATTTTTATCAATACGAGAATTATCAATTCGAGAAACCGTTTCTTTGTTTTAATTTTTCCTTTATTATGCTCTTATTCTTTATATGTCTATTATTTTGTCAGATATATTACTGCCTTTATTTTCTATAACTTCTATTTCACTTTAACTTTTATTTCACTTTGTCACTGAACATAATGCCTTCATTTGCGAGTTTAAATTTACCTGATTACTTTGAAGAACTGAAACAGTGTTTAAATATCCTTTTTCCTTTAAGACTAGTTCCACTAAATACTTTTTTTATATAGTCAAATTACCATTTTAGCTATATTTTAACATATAGTCAATTTTTTAAAAATATATAACATTACTTATTTGTATATTTACATTAAAATACATAATATCAATTATAAAAAATCCGTTTTATACCTCAATTAGCTTAATTATAATACACAAATAATAAAATAATGTGTTATTTGTAGTAAAGGTAGACAATTAAGAGTTAATACCAACAAATTAATGTAAAAATAAAAAAAGAGTCTATTTTCATAAGACTCCTTTTTCTTTTATAGCTTATTTATCCAAGTAGATTGGCGGATATTTTAAATTTCTAAGTTCCTTATCAGCCTTTAATTCATGACCATCATTTAAGTCATATATTTGTAATAAAACCTTGTTTACGTATAAAGCATGATAATCATCACTATAAAAGTATTGATATTCATATTGAGGGTCATTTTTATAAGATACCTTATAAAGGATACCCTTGTAACTTGCTTTTTTTGCTTTTTCTTTTATGATTTTACTTATATCGTCTTTTGAAACTCGCTGCTCTACCATGTATTTATTAATACGTTTTTCAGCTTCATTCCAGGGTTTAAAGGATTTATCATATACAAAAAATCCTGTAAATCCTATAATTAATACTAGTAAAATAACTCCATATTTTTTCATATAAACCTCCTTATTTCAATAAAAATTACCATATAAATTTATTACAGTAAACTTTGAATAGAAGATGAATGTACTTTCTTCTTCCATATATTTTTACTTATCAAGTATTTATTAATTATTTACCATACTACATTCGTCTGTAACTAATCCTTCTCATAAGTATCCAAAAATTTATAAATTCTTATGACACTAAAAAATAAGGACGTTATCTTCTGTTAATAAAAAGATAACATCCTTATTTTTTAGTATCAATATATATGACCCAACTAGTAGTTCAATCGACCCAACTGTCATTATTTTAGTCCAATTGTATATATGTCTAGTCTAAAGTTTTCTTACTTCGTATTTTAAGTTATTGCTGTTCCTCTTCTAATTTTCTATATAATGTAGCCAAACCGATACCTAAGTCTTTCGCTATTTTTTTCTTTGTCTTTGTATCTCTTCCATACTTATTCAACAACTTACTTATATAAGTCAACTCTAATTCTTTGATTGAAAGTATCCTTTCTTGATTTTCTACTATACCTTCAACTATATCATCTTCAAAGGTTCCATTTGTACTCTTACATGCATTTCCATTAATATTATAATAGTTCAAAATATCTAATGGAAGCATATCTTTGTATATTATTCCATCATCTCCAACTAAATTCATCATATACTCAACTGCATTTTCCAGTTCCCTTATATTTCCCGGCCAATTATAGTTAATCAACATATTCATCACATTTTTTTCTATTTTATTCAATTGAATACCTAATTCTAAAGAATATTTAGAAGCAAATTTCATCATTATTGCTTCAATATCATCTTTTCTTTCCCTAAGAGGTGGCAAATTTATAGGAATTACATTTAATCTATAATATAAATCATCCCTAAACTTACCTTCATTTACTAATTTCAGTAAATTCTTATTTGTAGCGGCAATTACTCTTATATCTAAATCAATAAGTTTATTTGAGCCAATTCTTGCAAATTTTCTCTCTTGTAAGACTCTAAGTAGCTTTGCTTGTAGAGGCATCGACAAATCTCCCATTTCATCAAGAAATATCACACCTTCATTTGCAAGTTCAAATTTTCCTACCTTACCGCCACTACTAGCTCCACTAAATGCACCCTTTATATATCCAAATAGCTCACTTTCAAGAAGATTTTCTGGAATAGCAGCACAGTTTATAGCAATAAATGGCTTATTCCACCTACTACCCTCTGCATGTATAGCTCTAGCAATTAGTTCTTTACCTGTACCACTTTCACCAGTTATAAGAACAGTTGAATTTGATTTTGCTAATTTCTTGGTTCTCTCTTTAACTTTCACCATCGCTTCTGAATTTCCAATTATAGACTCTATATCACTATTTCCCCATCCACTATTAACTTTTCCATGTCCTTTGTGGTTGATATATGTCTTGTCAAATATTATTATTTTGTCATATTGATTTATATATGGATATACGGGAATTATTTTGGCATTTATATTATAAATCTTGCTATCAATATCAATTTCTAGTAATTCATGTCCATTTGAGGAGGATTCAACAGATACTATATTTACTATATTTTCTATTATATCTTTCTCAATGTCTAATTTTTTTAGAGCTATATTGTTTATGTATGATATTTTGCTATTTATATCTAGAATAATAACGCCTTTTTCAACATTTTCAATTATTTCTATCATCATATTCATTTTTCTGCTACTATTTTTTGACACCTCATGTTCTTCTATCTTCATGGAAATTAAATCGCATATATGATTGACAAATTTTAGATAATTATCTATTTTTGCACTTATTTCTACTTTTTTAGTTTTATCTGTACTAATAGCTCCAATTACCCCTATAGTACGATTATTATATTTTATTGGTACTGCTATTATTACTTTATTTAGGCATTTCATGTAATGGGAACATTCTATACAAAGCTGATTATCACATATATCCAATACGACTAATTCCTGACCTGTCTGTATAACTTTATCATAGATAAATCCTTCAGTAACAACGCTTTCATTTATCTTTGATTTATATAGACCTGTGCCACTAATCCTTATTAATCTATCATCAACTATTTCAATATCTACATCTAACACACTAGCTACTGTTTCAGTGTATTTTATCATTTCTTGTTGAAATTCTTTTAATTTACTTAACATAGTTTCCCCCATTATAATTTAATTTACCAAATTATCAGTTTAGCTATATTTTAACATATAGTCAATCTTTAAAATATATATAAAACATTACTTATTTATATATTTGGATTAAAATACATAATATCAATTATAAAAAAATTGTTTTATATTGTGATTACATTAATTATAATATAGAAATAATAAAATGAATCATAATACAATAATAAAATACAAAAAAGCCTTCCCCATATAACAAATATATTTTTGGCACAAAAATATACATTATATGAGAAAAGCTCAATAGTTAAATATTTAGATAGATTTTTATATAGACTTTTTTAATATAAACTTTTTTAATTGTAGACTTTTTTTATTAGTTTTTAATTTTCATTAGTTTTGTTATTGGTTTTATTGTTATAATACTGCCATTGCTTCAATTTCTAAAACTGCATCTTTTGGTAATTGAGCAACTTGTACACATGATCTTGCTGGTGGGTTTTCTTTAAAATATGTAGCATACACTTCATTAATATCATTAAAATCTTTTAAATCTTTTACGAATACTGTAGTCTTAAATATTTTATCCATACTTGTACCAGCTTGTTCTAATATTGCTTTTACATTATCTAAAGAAGCTTTTGTTGCTTCTTTTGGTTCAGATACTAACTCACCAGTTTTCATATCTATTGGAAGTTGACCTGATGTAGAAACTATATTTCCAACTTGTATCGCTTGAGAATATGGTCCAATTGCTCCTGGAGCTTTCTCTGTAGCTATTACTACTTTTGACATAATTTCACCTCCTATTATTAGGTTATATTTACAGGAAAATAAAATTTCCTAAACACCAATATCAATATGAACCTTTAGATTAAATTTCAAATCTAAAACTTCAAATAATCAATACTTAGATGATTATATTTATTTGTGTCCATGTTAACTTTTATTAAAGCAATTAACATGCCAAATTTTACCTATATATAAAATTTTGTGAAGTCATTCAAACCAGCCACATCTAAATATTTTTATAAAAAAATGCTTCAAAATTATTTTTCGTAATGTCAAATTTTTTCTCATATCTAGAAATTTACCAACTTGAGAATTCTTGTTTTGAGAATTTATATGTTAAAACCAGTTTTTTAATCCTAAATTATCAAGTTATTATGTATGAATTATCAAGTTATTATGTATGAAAGAACTATAGTTGACAATCCAACCACTATAAATAGTAAAACCTTTACCCAAACCTTATTTACTCTAGTTATCATAGAGCCTATTGAAAATATAATAGCTAAATATAATAGTAACCAAAAAATCATCAATACCCATCACCATTGCTGAGAACTCACAAATCCCTCTTTTAATAACCTTACTTCATAACATTATTCCTCTCATAATAAACTTATAATCTATCAGTAAATTATTATGTTGATTACCTCTCAGCAACTTTCTCCTTTCCTATTTTTTAAATCTTTTATAGAATTGTATCATGTCTAAGTAAATTTTCATACTATTAAGTCTTTTTTATAATAAAGCATTAGCTCTTATTCTATGCCTAATAATGTAAGATTGTAGTTATTTTATTGATTTTAATAAATTTATTTAATATACTAACATTAATTATTTTTACATGAAATTATTATTTATTAGGGGGATTTTTTAATATGGGTAAAAGTGAATTAACAGCAGAAACAACAGAGGAAATGTTAAAGGTATTAAGTGGTAAAGATTATAATGTTGCTTGTGATTTACATGAACTTGGTAAATCATTAGATTGCAAAATTGAGCCAAAGACAGGTGCTCGTTCTTACAAGATAGTATATTCCACTAAGAAACCAAAACGTAGCCTATTTACTATAGAATGTAACGAAAAAAAATGGAGAGTTAAAGCAAATCTTTTTCATCTAAATACATATAAAAATGTTGTAGAAGAATGTTCTAAAACTATTAAGGAAAGTATCACTAAAACTCGTACTTGTAAAAAATGTAATCCAAAGTGTATTGGTGGTTCTTCATTTGAATTAGATGGAAAGTCTTACTTGACTTGTATAGGAAGCGGTCATTATTTTGCAAATATGGAAGAAACTGATTGGAAAAGCTTAGAAAAATTAATTGCTAAAGAAAATAATATCATGCAAGAATCTTTATAATTTTTTATGATAATTATTAAAATATATGAGTGATACTAATTATTTAGACAATTATTATAAAATAAATGGAGTGTCTCAAAATGAACTTTTTAGTTCATGAGGCACTCTTTTTTGTATGAACTCAAATATATTTTCATAATTTCAACAATAAAAAAGAAGCTTATCTCTATTTTGAGATAGCCCCTTTATTATATACAAACATACTATGCTAACTTGCCCATTTCATATGCCTGTTTCATTGACTCACTTTCTTTAATATCACCTATGTGCCAAGCTCCTACACCATATACTATACCTTTTTCCTTAGCACCATTTAAACATGATGTAAACCCTCTAAATCCTTCTATTGTTCTTTCCATATCATCCACATTATTGTCTGCTGCTGCAACAATAAAATAGAAATCTTTATCACAAATTTCAGTATATCTAGAACAAGTTCTATCAATCATAGTTTTCATTTGTCCATTCATAGTATAAAAATAAACTGGAGTTGCCAAAACAATCACGTCTGCTTCAATCATTTTTTCAAGAATTTCTCCCATATCATCCTTCTGTGGACAACTTGCTCCTTTTTCATAACAGGCACCACATCCAGTACAGTAGTTAACATCTTTATCTTTTAGAAATATCTTCTCTACTTTATTTTTTGATTCTAATGCCCCTTGCATAAATTGGTCACACAATAAATCAGAATTTCCACCTTTTCTAGGGCTTGCGGATACTATTAATACATTTTTACTCATAATATACTTCCTCCTCTTATTTATTTATACTGCTTTCTAATGTCTTTTCTTTTTCAGCAAGACCTTCTTCATATCTATCAATCTTAAAATTTAATCGTTCCAAAGTTTTTTGCATTTCTTCCATTCTTTTAGCTAACTGATTTCTCTGCTCTATTAAAAGTTCTTTTCTCGCTTTAATAGTACTATTTCCCTGTTGAAACATAGCCACATATTCAATCAATGTCTCAATAGAAAGTCCTGCACTTCTCATACATTTTATGAAATTAACCCACTCGCAATCTTTTTCTGTAAAGGACCTAATCCCACTTTTATTTCTACCTACAGGTGGTATCAGACCAATTCTTTCATAATATCGTAAAGTATCTGCTGAAAGCTCGTATTTTTTGCTAACTTCTGAAATCGTCATACATACATACCTCTCTCTTGATATTGTATAGATTAAAATATCATTAGATAATTCAAATAATATTCTATAAAAATTTCTTATTCTGTTTAGCCATAGTTAGTAACTTATGAATCTCCCATGACTAAAATCACAAGTGTACGTAACTATTTTTTAATCAAAACTACTTACTCTATTTATCTACATGTAATTATTTTTCAAAATTATTTATCCTTCTTATTTATAGCTACTAATTATTTTTCAAAGATTTCTGCCACATCCTTTAAAGCATCTATAATTTTAATATGTTGTGGGCAACTTTCCTCACATTGTTTACATCCAATACAATCTGATGCTTTACCATAAGTCTTAGTATAGTTATTATAGTAAACCATCTGTGTTGAAAATCCAGCATTAATAGCTTGTTTTTCTGAATTATACAATGCAAAATAGTTTGGAATAGCAATATTTTTTGGACATCCTTCTACACAATACTGACATGCAGTACATGGAACTGCAATTGATTCATTGATAATTTCTACAGCTTCATCTATAACATCATATTCTTCTTTTATAAATGGTTTAAAATTTTGCATATATCCTGTATTGTCTAATAATTGTTCCATATTTGACATTCCACTTAAGACCATCATAACATTGTCTTTACTTGCTGCAAAACGGATTGCCCAAGATGGTATTGACATATCTGGATTATAATCATTGAATAACTTCTCTGCCTTTTCTGGTACCTTTGCAAGTGTGCCTCCTTTTACTGGCTCCATAACAATCACAGGCTTATTGTGCTTTTCTGCTATCTCATAACATTTTCTAGACTGTATACTTTCATTGTCCCAGTCTATATAGTTAATCTGTAATTGAATAAAGTCTACTTCTGGATGTTCAGTCAAGACTTTATCTAATAATTCTGCACTATCATGAAAAGAAAAACCAATATTCTTTATTTTCCCTTCTTTTTTCTTTTCTTCAATAAACTTAAAACTATCAAATTTTTTGGCTACCTCATAATGTGATACACCTATATTGTGTAAAAGGTAATAATCAAAATAATCTACACCACACTTTTCTAACTGCTCATTAAAAATAGTCTCTTGTTCTTCTTTTTTCTTTAAAACCATTAATGGCAGTTTGGTAGCTACAGTAAAACTATCTCTTTTATGTCTCTTTACTAAAGATTCTCTCAGTGCTATCTCACTTTTTCCCATATGGTATACATAAGCTGTATCAAAATATGTAAATCCTCTCTCCAAAAAAGTATCAATCATTTTATTTAAATATTCCATATCAATAGTTGTAACATCATTCTCATCTTTTATTGGTAAACGCATTAATCCAAAACCTAATTTTTTTGCCTCCATTGTTTTACTTCCCCCTTTAAATCTTATTTAATTTATTTCTTTTTAACTTCTCTTTTGAATCTATACAAATCTTGTATAACTATACTTTACTACTTGGAGTTAACTTCAAGTCAATAGCTTTTTTTATTTTTAGTCCAAATATTATAAAAATATAGTTTTTAATATTAATCCAGAGCATGTTCTTTCCACTTTCCACTTTTCCAACGCCATAAAAAGCAGATACTTCGGAAAATCCAATCCATAATCATTGCTATAAATACACTCAAAACACCAATTCCTACCACATAAGCTAATAAGTAGCTACACCCAATACGAAAAATAAGCATAGAGAAAATAGAAATAATCATAGGGTACCTTACATCACCAGAAGCTCTAAATGAATTTGGCAATACAAAGGACATAGGCCAAATAGTTACCCAACCACTAATATGGATAATCATAATCTCAAAAGCCAAATAAAATGTGATATTGGATAGATTGTAAAGATTAAGAATAGGATTTAATAGAAGTAAAATTCCTAAATTAAGTATAGCCATATAAAACCAAGACAATCTAAGCAGATACTTTGTATATAAAGTGGCATGTTCGAATTCCTTAGCACCTACACATTGAGATACTACAATAGTGATTGCTAAACCTAATGCTTGACCTGGAATGGTAGCTACATTAATAAGGCTTCCTGTTACGGCATTTGCTGTAATTGCACTTGTTCCAAATACAGCAATTAAACTTGTAAGAATTATTCTTCCTATTTGAAAAATACTGTTTTCTAAACTGGCAGGAATACTGATTTTTAAGATATTTTTGATTGTATTTAAGTCAATATCCCAAAAAGAATATGAACGAATAGAAATTGTTAATTTCGGATTACGTAACATAAGTATGGTTGTTGTAGCTCCAACAATTCGTGCAGTTAGAGTACCTATCCCAGCTCCTAATACACCCAATTGCAAACCGTATATTAGTAGAGCATTTATCCCTATATTGATTACATTCATAATAAGGGAATTAATCATAGCAGTTTTAGTATCTCCCATTGCTCTAAACAAAGCTACTGATGAACTATAAACAGCTATAAAAGGAAAGGAAACTGCTGTTATATAGAAGTATATTCTAGCGTTTCTCATGACATCATGCTCTATAGTTCCAAAAAACAACGATAAAAGTCTGTGATTAAAAATCAAGCAAATTGTCATAAATAACACAGATATTCCAAAGCTGACAGTCAACAGCTGTTTTCCAGCAAGATTACTCTTTTCTGAGTTTTTGCTACCTAGATATTGACCTGCTACTATAGCTCCTCCAGCAGCAAGAGCAGTTAATAGGTATATAAGCAAAGTATTGATGGTATCTACAAGAGAAACACCAGAAACTGCACTTTCTCCAACTGAAGATACCATTAACGTATCAAACATACCTATTGATAACATCAAAGTCTGCTCAATCATCAAAGGAATAACTATTTTTTTCAAACTTTGTTTAGAAAACATCCCCTTTTGAAAAACATCTATTTTCTGTAAGTCTTTACTTATTTTTTTTATTTTTGCCATAACACAACTCTCCCCTATCAATAAAATTCTTTCAGGGCTAATGATAGCATTGCATATTGAAATCGAAAAGTACTGTCTTTTTATGTTTATAGTATCAAATATGCTACTAAGTATCTCAAAATAAAGTGTGTTGAATTTAAAAATACTCTGCTTTATACTTAAATTCAAGGAGAGGTTTTTATGAAAAATAATTCATCAAAAGTTGAACGATGTGAAACGATAGTCAAGATACAAAAAATATTAGGAGGCAAATGGAAAATTGAAATTCTCTACTATATATCTTTAAAAACAATACGATTTGGAGAACTACAGCGACAGATTGGAAACATTACTCAATCTACATTAACAAAACAACTTAGAGAACTAGAATCAGATGGTTTTATTTCTAGACATATTTATGAAGAAATCCCACCTAAAGTAGAATATTCTCTAACAGATTTAGGAATAAGTTTTGTTCCTGTTTTAGAACATATGAAACAATGGGGAAAGACTCATTTATCAAATGATAAAAATGAATAGTGTATACCCCTTTTAAAAAGCATTTTCCTTTTTATATTTATGATACAATATTGAATATAAAAAGGAAAATTTTGTTTTTAAATAATCTTATCTGTTGATTTTATAGTATCAGATTTAATATCAGCTTACTTTTAAGATTATATTTTACTAAGTAACGCTAAATAATAAAATTTTAAAGATTGTGAGGTAAAAATATGAATAAGAAAAATTTAGCTATATTAGTATCGGGTATGATGTTTTTTTCTAGTTTTTCAGTAATCTTTGCAGATAATGCTACAAAACAAGAACGACTAATAGGTAAAACAAGATATGAAACAGCCGTAGAAGTAAGTAAATTGGGGTGGGTTCAATCAAAAACAGCTATTCTAGTTAATGGTAACTCTATTCAAAGTCCTCTTTGTGCAAATCCATTTGCTATACTAAAGAATGCACCTATTCTTTTAGTAAACAGTAATAGTATTGAGAGTTCGACTAAAGCTGAACTTAAAAGACTTGGTGTAGAAAATGTGTACATAGTAGATAGTGGAAATAGTATTTCTGCTAAAGTAGAAAATGAGCTAAAATCAATTAACATAAAAATAAATAAAGTCGCAGGAAATAATATATATGAAATGTCTACAAATGTACTTAAAGAAATAGATAAAATAAAAAAAGTAGAAAATGTTGCTGTTGTAAATGGATTAAATGGGTTATCTGATGCAGTTAGCATAGCTTCTCCAGCAGCAATACATAATATGCCTATAATACTAGTATCAGATGAAAACAGTAATGATAGTAGTGTAAATTTCTTAAACAATAGGTTTATAAAAAAATCTTACATAGTTGGAGGAAGTAAGGTTTTACCAGACAATACAGTAAAAAAATATCCAAACAGAGAAAGAATTAGTGGTTCAGATAGAAACAATACTAATGCAAAAATTATTGAGAAATTTTATAAAGACAAAAAAATAAATAATGTATTTGTAGCTAAAGATGGTATTAACCAAGAAAATGCACTAGTAGATTCATTATCAATAGGAGTACTAGCTGCTAAAGAAAATTCACCTATAATGATATCTAATGGTAGCCTCGTAAATAGTCAAAAGGAATTTATTGAAAATAAAGATATAGATGAAATAACACAAGTAGGAGGAGGATATAACCAAAAAGCGTTTGAAGATATTTTAAAATTAAAAAATGTCGACATAAGAAATAAAACTAAAAAAGTATCTTTAATACAGGCTAAAGAACTATTAAAACAAGCTCTTCCAGGAAGTAATATTTTAGTTTGTTACTATGATGAAGATGATAATAAATACGACTGCAAAGTTATAAAAGATAATGTCCTATATGAGATAGAAATTGATGCCTACTCTGGTAAAATAATAGAAATTGAAAAAGATGATGACTTAAATGATAGTAATTTAGGTACAAAAAATATATCATTGGACAAAGCTAAATCTATAGCACTAGATACTGTTCCTAATGGTAATTTAATCTATTGTAAATATGATGCTGAGGATAATGAATATGAAGCTAAAATAGTAAAAGACAATAAAACATATGAATTAGAGATAAATGCATTTGATGGAAGAATTGTAGATATTGACATGGACAATGATTCTGATGATGACTTTGATGATAATGATAATAATCACAATAATAACTCTAATACTAATGATAACAATTCTATTATTAGTGCTGAAAAAGCTAAATCAATAATGCTAAGTAAAGTTCCCGATGGAAAAATAGTAAAATTTGAATATGATAAAGATGATAAAGAATATGAAGGTGAACTAATAAAAGGAAATACTGAATATGAGATAACAATCAATGCAATTACTGGTGAAATATTGGAATTTGAAATAGACAATTAATAAAATATATACTTTATTAATTATCACAAAGCCATAAATACTGGATTATTCCGTATATATGGCTTTTTTTATTTTTGTTTTTTAAATGGTTTATCCTCTCACATCGCTATATCTATACACATGTCTTTTAACTCAAATCTAATAAAAAGTTTAGTAAGTACTATATATCCTTATGATAATCTACTCCTTCAATTCTTTGATAATAATTCCCTTTCATCTACAAAATACAGTAAAAAGATTAAATTAAAACCCAGTCTTTTCTCACAACATCTAGAAAAGAAAGGTTTTTAGATAATATTTTATAATATTATTAATTTGCCTAAAATTATTGCGTGATTTACTCATGAACGAACAATAAAGTTAATATATAATTTGACTGTATTAAGATGAAAGGAGATATATACTATGAATACCATATTAAAAGTAAATAACATAACTAAAATTTATACTAAAGGTCAACAACCGAGTTTAGATAATGTGTCCTTTAATGTATCAGAAGGAGAATTTATAGGAATAATGGGGGCTTCTGGTTCTGGAAAAACAACTCTTCTTAACGTATTATCTACAATTGATAAACCAACAAGTGGGGATGTTTTCATAAACAATGTAAACTTAAAATCACTTAATGATACTAGTTCTGCTGATTTTCGTAAAAATAATTTAGGCTTTATCTTTCAAGAATATTTTTTACTGGACAGTCTCACAATTTTTGAAAATATTTCAGTACCTCTTACTCTAAAAAAACTACCTCCAGATAAAATAGAAAATCTAGTAAGAAGTCTATCCGAACGATTTGGCATAACTGCTCAATTAAACAAATATCCAAATGAATTATCTGGTGGTCAAAGGCAAAGAGCTTCAGCAGTTAGAGCAATAGTTAAACAACCTAGTATCCTGTTTGCAGACGAGCCAACAGGAGCTTTAGATTCCAATTCAGCTACTCAACTACTCTACTCACTACAAGAAGCAAATGAGGAATTGAATACAACAATTTTAATGGTGACTCATGATGCTTATGCAGCTAGTTTTGCAAATCGAATTTTGATTTTTAAAGATGGTTGTATTATTAAAGAACTACACAAACAACAAAATGACAGGCATACATTTTACGAATTGATTATTAAAGAAATTACAAAATTGGATACTAAAAGATAGGAGGATAATTTAATGAACATTTTTTATATGGCAATAAAAAACCTTAAAAAGAACTTTTCATTCTATTCTCTATATATGCTTTCAGTCTCTTTTGTCATCACTGTATTTTTTGCATTTACTTCATTTTCGGTTAATAAGGTAATGCTAGAAAAGATTTCAACTGATGGTAGAGTTGAGTCTATGTGCAATGTTATCTCTATATTTTTAATGGCTTTTGTTATCTTCTATATGGCATATTCAAATCGATTCTTCTTGAGACGTCGTACAAAAGAGCTGAGTATATATGCTTTTCTTGGATATCGCAAGTTTGCAATCCTATCACTACTTACTTTTGAGAATATATTAATTTGTAGTGGAGCTTTTATTGTAGGGTTGGTATTAGGAGCATTGGCTCATAAGGGTATTGTCTTTGGAATTACTACTCTGCTCAATTTATCAATTGACAATTCACAAATACCATTTTTTAATATAAGTGCAATAGGTAAAACAACACTCTTTATAGTATTCGTTGTTTTAGTAATATCTATATCAAATGCTAAGTTTCTTTTTAGGACTTCACTTATAAAATTAGTAAGGTATGAAAAAAGTGCAGAAAAAAAGTTGAAGTGCAGAAAAATCCCAGCTTTTATGGGCTTTATTATGATTTTAAGTGGCTATTGTCTGGCATTAGATATTCTTCGTGGAACTAAGTCGGTATGGATACGTATAGGATTTTATCAAATAGGATTGGTAACTATGATTCTTATTGTAATTGGTACAACTCTCTTTATCAGTGCCTTTCTTCCATACATTATGCAACAGAGCAAAAAAAATAGACAAGCTTTCTACACAGATATGAAGATAATAACTATTCCAAACTTTATCTATCGTATACGCTCAAATTCTAAGACTCTAATTATGCTTACATTACTATCTGCTTCTACTTTAACAGTTTCAAGTGTTATGGCACTTTCTTTATACTATCCTATTGCATCAATTTCACGTATTGCACCTTCAGAGATAGAATTTAGGGTAGAAAGAAATGAACAAGTTGAAGATGTAAAACAAATTGTAAGTCGATATACTTCTGATACAGACGATGTTATTTTTACACAGACAGATATTTATAAAGTAACATCTTCAGCAAAAGACCTTCCTCTTGAATATGGGATTGGTACATCTAAAAATGAGCTATCTAATAATAGTTCATCTAAAGGAGTTATCTCAAGAAAAGCAGGATTTGAGTGTATATCTTTTTCGGACTATTGTACATTATTAGAAGCACAAGGTAGAACCAAACTGCTAAAGCAACTTACACCTTTAAATGATAATGAATGTATTTTGATGAAGTATCAACCAAATAATGATGGAAGTATTGAAAATGGAATGATTTACCCACTACTCATCAATGGTAAAGAAACACCTATAACTGTAAGAGAAACATCATTAAACAATACCATTTCTTTTGGTAATAGTGTTGGAACACTTATTGTTAGTGATAATATATATAAAGAAATAGAACAAAATAAATTGCCAATAACAAGTATTTTGAGTATCAATGGTAAATCAATTAAAAACAATGAAAAATTATATGGTGATATTTCAGATTATCTAAATAAAAGCCCTTATTTACAAGGACATTCTCACAGGATTAATGATTTATTATCAATTAATAGCTCTACATTCCTACTAATAGGATTTCTCGTTATTTTATTCTTTATTGCTGTTGGAAGTATATTATACTTTAACAATATAACAGCAATTTTAGATTCAAAGTCTGATTATGAGATTTTACAAAAAATGGGCTACACTGATATACAAATTAAAAAAATTATTAAAAAACAGGTATTACCATTTTTTAATATTCCGTTTTTACTTGGGATGTTGGATTGTGCATTTGCTACTTTGGTCTATAAAACTGCTTTGATGCAAAATTTACTTGGAACCTCATTCTCACAATATATACCTGTAATTATTGCGGTTTTCTCAACTGCTATAGTATATTTAATATATTACATACTTACTACTAAATCCTGTTGTAAAATCGTATTAAAAAAATGATATTTTTCAAATCGTCATACTTAAATGTGTGGCGATTTGGTATACTTTATTTATTTATAAATATTTGATATAAT
Source organism: Clostridioides difficile CD160 (assembly GCF_000449425.2). Taxonomy (GTDB): domain Bacteria; phylum Bacillota; class Clostridia; order Peptostreptococcales; family Peptostreptococcaceae; genus Clostridioides; species Clostridioides difficile_E. The sequence continues at coordinate 15,809 of NZ_AVHW01000097.1, forward strand.
ACAAAACTATAAATTCATAGGTTTAATGTAGTCATAAACTTGATATAGTACAATACTATAAATTCATAAGGAGGTGTATAAGATTGCCAAACTTTAATTTAAAAACATTATTTTTAGGAAACTACATCCTATCACTCCTCTTTATGGGAATCTCTACAAGTATTGAAACTTATATGAATATACAAAGCATTATCCCCTTAATGATTTCAACATTATTGCTTATAGATATTACATATATAACTTCTTGTAATGTCAGAGAAAATAACATTATTTCACTATTTTGTGGGTTATTAGCACTAGATAGTTGGTATTTACTCTTGTCATTTGTAGCCACACCAATAGGTACTATTATTTTTAAAATATTAAACACAATTATAGCGTATGTTTCTATTAAGTTCATATTTTTATTTTTATTTCAAGGTAGTGGATACAAATTTCGTAAGATAACAGATATTTTGTTAATTATTACCTGTATTACTGCAATTATGGGAGCATTTATATCTGACAAAATGTATGCTTGTATGTATGGAATACAGTTTGTTGTAAGTATAATAAGCTTTTTCTATATTATTTTTTATCATTGGAAAAGAGTCACTTTTGTTATAAGAAGTGAAAAAAGACCTATACTGATTTCTGTATTTATAACAATTATAGGATTCCTTATTTATTATTTTTTCACACTAAAAATATCAAATCATATTGGTAATTTTGGAATCTATCTAACTGTATTGATATTTTCTATGAGTATTCATGGGATTGTACTTAAAGAAAATGATAGTTTTCCTATTTCAACAGTTTTTAACTTAAAACAAAGGTTTATTTTTCTTTTTACGAGTATTATAGTTATTAGTTTGATGGTACTACTTAGTAGTGGTAATTTTTCTATAATATTAATCGCTATAAATGTTTTATTTATGCTGATTTTCCTTTGTAACATTATTTTAGAATTTAATTTAAAGCATGAAAAAAATCAAATTCCTAGAAATAGTAAGTATACTTTTGCATTAGAGAGATTACAACAAGAGGAACAACTAAAAACAGATTTTTCTAATTTTTTACATGACGATGTGTTACAAGATTTGCTTTCAATAAAAAATATGACAAGTAAGTCATATCGTCCAGAAGTACAAGATATTATATATGAAACACTTAACAACTTAAATACACGTATAAGAAAGCAGATGCAGGACTATCATCCTGTAATCTTAAAAAATCTGACAATAAAAGAAAATTATCAGAATTTGATTGAAAGTGTTTCTTCATCATTTCCACAAAGAAATATCCTAGTTGCCTTTAAGTGTTCTGATACTCTATTCTTGGTTGAGCCATATGATATATTGATGTACCGTCTAATTAAAGAATTATTGACCAATGTATATAAACACTCAAATGGTAGCCACGCGTGGATAACTTTATCACTAGAAAAAGATATAATAAAATTATCTGTTGGTGATAATGGTGCGACAAATACATCCTTTAAAACTAATTTAGATACACCTAAAATGCCTTTAGATACAACAAAACATAAGGGCATTATCTCAATTAAAGAACAAGTAAAAAATCTAGGAGGAACAATAAATATTTCTGATAATATACCTCACGGAATTTGTGTACAAATTACAATTCCTATGAAAGGAGATGGTTCATATAAATATTTTGTTAGTTGATGACCACATGCTTTTTGCTAAAAGCTTGTCCATTGCATTAGAAGAATATGAAGAAATCGAACAATTTTATTCCACACAAGATGTTCATAATTTATCAGAAATAATTATAAATAAAAAAATAGATATTGTGTTAATGGATATAAATCTTAGAGACTTAAGTGAATGTGATGGCTTAGAGGTAGCTTATAATTTATTAGAAACTAACCCTACTATTAAAATAATCATGTTGACTGGATATGACCTACCAGTTTATAAATATAAAGCTAAAAAAATAGGTATCTGTGGATTCCTTAATAAGAATATCAGTCCAGATAGTTTAATTGATTCATTATTAAAAGTCCATCAAGGTCGAACTTGTTTCCCATCTGAAAATAATGAACTAATTATTGAAGATTTGACAAGTATGGAGAAAAAAATATTACAACTTATCTGTAGTGGAAAAAAAAGAAAAGTGATTGCTGATGAATTGTACATAAGTGAAAGAACATTATCAAATCATTTACAACACATATATGACAAATTAGATGTTTCTTCATCAGTTGAGGCTATTACAAAAGCAATTCAAATGGGCTATATTTCTCCAGTATATTAAAAAAATAGTGTGCTTTTCTCATTTAAAAAATGCACACTATTTTTTAATATACCGTTTATTTTTGTATACTCATATTTTAAGCAACTAAAAAACAAACTAACCTCTTAATAAATATCTCTATATAACTCCTAATACATATCATCATATCCATCCCCATAATTACAGGGTTTTAAGGAACTTTCTTCACTTAAATACGACTCAAAATTACAACTAAACAAAATTGCTGGTTCTATATACATTTCCATAGGTGTATATCTCCATCTTTTTACCTTTGCCTCTATAACCTTATAAAAATCATCTAAACTATACCCTTCTTTTAATCTTTCATCTATAATGTCCTTAGTTATACCTGAATCAACTTTAAAATTTTTTCCTGATTCATTGTTTAATTTTTTTATAATAACTTCATGAATAGTTTCTAAAACTCCACAAGTCGATTCTTCATTTGATTCTTCAAGGGTATTTTTTTTAAAATTCTTTTTATTTAAATTGTTTTTTAATAACTCTTTTTTCTTTGTCTCATTTTCTGTTTCACACCCTGTATCAATTACCCACTCATAATCTTTGTCTATACTATATTCATCTATACAGCCGTATGTGCTGGTATTATTGGTCTTGAACAACTCATCTCTATGCTTATGTTTCATTGTTTTTTGATTATTGTTAATAGTTCCGTTAATATATTTCTCTATATTTGTGAAAATATCACTATTTTTTCTTACAACCTCTGTATTACTATCTTCAGAACATATATAACTATACACAGAACAACAATTTCCCTTTACTCCTCTACTTATTAATCTCAATATACCTAAATCTATAAATTCATTTACAAGTCTACTTATTGTAGATATAGATACATCAAGGTCAGATGCAGCTTTTCTTACTGTCATCATAAATTGACCTCTTGGCAAAGTTCCTTTTAATCTTTGTATATTTTCTTTTCTCATTATGTAATGATTAAATCTTATTCTATTTACATCACTTCGTTCATTAAAATACAATACCGCTGAATTTAATTGATAAAAGCCATTGCTCATATTCCCACTCCTCCAATTTGAATAAATATTTGTTTGTAAAATTTTTTAGATTTCTAAATAACTTATTAAATTATTATTTTTATTAAAAAGAATTCTTTGATATTTTTATTTTAAACTTTTAATCATATTAAGTTAATGGTGCAGATTTAACTTTTTTATTTAAACAATAAGTTTAATATAACTTTTAATATAAAGATTTTATTAAACTTATCATGTAATTTTTTAATATTATTTTATCTTCTCTATATTTTTCTGCTATGTACTAAACTCTAATTCATATCTTAACTTGTTTACATTATGATTTATTTAAATTATTGTTTATTCATATAATAATTTATCCCTGTCATAAACTATATATTTATATAAATACGCAATCAAAAATAAATCACTATGCTATACTAATTATTACGAAGATTATACTGATAGCTACAAAAACAACTATAAGGAGCTTTATACTTTTTATTAAACAAAAGAAAAATGTATAACACCTTATTCATTATAAATTACAAATACCTAAAATTTTATGTATTATCAATTAGTTAATATACATATTTTACACAATGAGGAGGAATAGTTATGACAAACTCTAAAAGTAGAACAGAATATCTAAATCGTATTTGCAAAGTACAAGACTATATAGAAGAACATTTGCATGAACCTCTTTCTCTTGATGAACTTTCCAACATAGCAGGGTTTTCAAAGTTTCATTTTCATAGAATTTTCAAAACCATAGAAAAAGAAACTTTGTCTCAGTATGTAAATAGGCTAAAATTAGAAAACGCAACTTCTTTTCTTATTCACCGCCCTGATATGACAATTACTGATATTGCACATTACTTTGGCTTTACTGATTCTGCTGTTTTTTCTAGAGCATTTAAAAATTATTATAAAATAAGCCCTATAAAATACAGAAATAATTATAGCAAGAATTGCAAAGAACCATATAAAATTTCTCAGTACAATAGAAGCATATCAAAACCTAAATGTAAGAATATTAGAGAGGTTAAGGGTGAAATTGAAATTCTAGAACTTGGTAATATGAACACCATTTACACTAGATATACTGGTTCATATGGTAATCTAACCAGTACTTTCCCAAAACTTTTAGAAAAGCTATTCATATATGCAAGTGAGCAGAATTTAATTGGACTTGAAAATACAAAAATATTAGCCATCTATCATGATAATCCACAATTTACACAGGAGCACCAATTAAGGACTAGTATTTGTATGACAATTCCAGACAACAAAGTTGTCAAAGAAAATGATAATCTTGGCAATATGATAATACCTTCTGGAAAGTATCTTGTGGGACATTTCGATATTTCAAAATACGAATATAGTGATGCGTGGGATTTTATGTATAGAAAATGGCTATCAAATGGCAATTACAAGCTACGTGCATCCTTTCCTTTTGAAGTATATCTTAATAACCCAAATAATCACCCTCAAAATAGGCACTTAGTCGATATATATTTGCCGATAGAACCTTTTTAAATAACCTCGTATAAATTATTCTTGTATTAAGGGTTCATAATCCCTATTTTATGGTTTGATAAGATTGATAAAATGAGGTGAACCAATGAAAGAAATAAAAATTAATGGAGCTAAGATACACAATCTTAAAAATATAGATGTTTCTATCCCAAAAGACAAACTTGTTGTTGCAACAGGTGTCAGTGGCTCAGGTAAATCCAGCCTTATGTTTGACATTGTATTTGAGGAGGGGCGTAAACAATATCTGCAATCTTTAGGTATACTTTCAGGTATTGATAAGGAAGATAAATTTAATAATATTCAAGGCCTAGCTCCTACTATAGCTGTTCAACAAAATATTATTCGTCAAAGTAATCCTCGTTCAACAGTAGGTACAAGAACCAATATACTTAATATGCTTACACTATTGTACTCAGCAGAGGGACAGATAATGTGTACAATGTGTAATACTCCTTTAGGCACCAATCTAGTTTGCAATAATTGTGGTCATGAAGAAGAACGATTGAGACCAAGTTATTTCTCATACAACTCTTCAGATGGAATGTGTATGAAATGTTCTGGACATGGAGCATACTTTGAGATTAATATTGAAAAGTTAGTCTTTGATAAACACGATACCCTAAAACAAGTCTTGGATAGAGCAAAAATTACACCAGGATATTTGAGAGTATTCTCTAAAAAATTCAACGATTATTTAGAGATACAATTCTTACAATTACCTGAAGAAATAAAAAATGAAGTACTCTATGGTCACTATGAAAATGGCAAAAAAAGTTCCTCTTTATCAAAGCTATTTCACAACCGTTACAAAAGGGGTGAGGATTTGAATGGAGTTTACACTATGACTGCTTGTTCTGAGTGTCAAGGCTTTAAGATTGGTGAAGAAGCACGTGGAGTTCTCTTAAATGGAAAACATATTGGTGAACTTGGAAAAATGACTATTTTAGAAATTGATGAGTTCCTTAAAATCTTATTAGGTCAAGGGAATTTAAATACATTTGGTACAAACCTTATAAATGATATTTTATCCAAAACAAGACATCTAATAGAATCACGATTAGGTCATTTATCCTTATACAGAGAAATGTCAACTTTGAGTGGTGGAGAAATTCAAAGACTATTTTTAAATTCACATCTTGATTCAGAGATGGATTCATTAATTTATGTACTTGATGAGCCAACTGCTGGATTACATGAATCAGAAAAAATAGACATCTTAAAATCAATAAAAAAACTTAAAGACTTAGGAAATACAGTTATAGTCGTTGAACATGATAGAAATACAATTGAAATGGCAGAACATATTATTGATATTGGTCCAAAGGCTGGTATTGAAGGTGGACAACTAATTTATCAAGGAGATTTAAATGGTCTACTTAAATCAGACAAGTCAATTACTGGACAATATTTATCAGGAAAATGCTCAATGCCTAACAGAGCAACCTCTAGAAATATTGATAGTATTGATAAAATGCCTTGTATAACTGTTCAAAATGCAAATACAAACAACCTTAAAAATGTAACAGTGTCAATGCCTTTGGGTTCTATGGTTGGAATATCTGGTAAATCAGGTAGTGGAAAGAGTTCACTTATATCAGACACCCTACTCCCTCTTCTTAGAAGTCACTTTAATAACCATACTATCAATAGTCAATCAAGTGTCCTAGAGAGTGAAATAAGTGATGAAGATGATTATGCAGTTGTTGAGACTATAGCAGATAGATTAATAGGTACTAAGTATATTTCTGGATATTCAGAAATATCTCAATCTCCTATTGGCAAAAATATGAATTCAACTCCTGCTTCTTATATTGGTATATGGGATAAGATACGTACATTATTTGCAAATCAGTCAGAATCAATAAATAGAGGATTTACAGCTGGTCATTTTTCATTTAATTCTAAAGGAGCTTGCTCTAAATGTAGTGGTAGTGGATATGAAAAGGTCTGGCTGGGTAATAACTTAAGCATAGACCATATATGCAGCGAATGTCATGGAAAGAGGTTTAATGATGAGTCTTTATCCATTAAATATAAAAATAAAAATATTCATGATGTTTTAAATATGAGTGTCTCTGAAGCTGTAAATTTCTTTGAAGATATGCCAAATATTGTTTCACACTTAAAGGTACTGGAACAAATAGGTATGGGATATATAAAATTGGGTCAACCCACACCTACTTTAAGTGGAGGTGAATCTCAAAGAGTCAAACTCGCAAAAGAAATTGGTAAAAAACGAAATGGTAATATCCTTTATGTATTGGATGAGCCAACTACTGGTCTAAGTCTATATGATACTGCCAAACTAATTCAACTGTTGGATGAGTTAGTAGCAAATGGAAACTCTGTAATTGTTGTTGAACATGATATAGATGTTTTAAATGTTTGCGACTGGATTGTTGAACTTGGTCCAGAAGGTGGTGATAAAGGAGGCTATATAATTGCAGAAGGCTCCCCTAAAACTCTAAAAGAAAATCCAAACTCTATAACAGGAAGGTACCTATAATGAATAAAAATAGTTGCTTAGATTTGACATTTGAAAGTATAGAACCCTCAAATGTTGGTATGAGTTCAAAAAAACTTTCACAACTTGAACCTCTAATAATCTCTCAGTACAACAATATAAATGGAATAATTATCGCAAGAAAAGGAAATATCGTATTTGAAAAATATTATAATGGTTATAATATTGATGATACTTTTCATGTTGCATCAGTTACAAAAAGTGTTATATCAGCTTTAATAGGCATCGCAATAGACAAAGGATATATAAAAGATGTTGACCAAAAAGTTGTTGATTTTTTTCCTGAATATACTTGTAGTCCTACTGAAATATGTAAAAAGGCAGTAACTATACGTCATCTACTTACAATGACTGCACCATACCCTTTTAAAAATAATACTGAGTCATTAGAGAGATTTTGTAAACAGAAAGATTGGATAAAATATGCCTTAAATCAACTTGGTCAAAAAGGTGATATTGGTACTTTCAAATACTCTTCAGCTGGAACGCATCTACTTTCAGCTATTATCACAAAGACTACAGGAAAATCTGCTCGTGAATTTGCTAATGAATACTTATTTAAACCTATTGGTATGAAAGAGATACCAGATTATGATATGAACGGCTTTGGCTTTGAAGATTTATTTGGAAAAAATCTTAAGGGTTGGGCAAAAGATAGACAAGGTAATTCTACAGGTGGATGGGGACTTATGTTGAGCGCTAGAGATATGTTACGATTTGGTTTTCTATATTTAAATAAAGGTATTTGGAATAATAAAAGTATTATATCTAAATCATGGATTGAAGAGTCTGTCAAAATGAATACCAATGAGTATGGTTACCTATGGTGGCTATGTAAAAAAGATGGAGTTTTATGGTATTCAGCAATGGGAGCTGGAGGAAATGCTATCTGTTGTATTCCACAATATGACTTAGTGATAGCTATCCCATCTAAGATAGTTTTTAAACCTCGTGACAGATGGGATTTTATTCAAAAGCACATACTTACATCTATGATAGATTAACTATATCACAAATAGCGAAACCCTCCACTATAACACCAGACTTTGGTTTAGTGATATTATGATTGATACTATATACATAAAAGGAGATGAATACTAATGGAGACTTACACAACATCAGAGGTAGCAGAATTAATTGGTGTACATCCTAATACTGTGCGTTTATATGAGGAACTCAACTTAATACCTAGACCCAAGCGTAATACAAATGGTTATCGTATCTTTAATGATTTTCATATAGAACAATTTAGATTTGCTCGTACAGCCTTAAAAATTGAAGTTCTACAAAGAGGATTGAGAAAAAATGCTCTTGAGATTATTAAAACATCAGCAAATAGAGATTTTGACAAGGCTATTTGTCTTGTAAATCACTACTTGCAACAATTAGAAATAGAAAAATCTAATGCTGAAGAAGCACTCACTATTGTCACTCAGATTTTAAATGGAAATTCTCAGGAAACAAATAAACTATTTTTAACTAGAAAAGAAACTGCAGAACACTTAAATGTTACAATAGATACTCTAAGAAACTGGGAAATGAATGGTTTGCTAAAAGTAAAAAGAAAACAAAATGGTTATCGTGTATATACTGATAAAGATATAAAGAGACTTAAAATTATCAGTTCACTTCGTTTAGCAAACTATTCTCTTTCATCTATTTTACGAATGTTAAATGCTTTGTCTTGTAATCCTGATACTAATATCAAAGTTGTCATTGACACTCCAAAAGATGACGATGAAATTATTTCAGTATGTGACAAATTGATAACTTCGTTGAAAGAAGCTGAGCATAATGCAAAAACCATGAAGTCCCATCTTCAAATTATGAAAAAACAATTTTCTTAACCCTACACTCTAACTCCAGACTTTGATTTGTGTGTTATCCTTAAGAACGAGAAAAATTCAACACACAAATCAAAGGAGGAATAGAATGGAAAACAAAAATACTCACTCTACATGGAAGAAAAAAGTAATCACATTTCTAGCAAGTCAATATATTTCTTTATTTGGCTCATCACTTGTACAGATGGCTCTAATATGGTATGTCACACTTCAAACATCATCAGGTATATGGGTAACAGTTTTAACTGTATGTTCCTTTATACCTCAAATGATAATTTCTTTTTTTGCTGGGGTATGGGCAGCCTACTACAATAGAAAAGTACTCATAATTGTATCAGATGCAATAATTGCCATCTCTACATTAGTTCTAATCATATTTATGATGTCATCAACTGGAACAAAAAATGAATTGATAGCCATAGCAATAGTATCTGTTATACGTTCTCTAGGAAGTGGTGTGCAGACACCTGCTGTAAATGCAATGATTCCTCAACTTGTACCAGAAGAACACTTAATGCGTTTTAATGGCATAAATGGTAGTCTACAATCTATAGTACAATTTATAGTTCCTATTGTAGCTGCAGCAATACTTAGCTTTGGTAACCAAATAAATCAAGTTCTTTTAATCGATGTATTCACTGCAATTATTGCTATTGTATTGTTGATATTTATCAAGATTCCTAAGCATAACATACCAAAACAAGTTGAAAAAGCATCATTTTTTACAGATATGGTGTCAGGAATAAAGTACTGCTTTTCAGATAAATTCATTAGAAAGATACTTTTTAGTTATGGAGCTTTTATGTTTCTTTGTGTTCCATCAGGATTCCTTATAGGACTGTTGATTGAAAAATAGCTACGCACACTTGTGACTTTAGTCATGAGTTAGTAGCTAAAATAGTCAGCATATAGGGAAACTTATATGTAGAGATAGGAT